>JAHBWE010000010.1:0-300000 GCA_019637155.1 Labilithrix sp. | reverse complement strand
ACGCCCTGCGTGTAATAGAGCGTCTGCGAGACGGGGTACGGGTGCTTCGACGTGTCGACCGCGTAACGCGGATCGTAGCCGAGCGACTCGATCGGCTGCGTGCGCGCCTTGATGATCGTCGGCTGGATGATCGCGAAGATGCGCGTCAGGAGCGGATCGAGGTCCCAGTGCTGGAGGAGCGCCCAGCCGTCGTCGTCGAGGGTCGCCTGCGCCGGCGCCGCGTTCTCGGAGCGGTGCTTCCTGTAGAAGCGCTCCTCCTCCGGCTCCGCGAGCTTGAGGAGCGAGAGCGCCTGGCAGAGGCACCACGCCGGGTCGGCCTTCTTCTCGCTCGTGTAGAGCGCGCGGAGCAGCTTGTAGCTCTCGACCCGGTACGGGTTCTTGCGGAGGATCTGCGCCTGCGCAAGGACGGCCTTGTCGAGGTACTGCTTGGGATCGGCGGCGTAGATCTCGGCGAGCTTCTCCGCGCGCGCGCGGTCCTCGGGATCGAAGGCCTGCGCCGCTTCGAAGGCGTCGACCGCGAGGTCGGGCTCGTTCAGGAAGCGCTGGTAGAGATCGCCGAGGCGATCGAGGACGCGGACGATGCGGTCGCGGTCCTGCGCGACCTTCGCCTCGTCGAGCTGCGCCTTCAGGATGTCCTCGACCTCGTCGTTGCGCCCGCGCTGGCGGAGGAGCTCCACCACCTCGTTGAGCGCCTTCTCGTTCGACGGATCGAACATGAGCGCGCGCTGGTAGAAGTCGATCGCGGTGTCGGGATCGCCGGTGTGCTTCGCCGCGATCGTGGCCGCGGTGTGCATGTACTTCGCACGTTGCCGGCGGTCCTCGACCCCGTCGGAGAGGCGGAGGACGACGTCGAGGAGCTTCCCCCAGTCCTGCGTCTCGGAGTAGAGCTGCATCAGCTTCGTGAGGAGCTTGCGATCGTCGGGGCGCTCCTGGAGCGCCTCGGTGTAAGCGCGCGAGGCGCCGCTCCGATCGTCCTGCTTCGCGAAGAGGACGTCGCCGAGATCGAGCAGGAGCTCGAACCGCTCCGCGCCGGTCGCGACCTGGAGGCGCGAGCGACGCACCGCGATCCCCTGATTCCACTCGCCGCGCTCGTCGTAGACGCGGGCGAGCGCGCGGTAGGGCCGCGGGTTCGACGGATCGATGTGCATCGACTCGCGCAGCGGTTGGACCGCGGCGTCGAGCTCGCCCGAGCGGCGCGCGCTCTCGCCGAGGTGGTAGAGCGCCTCCGCCCGCTCCGCCCCCGCGAGCTGGTTGCCGTACTTCTTGAAGAGGTCCTGGTGCATGCGGTACGCGCTCTGCGGATCGCCGAACTCGAAGAGCGCGTTCGCCGCGCGCGCGAGGGCGTCGACGTCCTGCGGCGCGAGCTGCATGAGCGCCTCGACCGCCTGCGCGACCTTCGGGTTCGTCACCGGCGGCGGCGGCACGCTCCCCGCGCTCGAGGGCACGACCGAGATGCGCCCCTGGCTCTGCGGGCCGACCGACCAGCTCGCCGACGTCGGCGCGCCGAGGTCGCTCGAGGAGAGCGGACCGGACGGGACCGCGGCGGGGACCGGCCGCGGCTGCGCCTTGCCGAACGCCTCGAGGAAGCGGACGAGCACGCGCACGCCGTCCTCCTTCCCGAGCGCGCCGGCGCGGCCGATCAGGTTCTCGTAGAGGCGCGCGGCGTCCGGCATGCGGCCGGCCTCGAACGCGAGGTCGCCGAGCACCATGAACGCCTCCGCGTTCGACGCGTCGCACTCGAGCGCGCGCTTCGCCGCGGCGTCGGCCTTGTCCTTGTCGACGAGCTCGCCGTGGTAGACCTTCGCGAGCTCGGCGTAGAGCCGCGCCGCCGCGAGCGGCGTCTCCGCGATGCTGAGCTCGCGCTCGACGAGGCCGACGACGCCGAGCCAGTCGCCGCGCGAAGAGAGCGCCTTCCGGAGCGCCGCGGCCGCGGCCGTGTCGCGCGGGTGCGCGTCGAGGGCGAGCTTGTAGCGCTCGATCGCGCTGTCGCGATCGCCCTTCTGCTCGAGGAGGCGGCCGGCGCGCATCCACTGCTCGGCGCGGGCCTCCGGCGTCGGCGCCTTCAGCGCGAGCGCCTCGATCGCGGAGAGCGCGGCGTGCGCGTCGCCGCTCGACTCGCGGAGGAGCGCGAGCGCCTCGAGCGCGCCGGGGTGGTTCGGGTGGAGGGCGAGGATCTGCTCGTACGTCTTCGTCGCGCGCTCGGGGGAGCCGATCTGATCGGAGAGCACGCGCGCGCGCTGGAGCAGGATGTCGATCCGGCGCGTCGCGTCGGCGGTGACGCCCGCGTGGCGATCGTAGACCTCGGCCGCCATCTCCCAGCGCTCGAGCGCGCGGTAGTGACGCGCGAGGGCGGTGAGCGCGCCGTCGTGCGCGCCGTCGAGCTCGAGCACCTTCTCGAGCGCCTCGATCGCGGCATTGTGATCGAGGAACTCCTCGTCGTGGAGCGCCGCGACGCGCTCGTAGAGGTTGATCTTCTGCCGCGGCGTCGCGGCGACCTGGATCTGGCGGTGGAGGACGTCGAGGAGCTCGCGGTACTTCCCGGTGCGGTTGAAGATGCGGTCGAGGCCCTTCAGCGCGTTGAGGTTCGAGGGATCGATCGCGAACACTGCCTCGTAGCGGCGCGTCGCCTCGCCGAGGTCGTTCAGGTGGTCCTCGTAGACCTCGGCGACGCGCGCGAGCGCCTCCGCCTTCTCGATCCCGCGGCGCGCGTCGGCGCGGCGCTCGAGGATCTGGGCGAGGGCCTGGAAGTCGCCGGTGCGCTCCGCGATGCGCGCGAGGCCGTCGGTCGCGCGCGCGTGCCCCGGATCGTCGGCGATGATCGTGCTCCACAGATCGCGCGCGCGGCTCACGTCGTTGAGGCGCGTCTCGAGGATCTCCGCCGCCTCGGCGCGGAAGTCGCGCGCACGCGGGGCGGACGTCGCGACGTCGGCGCGCGCGAGGAGGATCGTCGCGAGCTCCGGCCACTGCTGCGCCTGCCGGTAGATGCGCGTCATGCCCTCCGCCGCGCTCTCGTCGGCGGGGTTGCCGGCCAGGATCGTCTGCCACGCCGAGAGCGCCATGTCGGCGCGGCCGAGCTTCTGCTCGTACCAGCGCGCGGCGCGGGCGAGGAGCGCGAGGTAGTCGGTCTGGCCGAGCGTCTGCGCGCGCAGCGTCTCGTCGATCGACGCGAGGGTCTCGGTCCACGTCTGCTGCTTCGTCCCGCAGAGCCGCTCGACCTCGTTCGCGTACTCCTCGTTCGTGGGGTCCTCGCAGAGCGCCTGCGTGAACGCGACGACGGCCTGCTCCTTGTCGTCGAGCTCGTGCGCGTAGAGACGGCCGATCTCGGCGAACGCGCGCGCCTTCTCGCCTTCGCGCGTGCTCTCCGTCCGCGCGAGGAGCATCTCGATGACCTCCTCGTATTTGCCGAGCGCCTTGCGGACGTCCTCGAGCGCGACGAGCGCGATGTCGTCGCTCGGATCGAGGTTCACGATCGCGGCGAACATGCTCTCCGCGCGCGCCTTGTCCTTGCCCGCGCCGTCGAAGATGCGGGCCGCGCGGAAGAGGAGCGTCTTCCGCGTCTCCTGCGCCTGCGCCTGCCCGGCCGCGTCCTGGCTCGGTCCGATCACGCGCGTCGACGCCGCCGCGAACGCCTCGCCGACGCGGATCGGATCGGCGCCCTGATCGACCGCGTGCTCGAGGTTGAGCGCGGTCTCGAGGTCGCTCGGGTTGTGGAGCAGCTCCTGGATCATGTAGTGCACGCGCTCGGGCGTGACGGTGGGGCCGGCCCCGCCTTGCGTCGCGGTGCGCCCGATCGACTCGAGCGCGGCGAGGACGGCGCCGGCGTCGGTGAATCGCGCGGCGGGGTCCTTCTGCAGGAGCGAGAGCACGAACGCGTCGAGCTCCGCGTTGACCCAGCCCTTCGGCGCGCGCGCCGACGGCGGCTCCGGCTCGCGCGTGAGGTGCGCGAACGCGACGTCGGTCGGGTTGTCGCTCTCGAACACCGGCTTGCCGGTGAGGAGCTCGTACATGACGCAGCCGAAGGCGTAGACGTCGCTCTTCGCGTCGGCCGCCTTGCCGCGGACGATCTCCGGCGCGACGGACCCGACGCCGCGGAAGCGGAGGCGGTCGGAGCCGAAGTCGACGAGGTGAACCGCGGGATCCGCGGTCTTCGTCGAAACCAGGATGCTCTCCGTCTTCAGGTCGCCGTGGACGAGGTGCGCTTTGTGGATCGCCGCGAGCGGCTCGAGGATGCCGCGGAGGATCGAGCGGAGCTCCGCGTACGCGACGGGGCCGGTCCGCGCGAGGCGCACCGAGAGCGGCTGCGCGTCGACGTACTGGTACGCGACGTAGAAGGTGCCGGGGACGAGCTCGCCCGCCTCGAGCGAGCGCGGGAGGCCCTCGCTCTCCACCGTGCCGACGAGGCGGTTCGCGGTGAGGAAGCGCTGGACCGCGCGGCGATCGCGCGCCGCCTCGCGGCGCAGGACGCGGAGGCCGTAGGCGACCTTCGCCGCGCCGTCCGCGCGGAACGCGTGGTAGACGATGCCGAGGTCGCTCTCGCCGATCTTCCGCTCGATCGTGAAATCGCCGATCTCCGCGCCGGCCGCGAGCTCGTCGCTGCCGAGCAGCTGGCCGACGTCGCGGACGCGCGGGTCGACGTCCTTCTTCGAGTGGAGGATCACGTCGACGAGGGCGTCGATGCGATCGCCGTCGAAGCAGCGCTCGGTCAAGGCGAGGGCGAAGCTCCCCTTCGCGCTCGCGCCTCCCACCTCCTGCGGCGAAAGGCCGAGCAGGCGCTCGCTCATGCGCGTCATCTCGTCGAGGGTGAAAAGCCGCTCGAGCTCACCGCGGAGTAGTTCGATCGTCGGGTTCAAAGCGGCCGCAGCTTAGCGAAATCGCGAGCGAAAATGCTGCTAAATCCGCCGTCGGACGAGCCGCTGCAGGAGCTCGACGATCGCCTCCCAGAGGCCGACCGTCCGCGGGCTCTGCGCGCGGTCCAGGATGAGATGGGAAGACGATCGGGATACGAAGCTCCCCGCGCACTCCTCGCAGCGCAGGAGGTCCACGTGCGCGACGAGCTCGCCCGGCTGCGCGTCCGGGAAGCGGTACACGTCCGGCGCGAGCGCGCGACCGCAGCGCGGACAGGCACCTCGCGTCGCCGTCGCGTCCGGAGGCACCGGCGTCCCGCGCTCGACGCGCGCCGCCTCCGCCTCCGCGGCGAGGGTCGGGACGTCGCCGTCGAACCAGTCGATCCAGAGACCGCCGCACGCGTCACAGACGTCGACCTCGGCGGAGGGCACGTTCTCGGCGCGCATCACCTCTCCGCAGCCCGGGCACCGCATCGTGGTGCGGCGATAGGCCGATCCTCCTTCGCCGAGCGTCACTCCGCCATGATGCGTCCGTGTGCAGGGGCCTCCTACCGAAATCGCGCCGGCGTGCAGATCGCGCTCGTACACCTCGCCCGAACCTGTACCGTTTCGCCCCCCTTTCGAGAGGTGATCGATGAGCGCTCGCACGTCGTCGTCCCGTTTCCTCGTCGTGATCGCGTCCATTTTCTTCACGGGCGCAGGCCTCGTGGCCGCATGCGGAAGTGACGCCGACGACGGCGCCACGAACGGCGTCGACGGCGGCGACGGCGCGCCGGGCACGAGCAGCGGCGATCCGCCCGTCAACGACGGCGGGCTCCCGCCCGTCAACGAGGGCGGCGTTCCGAGCGAGTGCGAGGGGATCGATCCCGATCGCGAGGTCGACTGCAGCGGCAAGTGCGGGCCGGTCCGCGACATCTGCACCGGCAAGGTCCGCGCGTGCGGCGGATGCCCGAACCTCGAGGGGCCGGACGGGGGAGACGGCGGCGTCCAGGCCTGCGATCTCGCGACGAACACGTGCACGCCCCCGAAGCGGACGTGCGCCGACCTCGGCGCCGAGTGCGGCACCGCGAAGAACACGTGCGGCGAGTACCTCGACTGCCCCGACGGCCCGACGAAGGGCTGCGCCGACGGCAAGGAGTGCGATCCCGACACGAACAAGTGCCGCGACTGCCAGGCGGTGACGTGCAAGGACCTCGGCTACGAGTGCGGCTCCGCGTGGCTCGGCTGCGGCGAGGACAAGCCGTCGAATTACGAGGACTGCGGGTCCTGCGGGCCCGCCGCCGACGGCGGCGCGCGCGTCTGCAACACGCAGTTTCACACCTGCGAGCCGAAGTGCACGCCGCGACCGGCGAAGGAGCTGTGCGACGAGGCGAAGGCGCGAAAGGGCCTCGAGTGCGGCGTCATTTCGAACGGCTGCGGCGGCACCGTGAACTGCGACGCGGTCTCGGGCTACGGCTGCAAGAGCGGCGAGAGCTGCGGCGTGCGCGGCATCGCGAACCGCTGCGACCCCGCCGCGCAGCCCGACGAGTGCAAGGCCCTCGGCCGGACCTGCGGTGAGATCACGAGCGCGTGCAACGGCAAGAAGATCAGCTGCGGCTCGTGCCCCAGCGGCGAGGTCTGCAACGCCAACGGCGTCTGCGGCGCGCCGTGCACGCCGAAGTCCTGCGACGACTTCGAGGGCTTCGAGTGCGGTCGCTTCGACGACGGCTGCGGCGGCACGCTCACGTGCGGGACGTGCCCGGGCGGCGTCTGCAACAACGCGACGAACAGCTGCTGCACGACGAACACGTGCTCGACCTACACCGGCAAGTGCGGCCTCGATCTGCCGAACGGCTGCGGCCAGAACACGGTCGACTGCGCGTGCACCAGCGGCGGCCGCTGCACGCGCGACGGCGGCGTCGCCTCCGCGCCCGCGACGAGCACGACCGGCATCTGCTGCTCGCCGCGCACGGTGGCCTCGTACCGGAGCCAGGGCCAGTGCGGCACGCGCCTCTCCGACGGCTGCGGCGCCACGATCGACGTGAGCTGCCTGAACGGCGGCACCTGCGTGAACAGCCCGAGCGGCCAGCCCGCGAGCGCCCCGCCGAACGGCACGCCCGGCACCTGCTGCGCGCCCACGCACACGTGCAGCGGTCAGGACGCGGGGGCGTGCGCGGCGGTGCAGGACAGCTGCCGTCCGCCCGGCACGATGGTGCAGTGCAGCGGCAACTGCGGGGGCACGCAGAGCTGCATCGGAGGAGCCTGCTGCCAGCCCGCGACGTGCAACGGCAACGGCGGCGAGGGCGGCGAGTGCAACGTCACCAAGGACGCGAACGGCTGCGGCGACGACCAGACGTGCAACTGCGCCGGCGGCCGGACCTGCTGGTGCGGCGATCACCAGTGCGGCGCCGGCGACGGCGCGGGACAGTGCAAGGCCGCGCTCACGTGCTCGAGCGCGCCCTACACCGGCAAGTGCGGAACGCAGCTCGACAACGGCATCGGCCAGAAGATCAACTGCAACTGCACCGGCGGCCGCGTCTGCAGCGAGACGGCGGCGGGCCAGACCGGCACGTGCGAGTGTCCGGCCGGGACGCCGTTCGAGTGCTCCGACGTCCTCAAGAACGGCGACGAGTGCGGCTCGTTCGCGAACGGCTGCGGCGGGACGGTGAGCTGCGGCTGCACCGGCGGCAAGGTCTGCAACACGTCGGCGAGCCCGAAGAAGTGCTGCACCGCCAAGGTCTGCCCGACGCGGGCGGAGGGTAGCGAGTGCGGGACGATCTCGAACCAGTGCGGCGGCACGATCTCCTGCGGCTGCCCGAGCGGCGCCGCGAACGCGAACTTCAAGTGCACGTCCGGCAGGTGCACGTGCGTGAAGGACACCTGTCGCGGCCGAACGGGTCCCCAGCCCGATCTCTGCGGCGGCACCCTGCAGTGTGGAGGCTGAGCCATGCGTCATGCATTCATCACCGCGTTCCTCGGCATCGGCCTCGTCGTCGTCGCGTGCGGCGGCGACAGCGGCGACAACGACGACGGCGCGTCGAGCGGCGCGCAGTCGAGCGGCACGAGCGGCTTCAACACGTCCTCCTCCGGCGCGAGCGGCGACGGCGGGACGACGTCGAGCTCCGGCGCGTCGGGCACGAGCGGGGGCGGCTGCGCGACGACGTCGAAGAAGGCGGAGAAGCAGCCGCTCGACATGGTCATCGGGCTCGACACGAGCTTCTCGATGGACTTCGACGACAAGTGGATCAACGTCCGCGACGCGCTGAAGTCCTTCGTCGCGAACCCCGCCTACGCGGAGCTCGGCGTCGGCCTCCAGTTCTTCCCGCTGCGCAAGCAGTGCTCGGTCCCCGACTACGAGGCGCTCGCGGTCGACCTCGCGCTCCAGCCGGTGGCGCGCGGTCCGCTCAACGAGGCGCTCTCCTCGCAGAGGATGGCGGGCGGGACGCCGATGGTCCCGCTCCTTCAAGGGCTCAGCGCCTACCTCGCGAAGAACGCGCGGCCGGGCCGCAAGCCGGTCATCGTCCTCGCGACCGACGGCTTCCCGGACGACACCTGTCTCTCGAGCGACGACGGCGCGAAGCCGAACACGCTCGAGAACGCGGTCGCGATCGCGGGGGCCGCGTTCGAGGGCACGCCGCCGGTCGCGACCTTCGTCATCGGCGTCGGCAGCGAGCTCACGTCCCTCAACGCGATCGCGGCCGCCGGCGGCACGACGAAGGCGACGCTGGTCGACACGAGCGCGAACGCGCAGGCGCTCTTCCTCGCCGCGCTCGAGGACATCCGGCGCACCGCGATCCCGTGCGACTTCGACATCCCCGCGGGCGACCTCAACCCGAAGGAGACGAACGTCACGTACACGACCCCGAGCGGCACGCGGCAGATGCTCTACACCGCGAACGAGGCGGGCTGCGCGAAGGCCCCGCAAGGCGAAGGCTGGTACTTCGACAATGAGGCGGCGCCGAAGAAGGTCATCCTGTGCAAAGCGGTCTGCGACGTCGTGAAGGCCGACGACACCGGCAGCGTCGACCTCGTCTTCGGCTGCCCTCGCACCGACGTGAAGTGAACGAGAGCTACTTCGCGTCGAGGCCGAGGAAGCCCTTCAGCACGCGGAGGAAGCGGTCCCATGGGAGCGGCTTGGCCGAGGTCGGAGGCACGCTCATGCTCGGCGGCGGCGCGTCCGCGCCGCTCCGCCACGCGAGGACCTCGGCGCTCGCGCGCGTGACGAACGCGCCCATGCAGTCCTCGCAGCGGAGCAGCTGCGCCTCCTCTTCGCGTTGCACTTCATCTTCGCGCGCGGCGCGGTCGTCGATCGTGACGCCGTAGCGCTCGGGGACGAGCTGCTTCGAGCAGCGCGGGCACGCGCCGATCGCGACGGGATCGTTGCTCCGCCGGTCCGTCTCCGGCGCGAGGTCGGGGGTGTCGACGCGCAACGTCTCGGTCGCGATGGTGCGGACCTCGCCGTCGAACCAGTCGACCCAGAGGCCGCCGCAGGCGCGGCAGACGTCGACCTCGGCCTTCGCCTCCTCGAGGTCGAGCGCGGACATCGACGCACCGCAGCCCGGACAGCGCAGCGCGATGTTGCGATGCGCGCTCGTGCGGCCGGTGATGTCCGTGTCGGACACGCCGCCCCTCCTCAGTGATGGACGTGATCGCGCGTGAGGCCCGGATGGGTCGGATCGCCCGGCTCGTGGCGCGGGTTCGCCGTCTGCTTCTGACCGTCGCGCGCGGCGAGGCCCATCAGGATGTCCTTCGGGTAAATGAACTGATCGCGCGAGTCGTACGGCACCGCGTGGATGCCGGTGTCCATGCGGATCGCGTCGCAGGGGCACGCCTCGACGCAGAAGCCGCAGAAGATGCAGCGCAGCTCGTCGATGACGAACTTCACCGGATAGCGCTCGTAGCCGCGACGCTTGTCGCCCTCGGGGTACTCGCCGGCCTCGATGAAGATGCACTGCGCCGGGCACGCGGTGGAGCAGCAGAGGCACGCGACGCAGCGCGGGCTGTCGTCGTCGCGGAGCGTGAGGCGGTGCACGCCGCGGAAGCGCTCCGGGTAGGGGCGCTTCTGCTCCGGGTAGCTGATCGTCGTCACGCCGTCGGCCCAGCGCTCCGTCACCGGATCGGGGCGGATGCCGCGCACCATGTCGCGCGTGTTCTTGAAGAAGTGGCGCATCGACGCGCCGATCCCCTTGAAGATCTCGGGCAGGTACGACTGCACGGTGGCCGTCTTCTCGGCGTGCTGCACGGGCGTCACGTTGAGCGGAGCGGCGGGCTTCTTCGGAAATGCGCGGGGCATCGCGGGGCGACCATACCGCCGAACCGACGCTGGATGAAGCAAATTTCCCAGCTAGACTGAACGCATGAGCGCGCCGAACGAGGGGGAGATCGCAGCACTCAAGAAACAGGCCGAGGGGCTCCAGCGGTCCCTGTCGGCGGTGCAGGAGCGGCTGGAGGTGCTCTCGCGGCAGGAGCCCACCGTCCAGATCCCGCGCCCGGGCGCGCGCGCGAGCTTCCTCCCGCTGCTCGCCGTCGGCGCCGGGTCGTCGGTCGCGACCGCGCTCGTCGTCGGCGTCCTGTTCATGCAGAGCCGCCGCTCCGAGATCCCGGATCCGCCGCCGCCCCTGGAGTACTACCCGGCGGAACCGCCGCCCTGTCAGCCCGCCGCCGTGACGCCGCCGCCGGCGCCGCTTCCCCCCGTGCACGTCGTCCCCAGCAGCGGGACGGGAGCGCTCACCGTCGTGTGCTTGCCGATCAAGTGCGACCAGGTCATCGACAACGGCCAGGCGCTCGGCCCCGGCCACGTCTTCAATCGCCCCGTGTCGGCCGGGCGGCACCACCTCGTCCTCTCCGCGCCGAACGGCGTGAGGAAGTCGATCATCGTGGAGGTCCTCCCCGATCGGCTGAAGGACGTGCGCGTGGCGATGGACGAGTCGCCGAAGCTCCTCTAACGCTTCTTCTTCAGCGCGCTGCCGGCGCCGCCTTCCTTGCTCGCGGGCTTGAAGAGCAGGATCTCGTAGGAGACCTGCCGCTCGATGTCCTCCTCGTAGTCGCTGAACGTCAGCGGGAAGTCGGAGGGTCGCGTCTTCTCCGCGGCCGCGGTCGGCCAGCCCACCATCCGCCAGCCGTCGGGCTTCTTCGTGAGGTAGAGCGCCTGCCGGTACTCGCTCGCGTCGGTGTTCCGGCCCGTGATCGCGACCCACGCGTGCGCGTCGTCGACCTGGTGCGAGCGCTCGATGCGGATCCCCATCTTGAGGACGTCGAGCCGCTGGCGCGCGTTCTTGCGGTCGATCTTGATCCCGGTCCGCATGTAGACCGCCTCGTCGAGCTCGCGCGCCGCCCGCGCCACTCCGCCGTCCGGCGACTCGAGCGCGTCGCGCATCGAGACCGCGTCCTTCTTCCGCGCGAACGTCTTCTTGTAGCTCTCCGCCGCGCCGTCGAGCAGCGGCTGCGCCTCGAGCTTGTCGTTGAGCGCGCGCGCCGGCGCGGCCGGGTCCTCTCCGCGCAGCATCGCGAGCTGAGACGCGCGCATCGTCCCGATCACCTCCTCCTTCGAGACACCCATGATCCGCTGCTCGAAGTCCGCCTTCGCCGCGCCGGTGAGGTTCAGGCGCTTCAGCTTCCGCCGCAGCTTGTCCATGATCGCTTCGTAGAACGCGTCCTCGTCGTTGCACTCGAGCAAGGTCTCCGACCCCTGCTCCATCGCGTGCATGCACGTCCGCACCGTCGCCTCGGGGCTCGTGCGATCGAGCGTCACCTGCTTCGCCTGCCCCGCGATGATCGGCTGCGCGAGCTCGCCCGGGCGCGCGAAGCCGATGCCGTGCATGTCGCCGATGAGCTTCGACGTGTTGATCCCCACCACCTTCCCGTCGCCGTCCACGAGCGGGCCGCCCGAGTTGCCGCGGTTGATCGCGGCGTCGGTCTGGATCATCCCCTGATGGAGCGAGCTCACGACGCCGGACGTGAACGACCACACCGTCTCGCCGGGGTGCCCGACCGCCATCACGCGCTCGCCTTGCTTCACCGCCGTGGCGCGGAACCCGAGCTTCACGCCCTTCGTGCTCGTCCTCAGCTTCACGAGCGCGAGGTCGAGCACGGGATCGCCGCGCACGAGCCGCGCCGGCACGACCGCGGAGTCGTTCTCGAAGAGGTAGCGCGCGAGCCCGCCGTCCTGCGGGATGTAGCTCACGCGCTTCGGATCGTAGAGCAAGCCGCCGAGCGACTCGCCGTCCGCGACGACGTGCAGGTTCGTGAGGACGAGCCCGTCGTCGTCGACCACGATCCCGGAGCCGAACCCGATCGCGCCGTCGGCGTGACGGTTCACGAGCAGGACGACGCCGGGCAGCACCGTCGCGAGGACCTCCTCCGTCGTCTTCGCGGCCGCGGCGTCGGCGGGCTCCGCGGACGAGCGCTGCTGCCGGCAGCCGGACGTCGTGGCGAGGACCACGCACGCGGCTGCCAGCGCCCCCCTCATGCGATCACGCGCTGATCGGCGCTTCCTTCGCGCCGCCGGCGGCGGAGGCGAGCTTCGCGCTCGAACCGATGATCTGCTCGTTGCGCGACGGCGTCTTGAGGAAGCCGAGGATGCCCCAGCCGACGAGGCCGATGATCACGACCGCGGTGAAGCCCTGGACGAGATCGGCCGCCGTCTTGAGGCCGGGCTGGATGCCCGGGCCCGCGCTCTGGAGCGCGAGCCAGACGATGCCGGTCGCGAAGATGTTCGCGAGCGACGCCGGGAGGAGGACCGTCCAGCCGAGCTTCATGAGCTGGTCGTAGCGGAAGCGCGGGAGGCTCCAGCGGATGAACGCCTGGATCCAGCAGATGAAGATGGTCTTCCCGAAGAACGTCAGCACACCGAAGATGATGACCCAGATGTGGGGCATGCGCGTGTGCCAGAGCTCGTCGGTGCCGAACGCGATCGTGATGCCGTCGCGGTGGAGGAACGGCATGTGCCAGCCGCCGAGGAAGACGAGGACGAGGAGCATCGAGCTCGTCGCCACTTCCATGTACTCGGAGAAGTAGAACATGCCGAACTTCATGCCCGAGTACTCGGTGAAGTAGCCGGACACGAGCTCGGACTCCGCCTCGGGGAGGTCGAACGGGATGCGCTTCGTCTCCGCGATCGCCGCGGCGAAGAAGAGGAAGAACGCGAGCGGCTGGACGAAGATGCCCCAGCAGTTCTGGTCCTGCCAGAGCACCATGTCTTCGAGGCGCACCGAGCCGTAGACCATGAACGCGCCGACGAGGGTGAGGCCGAGCGTGACCTCGTAGCTGACCATCTGGCTCGCCGCGCGGAGCGCGCCCATGAGCGAGAACTTGTTGTCGCTCGCCCAGCCCGCGATCGCGGCGCCGACGATTCCCTGCCCCGCGATCGCGAAGACGTAGAGGATGCCGACGTTGAGCGGCGCGATCTGGAGGCGGATCGCGGTCCCGAGGTTGCTCAGGCCTTCGCGCGAGACCGCGGGCCACACGCGCTCGGCGTTGAAGCCCTCCGGGCACGCGCCGTTGACCATCGCCTTGAACTCGGTGCCGTGCTTGCACACCGTGCGCGTGATCGACTCCGGCACGATCGTGTCGCCGAACGGGATCACCGCGCAAAGCGCGACGACCGGGAAAAGCGAGATGATCGGCGCGAGGCTGAAGAGGAGCTTGTCGGCCTTCGGCGGGAGGAAGTCCTTCTTCGTGAAGAACTTGAGGCCGTCGGCCGCGGTGTGGAGCAGGCCCGCGATGCGGAGCTCGACGCCGAAGATCTTGAAGCCGGCGCGGTTCGGACCGATGCGGTCCTGCATCATCGCGCCGCCGCGGCGGTCGTACCAGGTCAGGAGCGCGCCGATGTTCACGACGAACCCGACCATGACGAGGATTTTGACCGCGGTCGCGATCAGCTGAATCGTGTCGTTGCTCACGGAGAGACCTCGGGGAGCGAGGGCGAGCTCTCGACGCCGGCGGCGGCGGTCGTGAGCTTCGCGCGGATGTCTTTGAGCTTGGCCCAGCCCGGCTCGACGCCGAGCGCGATCGCGAGCGCGCGGATGTGGTCCCACGCCGGCTTGGAGGCGCCCTGCGGGAGGAGCGCCTTGTCGGCGACCTGCCGGAAGCCCTGCCGGTTCACGTACGTGCCGGAGTGCTCCGCCCAGCTCGTCGCGGGGAGCACGACGTGCGCCGCCTCCGTGAGCGCCCCCTCGTGCGCGGCGACGACGACGAGCGTGCTCACCATCCCGAGCGCGGTCGCGTCCTCGGGATCGTTCCGCGGGGTGACGCCGCCGAGCGCGATCGCCTGCGTGACGCGGCCGGCCTTGATGTCCTCGATCAGCTGCGGGAACGGCCGCAGCGTGGGGACGAGCTCGACGACGCCGGCGGTGTTCGGGTTCTTGTCCTCGTCGATGAGGATGTCGTCCTGGTAGCCGGGGCCCGCGCCGGTGACGTACACCGCGTCGGCGCCGCAGAGCTTCGCGAGCTCGCGGAGCGCCCAGTTGTCCTCGAGCGAGTGCTGCGCCGAGAGGACGAACGCGACGCCGCTCTTGTTCGCGTCGCCGAGGCGCTTCGCCGTCTCCGCGATCGCGCCCTCGATCGTCGCCTTCTTGCCCTTCACCTTCGCGCCGGTGACGCGGCCGACGTGCGCGGCGCGGTACGAGAGCATGCCGCCGTCGCACATCCAGTACTTGTTCACCGCCTCGTTGTCGCGCGGGCGGTAGCGGTAGGCCTTGTTGTAGCGCGGGTCGTAGTCGAGGTGCGCGTTGCAGCCCGTCGCGCAGCCCTGGCACACGCTCTTCGCGGTGCGGAGGAACCAGACGCGCGCCTTGAAGCGGAAGTCCTTCGTCGTCAGCGCGCCGACCGGGCACACGTGCTCGGTCATGAAGGTGTAGTGCCCCTCGAGCTGGCGGCCAGTCGCGACGAAGACCTCGTTCAGGTTCCCGCGCTCGCGCATGTCGAGCACCGCGTCCTTCGCCACTTCATCCATGAAGCGGATGCAGCGCGTGCACATGACGCAGCGCTCGGCGTCGTAGACGATGGTGGGCCCGAACACGACCGCCTTCGGCTTGTGCACCGGCTCGTCGCGCATGCGCTTCTGCGTGCCCTGGTGCTCGAGCCAATAATCTTGCAGCTTGCACTCACCCGCCTGGTCGCAGATCGGGCAGTCGACGGGGTGGTTGAGGAGCAGGAACTCCTGCACGTCGGAGCGCGCCTCGCGGACGTGCGCGCTCGTGTCGCCGAGGACCTCCTGCCCCTCCGTCGCGGGGAGCTGGCAGGCGGGCTGGAGCTTCGGCTTCTGCACCGGCTTGTAGTCGCCGAGCGCGGCGTCCCACTCGACGATGTCGAGCATCATCGCGCGCTGGTTCGGGCCAGGCTTCACCTCGACGAGGCACATCCGGCAGTTCGCCGGCACGCTCAGGCCCGGGTGATAGCAGTAGTGCGGGATGTCGCCGCCCTGGCGTTGAACCGCGCGGATGATGCTATCGCCCGGCTCGAAGGGGATGTCTTTGCCGTCGTACTTGAACGTGGGCATGCGCGCCCGCGGGATTTACGACGAATCCCCCCGCGTTGGAAGCGCGTAATTTTCGGCGTCGCATCGCGCGACGCCGGGTGCGCTTCAGGGGACCGAAATGAGGCCCAGGCGGGCGAGGCGGGCGAGGACGCCGATGACCTCGTCGGCCGGCATGCCGGCGGCGTCCACGATCGCGGGGACGTCGCTCGACCCGTCGACGAGCGACAGGATGAAGGCGGTCCGCGAATCGAGCGGCGCGTTCGAGATCATCGACTTGGTCGCGACGACCTTCGGGGCGGTTTGCCGCGTTCCGCGCGCGATGCGGGTCGCCGCGGGTCCGACCGAGTCGACCGCGAGCGGCTTCCGCGACCGCGGCCCGCTCGGCGCCTCGTCTCCCCACGACGCGGTGGTGCGCTGCCCATACCGCTGGGACCGAGGCGGCTCGTCCTCGTCCTCGCGTGGAACGCGGGCGCGCGAGCTCGGCGGCGGCGTGATCGCCTCCGGCTTGAGCGCGGCGGCGCGCGCTTTCTCCAGCTCCGCGCTCTCGAGGCGCGGGATCCGATCCTCGGGGTCCATCCCGAGGCCGGGTCGCGTGGCGGTTTTCTTCGGCGGCTGCTTCGGGATCATGTGCGACCTACCCCCGGTCGAGCCCGTGAGGGCCAGCTCCGATGAAGCTCCCGTTCGGCCCGCGCGTCAACCCCCTGAGGGCTTAAAGCAGCTACGATCGGACTCACATCCCGACCGAGATGAAGAAACTCCATCATTGCCCCAAGTGCTCCAGTCGCAAGATCTGGGTCATCGAGCGCTACCGGATCCCCGGCGGTGAGACGATCACCGGGAACCCGCTCGCGGTCGTTCCCCATCAGCCCGATCCGACCGCCAGCCGCTTCAGCTTCGCGAAGGCCAATCCGGTC
The DNA here is from genome assembly GCA_019637155.1 of Labilithrix sp. Classification (NCBI taxonomy): domain Bacteria; kingdom Pseudomonadati; phylum Myxococcota; order Polyangiales; family Labilitrichaceae; genus Labilithrix; species Labilithrix sp. The sequence continues at coordinate 283,786 of JAHBWE010000010.1, read as the reverse complement.
GGATCCTTCGACCTCTACCTCTGCGACGGCTGCGGCTATTCGGAGCTCTGGGCGGAGGACTTCCGGGGCCTCGCGGTCGATCCGGCGCGCGGGATCCGCCTCCTCGACACGTCCGACGCGAAGGCGGGGCCCTTCCGGTGACGCTCGTCCGTCACGTCGTCGCGAGCATCCTCGGCGTCGCCGCGGCGGCGGCCCTGTTCCTCAGCATCCGGGCCGCCGAGTGGTACATCCTCAGCCTCCCGCTCGGGCTCCTCCTCTCGTCGAGCGTCCTCATCCACCGGCCGTCGCTCGGCCCGCAGGTGCTCGCGCGCGCGATCTGGTGGGCGAACCTCGCGCTCGGCGCCGTCCTCGCGACGGCGGGGAGCAACCGCGAGCGGATGGCGGGCGGGCTCCTCGCCCTCGCGTGCGGCGCCGCGCTCCTCGTCGCCGGCCGCCGCGCGCTCGGCGAGACGAACGCGCGCGGCGCGGCGGTGCCGGCGGCGCTCCGCAGCATGCTCCTCCTCCTCATGATCTTCGCGCTCGCGGACGCGCAGACCTTCCTCCTCTTCGGGAGCGTCGGCCTGATCGAGGAGTCGGCGAAGCTCGGCGTGCCCGCGATCATGCTCGCGATCGGCGGCGCGTACGTCGCCGGCTTCGTCGGCCTCTACCGCCTCGAGCTCTGGGGCGCGATCGTCAACATCGTCGTCTCGCTCGCCGTGCTCGTGATGCTCCTCGGCACGCGCATCATCCACAAGTCCGACCTCGTGACGTTCCTCGCGATCCTCGCCGTCGTCCACGTCCTCGTCGCCCTCCCCGTCGTGCTCGCGGCGGTCCGCAAGGTCGAGCTGCCGGGGCTGCCGCCGCGCGTCCGCGCGACGCTGACGAACGTCGTCGTCGTCCTGCTCATGGTCTTCGCGACCGTCAGCTGGGCGTCCCGCTGAGGCGGCGCCCTCGCGCTCTCAGTGGTCGCACTCTCCGCCGATCATGTTCAGCGAGCCGAACGTCGGGACGATGTCGCTCAGCATGCCGCCGTTGATCAAGTCGGAGAGGCCCTGCGTGATCGGGAAGCACGGCGGACGGATGCGGACGCGCCACGGCGTGCCGGTGCCGTCGGAGACGAGGTAGAACCCGAGCTCGCCGTTGCCGCCCTCGGTGTACGAGTAGCACTCGCCCTTCGGGACCTTCGCGCCCTCCATCACGAGCTTGAAGTGCTGGATGGTGGCCTCGATCGTCGTGTAGACGTCGCCCTTCGCGGGGAGGATGACGCGCGGATCGTCGACGTTGACCGGTCCGTCGTCCGGCATGCGGTCGCACGCCTGGAGGATGATGCGCGCGGACTGGCGGAGCTCGCCGAGGCGCACGAGGAAGCGGTCCATGTTGTCGCCCGACGTCCCGACCGGGACGTCGAAGTCGACCTCGTCGTACTTGAGGTACGGGTGCGCCTTGCGCACGTCGTACGGCACGCCGGTGGAGCGGAGGCACGGCCCCGTCCACGAGAGCGCGATCGCGTCCTTCTGCGAGATGTTCCCGATGCCCTCGAGCCGGTCGATGAAGATCCGGTTCTTGAGCAGCATCCCCTCGCCTTCCTCGACGAGCTTGAGGATGGCGGGGATCGCGGTGCGGCACATCTCCTTCAGCGCCGGCGTCGGCGGGCTCGCCATCCCGCCGATGCGGCCGAACGAGTGCGTGAGGCGAGCGCCGGTCTCCTCTTCGAGGATGTCCCAGACCATCTCGCGCGCCTTGATGTACCAGAGGAACGGCGTGAACGCGCCGAGCTCCATCGCCATCGCGCCGTTGCACGTGAGGTGATCGCTGATCCGCGCGAGCTCGCCCAGGATCATGCGGTACCACTGGCAGCGGTCCGGCACCTGGATGTCGCACATCTTCTCGACCGCCAGCGCGTAGCCGACGTTGTTGAGCATCGGCGACACGTAGTTGAGGCGATCGACGTACGGGAACACCTGCGTCCAGGTCCCGCGCTCGCACATCTTCTCGAAGCCGCGATGCAGGTACCCGATCTGGACGTCGCTCTTCACGATCGTCTCGCCGGACAGCTCGAGGACGATGCGCACGGTGCCGTGCATCGCCGGGTGCGACGGGCCCATGTTGAGGTGCATCGGCTCCGACGGGAGCTCGAGCTCGCTCTCCTCGAGATCGAGGTCGATCGGCTCCATCTCAGTTGTCCCTCTCGTCGAAGGTCCGGCGACCGAAGGGCATGCCCTCGTCGATGCCGAACGGCGCTTGCTTGTCGAGCGTGAGGCCGGCCTCTTCCTCCGTGCGGTACGGGACGAGCGGCTGCGTCTTGTTCGCGGGGTAGTCCTTGCGGAGCGGGTGCCCCTCGAACTCCGGGTACATGAGGATGCGCCGGAGGTCGGGGTGACCCTTGAACTGGATCCCCATCAGATCGTAGGTCTCGCGCTCGTACCAGTTCACGCCGACCCAGACGTCGGTGACGGAGTCGATCGCCGCGTCGTCTCCCTCCGCGTCGCCGACGCGGGCCTTCAGCCGGAGGCGCTGGCGCTTCCCGACCGAGTAGAGGTGGAGGACGATCTCGAAGCGCGGGCTGCGCTCGGGGAAGTCCACCGCGCAGAGGTCGACCGGCATGTCGAAGGCCATCGAAGGATCGTCGCGGAGGAAGCGGCAGACCTCCTTCCAGCTCTCGGCCTTCACGACTGCGGTGTCGTCGCCCCAGTCGGAGTGGGTCTCGACCACGACGTCGCCGAACCGGTTCTTCAGCGCCTCGAGCGCGCGGACGCTCATGCGTTGTCTTCCTTGTCTTTGCGACGCAGCTTCACGAGGTCGCGGATGGGGTCTTCACGCGGCTTGACGATGCCGGGCCGGCGGTCGCCGGTCGCGTTCTTCGTGATCTTGTCCTGGAGCAGGATCAGGCCGTCGAGCACGGCCTCGGGGCGCGGCGGGCAGCCCGGGACGTAGACGTCGCACGGGATGATTTTGTCGATCCCGGGCACGGTCGTGTAGTTGTCGTAGAAGCCGCCGCAGCTCGCACAGGTGCCGAACGCGAGGACCCACTTGGGCTCCATCATCTGCTCGTAGATGCGCTTGAGCACCGGCGCCTGGCGCTGCGAGATGGTGCCGACGACCCAGAGCAGATCGCTCTGGCGCGGCGAGAAGCGCGGGGCCTCGGCGCCGAAGCGGGCGGAGCCGTCGAAGCGCGGGCTCGTGAGCGCCATGAACTCCATCCCGCAGCAGGCGGTGACGAAGGGGTACTTGAAGAGCGACCACTTGCGCGCCCACGCGAGGAGCGCGTCGAGCTTGGTCGTCGCGAAGCCGGAGGTGCCGCTCGCGCCGCCCTCGATCGTGATCTTGCTCGTCCCCTCCGCCGCAGCGCCGGGGCTCTTCAGCTCTCCCATTCGAGAGCTCCTTTCCGAACGACGTACACGAGCGCGACGATGACGACGGCGAGGAAGCCGAACATCGACGCGAGCCCGATCCAGCCGAGCGATTTGAACTGAACCGCCCACGGGTAGATGAAGACCGCCTCGATGTCGAAGACGACGAAGAGGATGGCGGTCAGGTAGAATTTGACCGAGAGCTTGAGGTGATTGCCGCCGGAGCTCTCCGAGCCGCACTCGAACGGCTTCATCTTCTCGGGCGTCTTGTCGAGCTTGCCGCCGAGGAAGGTCGCGCCCGTGAAGAAGAGAGCCGCCAGGATGACCGCGACCGCGATCATCATGAACATCGGCAGGTAGGTGGCGATCATCGGGCCTCCCTTCTCTCTCAACTCTGGGCGCGGGTCAATGTCAGCCAAGCCTTTCGCCAGCTTGCGCGAAAGAATTGCGGGCGTACGCTATGGGGTATGGCCGAGCCGCCGGAGCGCCTTTTCCGCGACGAAGCCGGGGCTGCGTTCGAGCGCGCGGCCCGGCTGGAGGAGGAAAACCAGCAACTTCGTGCGGAGATCGCGCGGATGCGCGAGCACGGCGGGGCCCCCCACCCGCGGAGCGCGCGCGACGCGACGACGGTCCGGACCGACCGGCACGGGGCGGCGCGGGCGGCGGTAGTGGTCGCCGTCGGCCTCCTCCTCGCGGGGACGATGGTGATGGCGCGGGCCTCGCGGCCGTCGCGCTGCCGCACGGCGCCGCTCCCGCGCATCGCGGTGACGTCGCCGAAGATCACGCCGGCGCCGACGCTCGCGGTCCCGGTCACGACGAGCGCCGCGACGGCGGACAGCTGCTCGCCGCCGTTCTGGTACGACGAGCACGACGTGAAGCACTACAAGATGCATTGCATCCACCCCGAGCGCGCGCCGCGCTGAGGCACGCGCATGGCCATCCGCAAGATCGCGACGATCGGACACCCGGTGCTGCGCGAGGTCGCGCGCGCGGTGACGAAGGAGGAGCTCGCCTCGGAGCGGGTGCAGCGCTTCATCGACGACCTCGTCGAGACGATGCGCGACGCCGCGGGCGCGGGCCTGGCGGCGAACCAGGTGTACGAGCCGATCCGCATCACGGCGATCGAGATCAACAAGAACCCGCGTTACCCGTACAAGCCGAACTACCCGCTCACGATCCTGGTGAACCCGGTCCTCACGCCGACGACGGACGAGCAGTTCCTGAACTACGAGGGCTGCCTCTCGGTCCCGAACCTCCGCGGCGAGGTGAAGCGGTACACCGGCGTGCACGTGAAGGCGTGGGATCGCCACGGCAACGACCTCGCCTTCGAGGTGAAGGGCCTCACCGCGGGCACCTTCCAGCACGAGTGCGACCACCTCGACGGCAAGGTCTTCCTCGATCGCGTGCATGATACACGCTCCCTCACGACCTGGACCGACTTCGAGCGCCACCACATGGCCGCCTTCGTCGAACGCGCCAAGGCCCTCGTCGCGAAGCACGGCGCCTGAGCGACGGGCTTACTCGCTACTCGCTACTCGCTACTCGACGAGGATGTCGTCGAGCTCGACCTGGGTGTTGCCGGCGGTCTGGGTATCGAAGACGCCGACGAAGAGGTTCGCGGCGGAGGGGTAGACGTCGGCGGCGGGGAACGCGTCGGCCTCGCGCGTGCCGACGACGACGCCGCCCACGGTGATGGTGGCGCCCCAGGTCACCTTCCCGCCGACGAGCTTCGGGACGTACTGGATCGCGGCGCGGTACCACGCGTTCTGATCGAAGGGCCGCCGGTTCACGACGTCGGGCTGCGGCGGCGGTCCGTGGGTGCTCTCGCCGAGGCAAGGCGGCGCGACGCAGCCGGTCGGGTAGACGGCGAGGCCGTGGACGTCGTTGCCGAGCGCCATCGCGCCGATGACGGCGTAGGTCTCGACGAGCGGCACGTGGAACGAGAAGCTGAGGGTGAAGCCCTGCGTGTTGTCGGCGAGCCCGGTGATGAGGTAGCGGAGCGCGACCTTGTGCGGCCCGTCCCCGGCGCTACGAAGCACGGTCGAGCGCAGCGCGCGCTGTCGCGCGGGGGGCCCGCCGCCGAGGAACTGCTCGTGGGTGCCGCCGGCGTCGAAGACCTCGTTCCACCCGCTGATCGCGGTGGCTTCGTCCGTGAAGTCCCAACAAAACTCCCACGCCGTCCCCAGCCCATCGCAATACCGCTCCGAGGCAACATCGAGCGACGCATCCCGCGGGTTGTCCTCCCGGTTCCACGCGGGTGGATAGAGCGTCTTTGGATCCACCGCGCCGGAGTCATCGGGCCCCGTCGGATTGCTCGGCGGCGGCAGCTTCTCCGGCGGCTTCCGCGTATCGGGCCCCGCATCCCGCGCCGGCGCCACCGCATCATCCTCCTCCCCACAAGCCGCCACGAACGAGAACGACGCAACCGCAACGGGGACCACGACCCATCCAAACCGCAAGACCAAGGAACGCGCAGGACGACGCATGGCTGGATCGTATCTCCAACGTCATCGACCGTCAGCGTGATGTCATCGAAACTCGGACATGCTCATGGCACGAAGCGAACAAGTCGGATGTCGTCGATGTCGACGGCGGTCTCTCCGGTCGTGCCAGCCTCGAGCACGCCGAACTCGAGCTGCTGCACGGTGGGGGCACCGGCTCTGAAGATGCCATCCTCACGCGTGCCGAGGGTCCGGTCCCCGACCACGACCTCCCCGCTCCATGTCTCCGCATCCGACAGCGGGCGCCGCGCAACGATGCGAACGCGGTATCTCCCGCCCACTTTGAACCTCGTCGCGTAGACGACATCTGCCCTGCCCGGCGTCACCGTCGCGAGACAAGGCTCTTCGCCCGGACAATCCGCGGCCGGAAGGACGCCGAGGGCGAGATACTCGTTGGCCATGCGAAGGACGCCGACGAGGCCCTTCGCCGCCGCTGTCCTGATCGTCAGGGAGAACCTGAGCTCGAGGCTTTCGCCAGGTGCAACGGGAAGCGGTGTCGTATCGCTGCCCGCCGCCCATTGGTGCCATGCGATCCCTGCGCTTCGGTTCGCCCCCATACCCGTCACGGTCGCCTGGAGGTATCCCTCCGGGTTCGGGGAAGACGCATCGACCTTGACGTCGAGAAAGTGCGAACCGCTGGTGAGCTTCAGGTTGAATCCGAAGTTCGGCCTGCCGAGGTCAGCGGGGTCATTGAAATCCCAGCAGAACTGCTGCCCGGCCACTCCTGTCTTGCAGTTGGTGCCGCCGTCGAGCTCGACCGGCAGCGACGCGTCGAAGGCCGGGGCACCGGTGTCGAGCACACCCGTGTCCGTGACGTCCGCGCTGTCGATCGTGCCCGTGTCCGTAGAGTCGCTCACGTCGTCGGCGGCGTCGTTCGGGGAGCCCTCCATGGGGAGGTCGGCGTCCGCGTCCGGTGAGGGCGGCTCCTCCGCGTACTCGTTACTGCATGCCACCGCGATGAAGAGCGGACCAATCAAGACGCCCGCCGCCAGCGCGACGCGTTGCGCACGACGGGCGCATGCGTTCATGGCGCGAAGCGAACCAGTCGGATGTCGTCGATGTCGACGGCGGTCTCGCCCGTTGCGCCGGCTTCGAGCACGCCGAACTCGAGCTGCTGCACCGCGGCGTCACCAGCTCTGAAGATACCGTCCGCACGCGTGCCGAGCGTCCGGCCCCCTACGATCACCTCCCCGCCCCAGGTCCCCGCGTTTGGACGCCGCGCAAAGATGCGAACGCGGTATTTCCCACCGACTCTGAACCTCGTCGCGTAGACCACGTCCGTCCGCCCCGGGGTCACCGTCGCGAGGCACGGTTCATCGCCCGGACAGTCTGCAGCCGGAAGGACGCCGAGGGCGATGTATTCGTCGTCCATGCGAATTACACCGACGAGGCCCATGGCCGTCGCCTGCTTGATCGTCAGCGTGAACCTGAGCTCGAGACTCTCACCGGGCGCGACGGGGAGCGGTGTCGTATCGTTGTCGTCCGCCCACTGACGCCACGCGAGACCCGCGTTTCGGTTCGGCCCCGTACCCGTTATGGCAGCGTGAAGGTAGGCCGCCTCCGGGAGCGGCCCACCATCACGAACCTCGAGGAGCCACGAGCCGCTCCTGATGCTGCGGTTGAATCCGAAACGCGGCGGCACATTGTCATCGGCCCCGTTGAAGTCCCAACAGAACTGCTGTCCAGACGTTGTCGTGTCGCAGTTGTTGTTCCCTCCTTCGAACTCGATCGGCAGCGACGCATCGAACGCGGGCGGGCCGGTGTCGACGATCCCCGTGTCAGCGACGTCTGACGTCGAGCCATCGGGTACGTCCCCACTGCTTGAGCTGGTACTCGACGTGCTCGTGCTGCTCGTCGTGCTTCCGTCATCCTCGCGTCCGCCGTCGGGGACGACGAGGTAGTCGCCGTCGATGCCTGCGATGGCCGTGCACGCTGCGGCCCCGAGGAGGAGCCCCAGCGTGGCGAGGCCGAGGAAGCGTCGAGCGCGCATCAGAAGCGCCCTCGCAGCACGAGGTTCGTCGGCCCAAACCCGACGTCGACCTTCGGCTCCGTCTTCTTGCCGCCGGTGAGGAGCCCCACGACGCCGACTGCAGCGCCGACGCCGCCGACAATGAAGGCGACGGTCGATACCGTTCCGAGCGACTGCGCCGACTCGGCGTTGTCGCGATCGGCCGAGTCGCGGCATTGCTTGTTCGGGCACGCGTCGTTGATCTCGCTCGCGCGGCTGAGCGTCATGAGCCCCGTGATCGTGCCGGCGATGATGCCGACCGCGCCGACGCCGAAGCCGATCGGGACGAGCGGGCTCATTCCTCCGCTCTTGGTCTCCTCGACCGGAAGCTTGGGCGGAGGGGGCGGGGGCGGCGTCGCCAGCGCGGGCCCGGCCTCGACCTCGATCGTCTGCTTCTCGCCTTCCGCGAGCGTGACCTCCTTGCTCGCGGGCTCATGGCCGCGCGCCTTCACCGTGATGGTGTGGGGGCCCGGGTCGAGCGGCAGCGGCACGCCGAGCGACGGCGAGCCGAGCGCGATGCCGTCTCGCTCCACCGTCGCGTCGGGAGGCGCGGTGCTCGCGAGGACGATCGTGAGACGCGGCATCTTCGGCTCGAGCGCCGCGGCGCGCGCGGAGGCCTCTTCTTCGATCGGTCGCTGCCCCTCCGCCGCGGCGCGGGCTCGTGCGTCGGCCCAGTGGACCAGCGCGTCGGTGAGCTTGCCCGTCTTCTCCTCGCAGTCGGCGAGGTTGAGGAGCGTAATCGCGCGCGCGTCGAGACGAAGGCTCTCGAGGAGATGCGGCAGCGCCTCGGCGCACTTCCCTTCCTGCGCGAGGCCGTAGCCGATCTTCAGCTGCTCCCGCGCACCCGCAGGATCGATCGGCCCGGCCGGTTGCGGCGGCGCGGCCGCCGCCGTCACTTGCCAGAAGAGCGCAGCGAGCCCGAACGCGCAGACGCGAAGAAAGCGCATGGGTGGATGGTAGCCCGGTTCCGGGCCGGAGATCACGGACCCGTAATCGTCACGACCACGTCATCGATCTCTACGCCTGTCTTGCTTCCGTTGCCGCCGGTGTTCGCGCCACCGACCAGCACCTTGATAACGCCGGCCGCATCATTGGGAAGCCCGCCCGTTGCACGCTGATTCAGGACCTTCCCAGCGCGACCGACCTTGCTCTCCCAGACGCCGCCCGCTCGCTTCGTCACCGAGATCTCGGTCTCGACCGTCGTTCCCGGTGTCAGGACGTCGTTCTTGGTGCCTTGCGTCCCGTCTTCGCCGTCGTTTTCCATGAGGCACATGCCCGTGGCGCCCGTGCAGGTATGAACGGCAAGACCGCGGAGGGCGACCGGAGTGAGCTGAATGACCGACACGTTCGCGTACGTGTTGCTCCCTGTGTCCAGCTTCAGCTTCATGCGGACAGTGATCGTTTGACCGACGGTGAGCGTGCTCGAATTGGGGCCCGTCCAGAGGAGCGCGGTGCTGGGGAAGTTGGTGGTGATGTTCGGGGCGTGGGGCGTCACCACGACATGCGCATGGCGAGAGGGTTGATCGGCCGCGCCCTCGAACGTCACATTTCCCTGTGGCGCTCCGAGCTGTTCGATCGCCCAGCGTCCCGCCCCGACAGGGTTCGGCGGCTCCGTGAAGTCGGAGCAGAAGAGCGCCGTCTTGAATGCGTCACAGAACTTCGTCGGCCCGACCGGTGCGTCGGCCTTCGCGTCGCCGCTCGAACCGCCGTCGCCCGAACCGCCCGTGGAGCTCGTCGAGCTCGTGCTGCTCGTGGTGCCGTCGCCGCTGCTCGTCGACGTCGAACCGCCGCCGTTCGAGGAGGAGGTCGACGTCGACGTGCCCTTCTCTGCCTCCGTCGCGTTTGGGTCGACGCGGAAGTCGCCGTCGAGGCTCGGGACGATGCACGCGGCAGCGACGAGCGACGTCGCGACCGCCAGAGGCAGCATCGACACCAGCGCTGGACGGAGACGGGCGCGCATCTTCCTTCATCGTACCGGCTAGAACCGGCCCCGCAAGGCGAGGTTGCCAGGACCGAAGCCGACTTCGACCTTCGGCTCCGCCTTCTTTCCCCCGCCGATGATGAGGCCCACCACGCCCACCGCCGCGCCGACGCCGCCCGCGATGAAGCCGATCGTCGCGATCGTGCGCCAGGTCTTGCCCGCGTTGACCTCGTCGAGCGCCTCCTGCGTCGGGCACGCCTTGTTCGGGCAGGCCTTCTCCGCGTCCGAGCCCTTCCCGAGCGCGATGACGCCGCCGATCGCCCCGACCGCGACGCCCCCGATCGCGAGCCCGAAGCCGATCGGCACGAGCGGGCTCATGCCCCCTCCCCCGCCCTTCTCCTCCTTCTTCGCCGGACCGGCCGGCGCCACCGGCGTGGCCGCCGCGGCGGCGTCGACGTCGACCGTCTTCCGATCTCCCTCGAGCAACGTCACGTTGAACGTCGCGTCGGGGCGGCCCTCCGCCTTCACGATGATGACGTGGTCGCCCGGATCGACCGGCAGCGCGACGCCGAGCGACGGGGCGCCGAGCGGCACACCGTCGCGCTCGACGGTGGTGCCCTCCGGCGCCGTCCGCGCGAGCGCGACGGTGAGGCGCGGGAGCTTCGGATCGAGCGCCGCCGCGCGTGCGCTGGCCTCCTGCTCGATCGCCGACTTCCCCTCCGCGCGCGCCTTCAGCTTCGCGTCGCTCCAGTGCGCCATCGCGTCGGCGAGCTTGCCCGTCTTCTCCTCGCAGTCGGCGAGGTTGATGAGCGTGACCGCGCGCGGGTCGAGGCGAAGGCTCTCCTTGAAATGCGAGATCGCCTCGTCGCACTTGCCCGCCTGCGCGAGGTTGTAGCCCGTCTTCACCTCCTCGCGCGCGACCTCCGCGTCGTTCGGCGCCGCGAGCGCAGGCGCGCTCCACGCGACGCACACCGCGAGCGCTCGGACCGACCGCCACCGCATGGTCCACATTCTACCGCTCAAAAAGGACGATAGACGTCCTTGCGCGAAGCGGGCCTCGCCGTCGACGCCGCCGGCTTCGGCGCGGCGACGGTCGTGCTCGGCGTCGTCGGCGCCGACGCGCGCGGCGGCGTCGCGAGCGCCGGCTTCGGCGGCTCGGGCTTCACCTCCGGCGCCGGCTCCGGCTCCGCCGCGGCGACCGGCTCCGGCGGCGGCGGGATGCTGCGGTCCTCGAGCGTCGGCGCGGGCGCGGCCTCGGGCTGGAGGCTCACCGCCGCGGCGGCGACCTTCCCCGTCGGCGACGGCGCGCGGAACGCGAAGACGAGCGCGCCGATCGTCGTCGTGAAGAGCAGCGCGGAGGTCCCGATCGCGAGCGGGAGGAGCCACCGGCGGCGGTGCACGCCGGGCAGGTCGTACGCTCCCGGGTTCGACGAGAGCGCCATGTTGGCGACGCTGTCGATGTACCGATCGCTGTTCACCGGGAGCATCGGCTCCGAGTACGTCGTCGGCGACGTGTCGTACGAGAGCATGCGCCCCGACGACGGAGGCCCGATGCGCCCCGACGACGGAGGCCCGACGCGGCCCGACGACGGAGGCCCGGCGACGGCGCGGAGGCGCGCGGACGACGACTCGCCGATGACGGTGGGCATCGACGGGTTGCTCGGCGTGCGCTCGGGCGGCGGGGCCGACGTCGTGCCGAGGCGGCGCCCCGGATCGTCGCGCACGCCGCGGAGCTCCGCGCGCATCACGCTCGCGGAGGGCCAGCGCTCCTCTTTGTCGAACGAGAGGCAGCGCGCGACGAGGCCCTCGACGTTCGCGGGGACGCCCGGGAGCGCCTTCGCGAGCGAGCGCGCGTGCAGCGTCGCCGCCTTCACGAGGTGCTCCGAGCTGGTCTCTGCAATATGCACGTGCTCGCCCGAGAGCAGCGTGAACAGCGTCGCGCCGACCGACCAGATGTCCGTGCGCGCGTCGACGTCGCGCGGGCGCGAGAGCGCTTGCTCCGGCGGCATGAAGGCGGGTGTGCCGACCATCTGCCCCGTCTTCGTCGAGGTCGCGGAGGTGTCGTCGACGAGCCGCGCGATGCCGAAGTCGAGCACCTTCAAGCGGCCTTGCTTCGTGACGAAGAGGTTCGAAGGCTTGATGTCGCGATGGACGACGCTCTTCGCGTGCGCGATCTCGAGCACGGCGAGGAGCTGATCGCAGTAGTCGAGCGTCTCCCAGAGATCGATGCGGCCGCCGCTGCGCACGCGGCGCTCCTCGAGCGACTCGCCTTCGAGGAACTCGAGGACGAGGTACGGACACCCTTCGTCGGTGGAGCCGTGATCGAGCACGCGCACGGTGCCTGGATGCTCGAGCACGTTGCCGAGCTGGCCTTCGCGCACGAAGCGACGACAGACCTCCTCGCTCCTGCTCAAGTGATCATGGAGGACCTTCACCGCGACCTGCGACCCGTCGAGCGAGTCGGCGCGGTACACGACGGCGGTGCCGCCTGCGCCGAGCACCTCGCGCAGGTGATATTTTCCGCCGAGCGTGCGCCCGAGACGATCTCGAGCGGATCCGCAATCGACGTTCATGCTGATCAACGTATCAGGTCGCTGTCGACCTGCGACCTAAACGTGATCGAAAGTCCTCGAATATCGGCGAGAATTCCGGGCCGCACGTGAGGCAAACGACATTCAGCACCTTTGTCCCACACGGCGCTTATTGATGCGTGGTTTCGACGGTGAGGAGCTTCGCCTTCCACGCGGTGAGGGCCGGACCCAGCTTGGTCTCGACCTCGCGGATGTCCTCGGCGAGCTCCTTCTCCGGCGCGCCGGCGGCGAGGGCGTCCTTCAAGCAGGCGAAAGCGGCCACGAATCGGCCGCGCTGGAGGAACGCCTTCGCGAGCGGCGGCATCACCTCCTGCGGCAGACCGCCGAACGCGAGCGCGCGGCGTAGCGGTCCAATCGCCTCGCCCGGCCGATCGTTCAAGAGCAGCGCCTCGCCGAGGCGGCGGAACAGCTCCGCCGCCGCCATGCCCTCCTGCGCGTACTGGATGCCGATGCGGAAGACCTCCTCCGCCTGCTCGATCTCGCCGACGTGCACGCACGCGGAGCCGAGGAGGCCGAGGCCCTTCGCGATGAGCGCGCGCGCCTCGGGCGCGAGCATCTGCCCTTCGGGCGTGCGCAGGAAGATCGCGAGCGGCGCGGGCCACGTGCCGAGGAGCGCGATGACCTTCGGCCATTCCTTGCGCAATGCACACGCCTCGGCGTCCGCGACCTTCGAGAGATCGATCGCGGAGCGCGCGCCGGTGGTGACGCGATCGAGCTCCTCGCGGACGTGCGCGCGGATGCGCAGGCGGAACGCGTCGAGCTCGTGCTTCTCCTCCACGCCGTCGTGGAGCACCGTGATCTCGGGCTGCTCGTCGTCGAGCGTGAGCGCGGTCAGCGAGTAGCCGTAGAGCGGCGCGAGCAGGAGGTAGCGGACGCCGATGTAGAGCTGGATCGCCTCGATGTCCGTGTCGCGCTCGGGCGCGGGCGCCTGCTTCTCTTCCTCGACGAGCAGCGCGCCGACGAGCCGGCGCCGAAAATCGGCGAGGGTGAGGCGTTGCGGCTCGAGGTCCCCCTCTTGCTCCGCCGAGCCGACGACGAAGTCGACGAGGGTCTGGTCGGGGCTGCGCCGATCGATCGTGAGCGCGGTGATGCGGGCGCCGACGATGATCGAGAACGCGAAGAAGCGCTCGCCCACGATCTCGCAGAGCGCCTGAAAGCTGCCGATGCCCTCGCCGATGCGCTCGAACCAGCCGTCGGTCCGAAGCGCGTCGAGCGGGAATTGTTTTTTCACTGCCGCCATCGAGAGATCGAGAGGAAGACCTGGCGGATGATCTCATCACATCCGCTCGAAGTCACGCCGTTCTTTGGGAGGTTTGCCACCGAATACAGACCGGCCGTACTCCGCAGCCCTCGCAGCGCACCGGATCGCGCCTCGACGGGCATCGCTGGAGCATCCCCATGTGGCAGAGCGAGAAGTCGTACCGCGTCGGATCCGTCGGATCGAAGCGGGCGAGCGCGGTCGTGATCTCGACCGCGGTCTTCCACGAGACGTCGCTCCGCCGCGTGAGCCCGAGGTTCAGCGCGAGCTTGTGGATGTGGACGTCGACCGGCATGAGGAGCCGGCGCGCGGGCACGCCCCAGAGGCCGAGGTCGATCCCGTCGGCGGGCCGCATCATCCAGCGGAGGAAGAGGAGGAGCCGCTTCGCTCCCCCGCCCGCCCGCGCGTTCGAGAGGATGCTCACCGGCCCGCGGCGATCGGTCCTCTTCGACGCGCCCGGGAGCGGCAGGCCGCCCGCGACGCGGAGCCGATCGCAGAACGCGGCGAGCGCTTCGCGGAGGGCCTCGTGCTCGTCGTCGATCGCGCGGTCCGCCGCCTTCAGCGCGGCGGCGAAGGCCTTGCCGAGCGAGCCGGCCTCGCGCTGCACCTTCCGCGCGCCGGCGAGGAGCTTCGCGACGTCCTCGCCCTTGAACACGCGGTGCTTCCAGCCGTCGAGGAGCTCGTGGAGCCGCGCCGGATCGTCGGCCGCCTTCGACGGCGAGGGCCCGACGCGGTCGAGCAGCTCGGCGACCTTGAGCCGGATCGCCTTCACGTTCCCGAACGCGAGGTTCGCGGCGACGAGCGCGACGAGCTCGCGATCGACGCGCGCCTGGTACCGATGCACGAAGTCGACCGGATCCGCCGCCCGGCGCGCGCGCAGGTCGGCGCGCGCGCGCACGTCGTCGAGCGTCTTCCGGAGGAGCGCCTCTCGCGCGTCCGCCTTCGCCGTCTTCACCGCCCTTGCCGCTTTCGCCGTCTTCGCCGCCTCAGCCTTCACAGGTGGAACGTCTTCGACGCCGAGTCTTCGTGCACCGCGGGCGGCTCCTTCTGCACCGCCGCCTCCGCCCTCACGACCTCGGCCTTCACGCGCGCGTGTCGCGCCTTCGCCATCGGGAGCCAGCGGTCCTTCTCTCTTCGTTTCTCGGCGCCCTCGATCCAGCGGCCGAAGGCGCGGTCGGCCTCCTGCCAGTGCAGGAGCGCCGCGCGCGGCGAGCTCAGCCGGCGCGCCATCGCGATCTCGCCGAGCCCCAGGTACCAGTTGACCTCGTAGTCCGGCACGAAGAAGACGGAGCGGCTCCGCACGAGCGGGACGTTGTTGCGCATCGGGGTCCGGAAGCCGAGGGAGAGCTCGAGCTCGAGGGCGAACTTGGCCTCCTTCTCGGCCGCGCCGTGCTCGCCGGAGCGATCGAGCGCGACGGCGAGCCCCCACGTCGCGAGCGGCGAGGTCGTGTTGGACGGCAGCAGCGACGCGATGCGGAGCGCCTCGCGGTACCCGTCCATCGCCGCGCGGAGATCGCCTTGGTGCATCATGCTCTCGGCGAGGTTGAGGAACGGGATGCCGCGCTGGAAGTCCTCCGTCTCGCGACGAAGGACCTCGTCGTAGGCCTCGATCTCGCACGGGTGATCGCCGGTGTAGCCGCACGCCATCGCGAGCGCGCGCCACGCCTCGTCGGCGAGCGGATGGTTCGGGAACTCCGCGAGCGCGCTGCGGTACAGCTCCGCCGACCGCGAGAAGTTGCGGAGCGCCTGGTGCGCCTCGGCGACGTCGAAGCGGAGGAGCGGGTTCTTGCTCTTCTCCGCGCCCGCCGCCTGCAGCATCGCGAGCGCGCGCGCGTGCTCGGCGCGCATCAACGCGCGGATGCGCTCGTTCTCTTCTTCGCCGTCGAAGCCGAAGCCGGCCCCACGGAGGCGCCGCTGCACGGCTTCGTGGAGCTCGAACTCCTCCGCCTCGGTCGGGCTCTTCGCGCGATCCCACACCGACGGCGGCGTATCGGCCCGCGCCGCCCCCGCGATCGTGAGCAACGCCGCGACGACGGCCACGCGCGCGCACCTCATCGCGCGCCTCCGGGCGCAGGCTTGGCGGGTGCGGGCTTCGCGGGCGCGGGCTTGGCGGGCGCGGGCTTGGCGGCGGGGCGCGCGGGGCCGTTGCCGGCGCGGTCGCGCGCGTGGTCGGCCCACGGACCTTTGCCGCCCTTGCCGTCGAGGTAGCGGCGCCACGCCTCCTTCGCCGCGGCGGCGTCCTGGCCTTCGAGCGCGATCGCGAGCATGGCGTCCTGCTCCTCCTGCGTGCCGGCGTCGTCGAACGCCTCGCGGACGCGCACGTCGCCGACGATGAAGGGCTTCGGATCGGTGCGGATGCGGTCGGCGAGGAGCGCCTTCGCCTCCTCCTTCTGTCCCGCGCGGTCGAGGGCGAGCGCGAGCGCGGCGACGGATGCAATCTGCAACGAATCCTGCGCCTCGCGCCGCGCCTGACGGAACATCGCGATCGCGTCGTCGATCGCGCCCGCGCTCTGGGTCATCACCGTGAGCCCCGCCTCGAACGCCGCCGCCGCGCGCTCTTGCGCGGTGAGCGCCGACGTCCGCGGGAGCGCCGCGCGGTACGCGGTCGCCGCGTCGGCGACGCGCCCGGTCCGCGCGTTGGCGCGGGCCCACGCGAGGAGCGCGACGGGATCGTCGAGCGCGCGGTCGTCACGGCGCTTCGCCTCGGCGAGGGCGGTCAGCGCGTCGCCCGGCTTGCCGAGGCGAAGGTACGCGCGCCCCTTGAGCACGCTCGGCGCCGCGCGCCCGGGCAAGAGCTTGTCGGCCTCGTCGGCGATCGCGGGCACGTCCTTCACCAGCACGGAAGCCCCGGATCCCACGAGCTTGGCGGTTCCGCTCGCAAGGAGGTCGCAGTAGCGCCGCAGGTTCGGCTCCTTCGCGCGCTCCCACGGATTCGCCGCGCGGAACCCATCCGCGAGCCCACACTCCGCCGGCCGCGCCGTCCCAAACGCCCCCTGCGCCGCCGCCGGCTGAAGGAACAATGCAAGGGCCACCGCAAGTGCGCTCACAGGCAAGACGCTACGCGTCTTCCCTGATTCTCTCAACTCATGGTCGGGGCTCTTCATGGTCGGGGCTTCGCCCCGACGCCCCACCCCAGACACGGCCCTCGCGCTTCGCGCTCGGGGCGCTTCGCGCCCGCTTGCGCGGCCGCTTCTGGGGCCCCGTTTCGACGTGGCGTCGAGGCTTCGCCTGCTTGCGCGGCGCGACTGTTTCGATGTGGCGTCGAGGCTTCGCCTGCGGCGCGGCGCGACCGTTTTGAGGCGGCGTCGAGCCTCCCCACACCTGCGCGGCGCGGCGTCGAGCCTTCCCACGTGCGCGGCGCGGGCGGCGGGTAGCGGATGGCGGCGATGCGGCGTGGTGGGCGGGGCCGTGCGTATTTTTTTGGCGTGCACGACTCTCCAGTCCGCTGCGATGTCTTCGGTATGCGGCGTCGCGAGGATCTGCCTTTTCGCTACGCATCGCGCCCACATCCCAGCCATCGATCCATCGCCGAGCCCACAACCCAGCTCCGCGCGCGAGGCAAAAGCCCGGAGCTTGACCGCCGGCCCTCGCCACGGCGGGCGACGACGGACGTGGTTCAGGTCGTGAAGGTTCGCGGAGGACGACGGCGCGGCTCAAGCGGCGCGATTCAAGGCGCGACGGGTCGCGAACGATGACGGCGCAACGCGAGTAGCGACGGAGACAGAGGCGGTTCAGGCGCGACGACGACGGGCGCGGGCGACGGCGCGGCTCAAGCGGCCACGGACGCAGCTCAGGGCGCGGACGACGCGCGGGACGGCGCGGCTCAAGCGGCCACGGACGCAGCTCAGGACGCGGACGACGGCGCGGGACGGCGCGGCGCGAGCGCGACGTGGTTCACGGCGCGAAAGGGTCGCGGAGGACGATCGTCTCGGCGCGGCGGGGGCCGGTGCTGACTAGGACGAGGGGACAGGCGAGCTCCTTTTCGATGAAGGAGAGGTACTCGCGGGCGGCCGGCGGGAGGTCGTCCATTTTTCGGGCGGCGCCTAGCTCCTCCTTCCAGCCCTTGAAGGTGCGGAGGACGGGCTTCGCGGTGTCGAGGTCGTCGATCGGCAGCTCCGTCGTGCGCCCCGACGGCGTGTCGTACGCGACGCAGACGGCGACCTCGTCGAGGCCCGTGAGCACGTCGAGCTTCGTCAGGGCGATGCCGTCGAGGCCGTTTACTGCGACCGCGTAGCGTACGGCGGGGAGATCGAGCCAGCCCGTGCGGCGGGGGCGGCCGGTGACGGAGCCGAACTCCTGGCCGACCTTGCGGATGCGCTCGCCCACGTCGTCGGAGAGCTCGGTGGGGAACGGGCCGCCGCCGACGCGCGTCGTGTACGCCTTCACCAGGCCGATCACGTCGTCGATGCGGGAGGGGCCCACGCCCGCGCCGACGCACGCGCCGCCCGCGGTCGGGTTCGACGACGTCACGAACGGGTACGTGCCGTGGTCGACGTCGAGGAGCGTCCCCTGCGCGCCCTCGAGGACGACCTTCTTCCCCGCGCGCACCGCCTGCTCCACGAGCGGCTGCGTCGCGCGCAGCATCTTCACGATACGGACGCGCGCGGGCTCGATCTTCGCGAGCACCTCGTCGACCGACGGCGCCTCGTCGCCGAGCGCCGCGATCGTGGGCGCCCACGACTCGAGCGCGCGCGCGACGAGATCGCGGAGGCGGGCCGGATCGCGGAAGGCGCCGAGCGGGACGCCGCGGCGCGCGACCTTGTCCTCGTAACACGGGCCGACGCCGCGCTTCGTCGTCCCGATCGCGCCCTTGCCCTTCTCGCGGAGGCCGTCGACGAGCACGTGGTACGGCAGGATCGCGTGCGCGCGATCGGACACGATGAGCCGCTCCTCCGCGCCCTGCCCCCGCTTCGCGAGGTCGTCGAGCTCGCCGACGAGGCTCGACGGATCGATGACCATGCCCTGCGCGAGCACGCACGTGACGCCCTTGCGGAGGACGCCGCTCGGGATGAGGCGGACGACGATCTTCTCGTCTCCCACCACCAGCGTGTGGCCCGCGTTCGGGCCGCCTCCGTAACGCACGACCATGTCGGCGTGCTCGGTGAAGATGTCGACGATCTTCCCCTTACCCTCGTCGCCCCACTGCGCTCCTACGATCACGACCGCCGGCATGGGAGGCTACTTAGCATGCCCGCCTTGCGACTCGAGCGCCCATTCGAGCGCGTCGAGGTCGAGGCCGAAGCCCACCGCCGGCTGCGGCGCGCCGTAGCGGGAGAGGAGATCGTCGTAGCGACCTCCGCCGCCGATCGGCTCGCCCGGCCCCTCGGCGTAGAGCGAGAAGATCGTGCCCGTGTAATATGCAAGCGATCGCACCTCGCCCGGATCGGCGGAGAGGCGCGCGCCGAGCCCGCGCGCGGCCGCGGCGTCGAAGAGCGCGAGGAGACGGCGCGCGGGCTCCTCCGCCGCGGTCCCGCCGAGGAGCGCGATCGCGTCGACGATCGCGTCGCGGCCGCCGTGGAGGTGCGCGAGCGCGAGCACGCGCCGTCCGTGCGGGAGGTCGGCGGCGAGCTCGTGGAGCGTCGGCTCGTCCTTCTGCGCGAGCGCGTGCGAGACCTGCGCCGCGAGCGGCGGCGCGACGCCGGCGAGGAGCGCGCGCACGATCCCCGCGTCGGAGAGGTCGATCGTGAAGCGCTGGAGGCCCGCGCCCTCTGCGAGCGCGTCGGCCGCCGTCTCGAGCAGCTCGAGGTCGCCGTCCGCGCCGGCCACGCCGCAGAGCTCGACGCCGACCTGCGGGATCTGGCGGTGCTTCTTCGCGCGCGACGTGCGGCGGCGCACGACCGTCCCTTCGTACGCGAGACGAAACGGCGGCGCGCGGCCGGCGAAGCGCGTCGCGACGATGCGCGCGATCTGCGCCGTCATGTCGGGCCGCAGGATGCAGACCTCGCCCGAGTCGGGCTCGACGAACTTGAGGTGGTCCTCGCTCCGGAGGCCGCGCTCGAGGACGCTCGCGAGCTCGAAGATCGGCGGCGTGACGACGCGGTACCCGCGACGCGCGAAGCGCGCGAGGAGCCGTTCGACGAGGTCGCGCCGTCGCTCCGCCTCTTCCGGGAGGAGGTCGCGCATCCCCTCCGGGAGCGGATGCTCGAGCGTGCCCTTCATCGATCGACCCTCCCTCGAGCAGCGCGGTCAGAACGTGCCGCCGAGGCCCGCCCACGACGGCCCGACCGTCACCTGCGCGCTCCGGCCCGAGCTCGACGGCGCCGTGATCCAGAGGACGACCGCGCCGGCGACGAGCACGCCGCCCGCGATGAAGCCGATGTTGGAGATCATCGCCTCGCGGTTGGTCCGCGCGAGGTCTTCGTCACCGCAGAAGCCGCCGCCCTCCGACCTCGGCCCGTCGCTGCATGGTCCCGTCACCGTCTTCACGCCGAACACGGAGCCGACCGCGACGCCGCCGAGACCGAGCACGCCCGCGACGACCGCGAGCGTCTTCTGCCCCGACCACGACGACTTCTCGCCGCGCGCCGGCTCGCCGCCTTGGGGAGGCGGCGGCGTGTCCGTCGTCACGCTCGCGGAGGAGCCCAGGTCGTCGTTCACGAGCTCGGGGATCGTGACGTGCTGGACCTTCCCGTCCTTCGCGAGCGGAGGGACGTTCACGAGGAGCACGCCCGGCTTCTTGCCGCGCGCGTGGAACACGAACTTCCGTTGTCCGTTCGGCTCGACCGCGAACGGGACGCCCTTCTCGGCCTCGTAGACGCGCCGGTCTTCGACGTCGACCTGCGCCAGCTCCACGCCCGCCTTCGGATCGACCACGACCTTCGACAGGCTCTTCTCGAGCTCGCGCATCTTCTCGCGCGCGAAGTCGCGGCGGTCGGTGCGTTTGAGCTCGACCGCCTTCGACTCGGCCTCGCGGAACTCCACCCACGAGAGCCAGGTCGAGCCCATCTCCTTGTGGCAGTACGCGAGGTTCAGGAGCGTCCCGAGCTGCTGATCCTTCTTGTACGCCGACTCGAGCTTCGGGCACGCCTCCGCGAAGCGGCGCTCCTCCATCAGCTTCTGCCCCTCCTTGAAGAGGCGATCGGCGTCGGCGTCCCGATCGAGCGGCTGCGCCTGCGCGCCAGCGGACCACGCGAGTACGGCGAGGGAGACGAGGACGGAGCGAGAGCGAGTCACTGTCGGCTGTTGCCAAGAACGGAAGGCAGCTTTTGCGGAGACGGAGAGGGTGATGCGGTGGAGGCTTTGGGCGTCGTCGCGGGGCGCGAGGCGTGCGTGCTGCGCGGGGTCTTGCCCGTCGTCGGCGCGGCGCTCGGCTCCGGCGGCATCGGCGACGCGCCGATCAGGTTGCCCGGCGTCGGCGCCGGCGGCGGCGCCACCGGCACCGTCTCGGCGGGCGGCGGCGGCTCCTCGATCGCGACGACGGGCGCCTCGGCCGGGAGCGGGGTGACGCGGGTTTGCATGTACCATACACCGATCAGGCCGCACCCGATCGCGAGGCACGCCCCCATCGCCGCGACGACGGGGAGCAGCCACTTCTTCGGCTTGCGATCGAAGCCGATGACGACGGTGTTCGCGGTGCCGTGCAGCTCGGCGGAGTCGAGTCGTCGCTGGTTCGCGATCGGCATCCCCGGGTGCGAGGGATGCGAGTGCGACGACGACGGAGGGCCGGCGTGGATGCGGCCGGTCGAGACGGGCCCGCGCAGCCGCGTGCCGCTCGAGCTCGTGATGTCCTCCATCAACGCGCGCGCGAGCGTGGCCTGGATGCGGTCGGGCGCCTGGATCCACGCGCCGGAGCCGAACGGAGCGAGCGCGCGCGCCAGCTCGGCGACGTCGGTCCAGCGGTCCTCGCGCTTCTTCGCGAGGCACTTCATGACGACCTGCTCGAGGCCTTCGGGGATGCCGTCGACGAGGCGCGTGAGCGGCAGCGGCTGCTTCTCGAGGATCTGCGCGAACGTCTCCTGGATCTCGTCGCCGCCGAACGGCATCGAGTTCGAGAGCAGCTCGTACATGCAGACGCCGATCGACCAGATGTCCGTCCGATGATCGACCGTCTTCGGCGCGCGCACCTGCTCCGGAGACATGTACGGCGGCGAGCCGAGCACGCCCCTCCCGCCCGTGAGCTGCTTCTGATGACGATCGCCGGGGTCCTGCGACTTCGAGATCCCGAAGTCGAGGATCTTGATCACCTGCGTGCCGTCGACCTTGTTCGTGAGGAACAGGTTCGACGGTTTCAGATCGCGATGAATGATCCCGCGACCATGCGCGTGCGCGAGGCCTTCGAGCGCCTGCAGGATGTAGTCGACGACGAGCCAGCGCGGCAGCGCACCGCGCACGTCGACGAGCTGACAGAGGTCGCCGCCTTCGAGCAGCTCCATGACGATGAACGGCAGGCCGTCGGGCCCGACGTCGACGTCGATGACGCGCGCGACGTGCTCGCTCTGGAGCTTCGCCGCCGCGCGCGCCTCCATCAGCAAGCGCTGCTGCGCCTCGCGATCGGCAACCTCTTGATAGAGCAGCTTTACCGCGACGCGCTGATCGAGCAGCTCGTGGTACGCCTCGACGACGACGCCCATGCCACCTTCTCCGAGGAGCCGCTCGACGCGGTACTTGCTCGCGAGTAGGTCGCCGACCTTGAACCCCGCCGCCGGCAACTTGCCGGAGACACGGGGCTGCGAGGCGGACTTCGCCGTCATGAGTCTCTCATCGTAGCGGCCCGTCGTTCACCCCTCCAAGGAAGAAAGCGAAGTTTTCGCGCGAGCTTGGAGATACTTACAAGCTCGCACCGCCGGCCTGTCCGAGCGCACGGCAGATGTCGGAAAGGAGACATGCGGCGGAGGACCCGGCGCCGGCGGAAACGCTCGGAACCACGTGCTTCGATGCTCGCCTCCCGTCTTCGGGGGCGGCGGCACGATCGTCGCAATGGGTGCTGGCCGTACCCCGAAAGGACTCGATTCATGGCCTTCGCCATCCAGCGTGAGATTCTCGATGCAGCGGTCGCGGGCGACTCCCAGGCGCTCGACCATGTCCTCAAGACGGTCACCCCGCACGTCGAGCGCCAGCTCCTCCGCTATCCGGTCAGTGACGAGGACCGCCGCGACCTCCTCCAGACGACGCTGATGCAGATCGTCCGCCGGCTCGGCTCCTTCCGCGCGGAGGCGAGCTTCTCGACCTGGCTCTTCCGCGTGACCGCGAACGAGGCGCTCATGCTGATGCGCTCGCGCCGCCGCCACCGGACCCGCTTCATCGAGGGGCTCGAGTGGGAGGAGCTCGCGACGCTGCCGGCGATGAACGACAACGAGGACGCCGACGTCGAGCGCGGCCTCGAGAACCGGGAGCGTGACGAGCGCGTCCGCGCGGCGCTCGGCGAGCTGCCGGAGGACTACCGCGACGTCGTCATCGCGCACTACCACCTCGACCTCGGCCTCCAGGAGATCGCCGACCGCCTCGCCATCACCGAGAGCGCCGTCCGCTCCCGCCTCCACCGCGCCCGCTCGCGCCTCCGCACCCTCCTCGAGAAGCAGGACTTCGCCGCCGCGGCGTGACCGCGTGCGCGGCGGGACTTCGCCGCCGCGGCGGGACCGAGCTCACCGCCTCGCGTGCGCGGCGAGCTCGAGGAGCGACGCGACGACGAGGTCGGGCGCGGCCGCGAGGAGCCGCGCGTCGCCGGCGATGCCCCCGCGGACGCCGACCGTGAACGCGCCCGCGGCCTTCCCCGCGAGCACGTCTTGCGGGCCGTCGCCGATCATCCATGCATCATGCACGGAGACGCCGAGCCGCGCCGCGACGGAGAGCACGCCGTCGGGCGCGGGCTTGAGCGGCCCGTCCCCGCCCGCCCAGACCTCGCGGAACGCGTCCCGCACGCCGAGCCGCTCCAGCACGAGCTCGGTCACCGCGCGAGGTTTGTTCGTCACGAGCGCGCACGGGAGCCCGAGCGCGAGCGCCTCCTTCGCGCCGGGGAGCAGCGTCGTGTGGACGCAGGGCGCCGCGAGGTACGCCTCCTGAAACGCGGCGAGCACGGCGTCGTCCGGCCCCCGCCCTCGCGCCGCGAGCGCGCGCTCGACGAGGACGCGCGCCCCGTCCCCGACGAGCGGCAGCACCTCCGAGAGCGCGAGCGGCGCCATCCCCGCCCCCGCGAGCGCCCGGTTCAACGCCTCCGCGATGTCGCGCCGCGAATCGACCAGCGTCCCGTCGAGATCGAAGAAGAGCGCCCTCACTTCGGCTTCTGCTCGATCTCTTTCAAGCCGCCGCGGAAAGCGTTCATGCGGGCGATGGCCTCCTTGAGCTTCTCCTTGTTGCTCGAGAGGTCCTTCTTCTCGCCGGGGTCTTCGCCGAGGTCGTAGAGCTGGTAGTTGAAGCCGCCCTGGTGCGTGAGCTTCATGCCGGGGGTGGGGCCGAAGACGAGCGCGCGCTTCGCGCCGTTGTACGGGCCCGCCGGCATGTCGACGTAGACGTCGCGCTCCTCGAGCTCCGCGTCCTTCGGGGCGAACACGTCGGCGAGCAAGGTGTGGCCGCGCAGCGAGCCGTCGTCCGGGATCGTGACCCCCATCAGGTCGATGATGGTGGGGGACACGTCGATGTGCGAGCGCTTCTGCTTCACGCGGCGCGGAGGCACGCCCGGCACGTAGACGAAGAGCGGCACGTGCACGAGCTCGTTCCAGATCTCCCGGCCGTGCATCGCCATGCCGTGCTCGTAGAACGCCTCCCCGTGATCGGCCGTCATCACGATCGCGGTCTCGTCCGCCCACGGCTGCGACGCGACGTAGTCGAGCACGCGGCCGATGTGCTTGTCCGTGAACCAGACCTCCTGATCGTAGATCGCGCGCTGCGGGGTGTTGTCGGAGGAGAAGTCCGGCGCGTCCTTGTGCGGGACGTACTGCGCGTGCGGATCGAAGAAGTGGAACCACGCGAAGAAGCGGTGCGGCTTCTTCTGCCCGTCGGCGCCGACGTTTCCGCCCTCGGTCGGGAGGTCCTCGCCGAGCGTGTTCTCCGGCTTCTGGAGGAGCTTCAGCGCGAGGTCGCCCATGCCGACGCTCGTCACCGTGTTGTCGTTGTCGCCCATGCCCGCCGGGATCGCGGAGGTGTCCCAGACCTCGAAGCCCTGCTTCAGGCCGGACGACGGCTTGAAGTACCAGTGGCACATCCCCGCGAACGTGCGGGCGCCCACGTCGCGGACGCGCTCGGCGGTGAAGACGTTCGCGTCGCCGTAGGAGTTGAAGTGGCTGAACTCCGTGATCGTCTCGCTCGGGTACCGGCCGATCAGCATCGGCCCGACCGCCTTGCCGGTGTACGACGCCATGGAATAGGCGTTTTCGAAGACGGTACCTTTTTCGGCGATTTTGTCGAGGTTCGGCGAGGTCGGGTGGCGCCAGCCCATGAAGCCGAGGTCGGGCCGCAGCGTGTCCACCGTGATGAGGATCACGTTGTACGTCTTCTTCGGCCGCTCCACCGCCGCGACGGGCGCCTTCTTCTCCGGCGGCGCCGTGAGCGGCGTGTCCTCGCCGGAGCAGTCCTCGTCGATGCCGTTGCCGGGGACGTCGACCGCGCCGGGGCTGATGCCCTTGTCCGCGTCGTTGCAGTCGCCGCCCGCGAAGCTCGCCGAGAAGCCGTCCTTGTCGTGATCGGTCGCGGTGCGCAGCGCGGCGAGCGCGATCTTCCCGAGCGGGGCCTGCTTCTCGATCCCGCGCGCGACCTCGGGGGGCTCGCCGATCGTCGTCGCCGCGCGAACGGTGAGCGCGAGGAGGAGGAGGTTCAGCGCGACCGAGCCGCCCGCCCCGCCGTAGACCGCGCCGCTCACCCGATCGCCGGCCGCGCTCGGCAGCTGCCGCGCGAACGCGGCCTGGAGCACGAAGGCGCCGAGCGCGAGGAGGCCGATGTTCGCGACGGGACGGAGGTCGAGCTCCGTCCGCTTGAGCACGCCGAAGATCCCGAGCATGCCGCCGTTGCCGCCGCTGTTGTCGCCGACGAGCACGCCGACGATGAAGAGGAGCGTCACGACGACGAGCGCGACGCTGCCCGTCAGCGCCGGATCGAGGAGCTGCGGGATCGACTCCCCGCCGAGCGCGATCAGGCGGCGCGCGAGCGGCAAGCACGCGAGCGCGACCATGAGCGCGGCGACGAGCGTGCCGACCGTGGCGGCGCCGACCGCGAGGCCCGACTCCGCCGGCTTGCCCGCGCTCATCGTGACGCGCGCGACGTGGGCGGCCGCGACCGTCCACCCGAACACCGCGAAGATGCCGACCGGCACCGCCGCCGCGGCCTTCACCCGGTCGTGTCCGCCGCGCTCGCGGATGACGGCGAGGCGCGCGAGCGCCCCCGAGTCCGGCGTCGGCTGCAAGAGCAAGAGGAGCACGCCGATGCCGCCGCCGACCGCGAGCGCGACCGGCGCGAGGATCCCGAGCTCGCCCACGAACACGCCGCCCCACGGCGGGACGTTCGTCTCGTTCGCGTCGACCGCGACCCCGACCACCGTGCGCGTCTCGACGAACGCGACGGCGAGCGAAGCGACGGCGGCGCCACCGAGGGCGAGGATCAGGCGCAAGAGCGCGCGAAGCAAGGGCGTTTCCGGGCTCGAGAGAGGACCCTCAGCCTACTCGGAACGCTTCGATTTCGCGAGCGGGTGCGCCGCGTCGTAGACCGCGAGCAGGTGCGCGACCGAGACGTGGGTGTAGCGCTGGGTGGTGGAGAGCGACGAGTGGCCGAGCATCTCCTGGATCGCGCGGAGGTCGGCGCCGCCGTCGAGCAGGTGCGTCGCGCAGGTGTGGCGGAGCGCGTGCGGATGGAGGTCCGCCCTCCCCGCCCCGACGAGCCCGTAGCGACGGACCACGAGCTGCGCCGCGCGAGGCCCGAACCGTCGCCCCCGCGTCGAGACGAAGACCGCCTTCGGATCGAGGAACCCCGTCTTCGCGTGCGCGAGGCGCGGCCGCGCCGCGAGCCAGGCGCGGAGCGCGGCGTCGGCCTTCGTGCCGATCGGCACGATCCGCTCCTTGCGGCCCTTGCCGAGGACGCGCGCGGTGCGATCGTCGAGCGAGAGGTTCACGAGGTCGAGGCCGCACGCCTCCGAGACGCGGAGGCCGCTCGAATAGAGGAGCTCGAGGAACGCGCGATCGCGCAGCGCGACCGCCTCCTCTTCGCGCAGCGCGCCCGTGTTCTCGTCGTTCGGCGACTCGACGACGAGGGCGGCGTCCTCCGCCGAGAGGAAGGTCGGCAGCTCGCGCCGCGCCTTCGGGCTCGCGAGCTCCTGCGCCGGGTTCACGTCGGCGTGGCCCTTCTGCTTCATCCAGCGACCGAAGGCGCGGACGCTCGCGATCTTCCGCGCCACGCTCGTCGGCTTGCACGTCCGCGCGAGCTCGCCGAGCCAGCCGCGGAGCACGTAAATGTCGAGCCGCGGCGCGCGCTTCGATCCCGCGCGCTCCCCCACGAACGCGAGCAGCGCGTCGAGATCGCGCGAGTACGCGAGGACGGTGTTCGGCGACGCGTTCTTCTCCGCCGCGAGGTGGGTCACGAACGCCGCCTTCAGCTCCGCGAGCTGCATTCATCGACGTTATCGCCATGCCTGCGCGGCGGGCCAGTCTTTGCGCTAGCCTCTTCGTCGTTGTTCCGCTGGCTGTGGACCAAGACCAAGGCGGTGTGGGAGCGCGCGAAGGCGGAGCGGGCCGAGCCGAAGGAGATCGGCTGGGCGGTCGCGATCGGCGTCTTCGTCGGGTGCAGCCCGTCGATCCCGTTCCACACCGTCGTCGCGCTCGCCGCCGCGACGCTCTTCAAGAAGAACCGCCTCTTCACGTGGATGGGCTCCCGCGTCTGCAACGCGGTGACGCTGCCGTTCATCGCGATCGCCGAGGTGCAGGTCGGCCATCGCCTGCGCACCGGCGAGTGGATGACGATCGATCGCCACGACGTCCTCGATCAGGTCGCCGCCCTCCTCGTCGACTGGATGCTCGGCCTCCTCCCGGTCGGCGGCGCGATGGCGCTCCTCTTCGGCGTCCTCGCCTGGCAGCTCGCGCTGCGACGCGATCGGCGCCGCGCGGCCGCGGCGGCGTTGCGCGCGAGCGAAGAAGCCGGCACGATCGGCTGATGCGGAGCGTCGCGGTCGCGTCGGTCATCGTTGCAGGATGCATCCTTTCGCTCGGCGCCTGCAGCGGCGACGAGACGAGCAGCGCCGAGCCCGACGGCGGCGCGTCGAGCGGCAACTCCTCGAGCGGAGGCTCCTCCTCCGGATCCAGCACGTCGAGCTCGTCGGGGAACGCGAGCTCGAGCTCGTCCAGCGGTGAGGTCGACTCCGGGCTCGTCCCCGTCGGCGACGGATCGCTCGGCGCGGGCTGCAACAAGGACGACGAGTGCAACTCGAAGGTCTGCGGCGCGGGGCGCAAGTGCGTCGCCACGAAGTCGTGCCGTCCGTCGACCGGCAGCGCGCCCGGCATCGACACGTGCGGGCCGAAGGAGCCCGGCGACGAGAGCTGCTGCAAGAGCCTCACGCTGCCGGTGACGAAGACGCGCACGCTCGACAAGTACGAGATCACCTCCGGCCGCGTCCGCGCGTTCATCGACGACCTCCAGGCGAACCACGGCGGGAACCTCCGCAAGCTCACGACCGACTTCGCGACGGCGAACCCGACCTCGCAGCTCGGCAAGCTCGCGACCGACTTTCCGGGGTACCTCGACGTGGTCGTCCCGAACGACGACAAGGTCTTCAGCGAGGCGCAGCTCCCGCTCTGGCTCGGCGCGTTCCCGCACGACGCGATCAACCGCTACGACGGCTGCTACCTCAACTCCGGCGGCTACGGCGCCGCGACGTACTGGCAAGACCCCGCCGTGCTGAAGGAGTACGGCATCGGCTACACGAGCCCGGGCAACGGCGTCCGCAAGTACGGCAAGGACGTGCTCGACAAGAAGCCGGCGAACTGCATGCCGCCCATCTTCCTCGCGATCTTCTGCGCGTGGGACGGCGGCGAGCTCGCGCGGACGAGCGACTACCGCGAGGTCTACGGCAACCAGCCCGCGACGGTCGGCGCGGCGCAGGTCT
Organism: Labilithrix sp.; assembly: GCA_019637155.1. Classification (NCBI taxonomy): domain Bacteria; kingdom Pseudomonadati; phylum Myxococcota; order Polyangiales; family Labilitrichaceae; genus Labilithrix; species Labilithrix sp. The sequence continues at coordinate 255,162 of JAHBWE010000010.1, read as the reverse complement.
TCCATCCGTGGAGCACGCTCCTCTCGTGGGGCGAGTTCAACTGGGCGAACGGCCACGGCCAGGCGTGTTTCATCCCGGGATGGCCCGGCTGTCCCGCCGGCGCGCAGACGCAGTTCTATGCGTTCCCCACCGGAGGCACGCTCGCCGACGACGACTCTCCGTCCATCGGCGCGCCCGGCCGCTTCCCGAAGGACGTGACGAAGGCGGTCTCCGAGGACGGCGGCGAAGGCTGGTTCGACGTCGGCGGCAACCTCCTCGAGGCGATGTGGCCGAACACGAAGCCGATCCCCGCGATCAAGGGCTACTGCGACACCGCCGCCGGCGGCGGCGCAGGCGCGCTCGCGTGCAACCGCAACCAGCCCGCGTCGGGCGCCATCCCGGCGGAGTCGCGCCCCGGCACGCTCCGCTTCGCGGGCGACACCCCGCCGATCTTCCTCGAGGGCTTCAGCTTCGAAGGTCACTCCCTCTACTCCGCCGCCTACCTCGCCTCCGACGACGGCGACGAGGCGAAGCTCGGCGGCGCGACGCCCGCCCACTTCCAATACGGCAAGGTCGGCGGCCGCTGCGCCCGCGTGAAGAAGTAGATCAGGCGCAGGCGGCGAGGAGCTCGGACGGCTTCTTCGGGATCGACGCGGTCAGGTTGTCGGGCTCGCCTTCGGTGACGAGGATGTCGTCCTCGATCCGGACGCCGATGCCGCGCCACTCGGCGGGGACCTTGTCGTTGTTCTTCGCGATGTAGATGCCGGGCTCGACGGTGAGCACCATCCCGGGCTCGAGCGTGCGCGCCTTGCCGCCGACGTAGTAGTTGCCGACGTCGTGCACGTCCATGCCGAGCCAGTGACAGGTCTTGTGCATGTAGAACGGCTTGTACTTCTCTTCCTTGATCAGCGTCTCGACGTCGCCCTCGAGGAGGCCGAGCGTGACGAGGCCGCGCGTGATCACGTCGACGCACGTGTTGTGGATCTGCTCGAGCGAGCTCCCCTTCCGCGCCTTCTCGATGCCGGCGAGCTGCGCGTCGAGCACGAGGTTGTAGATCGTCTCCTGCTGCTTGTTGAACGCGCCGCCGACCGGGAACGTGCGCGTGACGTCGCTCGCGTAGTAGTCGTACTCGCAGCCCGCGTCGATGAGGAGGAGCTCGCCGTCCTCCATCTTCTTGTTGTTCTGGCGGTAGTGGAGGATCGTCGCGTTCACGCCGGAGCCGACGATGCTGCCGTAGGCGGGGCGCTCGGAGCCGTGCATGCGGAAGGTCTCGAGCAGCATCGCCTCGACCTGGAACTCGTGCATGCCCGGCTTCGTCGACCGCATCGCGCGGAGGTGCGCCTCGGCCGTGATCTCCGCGGCGCGGCGCATCGCGGCGAGGTCCTCGCCGTGCTTGAAGAGGCGCATCTCGTGGAGCACGGTGCCGGGATCGACGATCTCGGTCGGCCACGCGTGACCGAGCTTGCCGCGCGCGCGGGCGCGATCGATCCCCTCCAGCACCTTGTCGTCCATCGCGCGGTTCGGGCCGAGGCGGTAGTAGAGGCGCTTCTTGTTCTGGAAGAGCTTCGGGAGCTCCTCCGCGACCTTGTCGATCGTGAACGCCTCGTCGGCGCCGAAGTGCTCCTTCACGCCGTCGACGCCGTAGCGCGGCCCGTCCCACGTCTCGCGCTCGGGATCGCGCGCGCGCACGAACATCGTCGTCTTCTCGGCCGTCACGACGAGGACCGTGCCCGGCTCGCTCCAGCCGGTGAGGTAGAAGAGGTCCGAGTCCTGGCGGTACTCGTGCTCGACGTCGTTGTTGCGAGTGAAGACCGGGGCCGAGGCGAACACGGCGACCCAGTCGTCCCCCTTCGCCGCCACCGTCTCCATGAAGGCGCGCCGACGCTTTCCGTGGACCTCGCTGTGGCACGTGCACATGCCTCCTTCTTCTATCACGCCCCGTCGTCGGATCTCGGCGTGCCGATCCCCGCGATCAGGCGGCGCTCGTTCCGAGCGAGCCTCGATCGCGCCGCGCGCCTCGAAAATCGCGCCAAAACGGCGGGTAAATCGCCGATCCAGGGGTCTCCGGCGCCTGGCACGGCGGTCGCTATGACCCGAGGCATGAGCATCCTCTCCCGCGCCGCCGTCCTCGCGTTCGGTACCGTCGCCCTCCTCAGCCAGGCCTGCACCTTCGCGAGCCCGACGACGGTGAAGTACGAGCCCGCCGAGGACGTCGACGGCACCGAGGACGCGACGACGAAGGGCGCGCCCTCGAGCGGCGACGCGCCGAGCGGCGGCGGCGCGGCGAGCACGTGCTCGGGCGCGTGGGCGAAGCCGGACCTCTCGAAGCTCACCGCGTGCGGCGGCGGCAAGGGCCACTGCTACCCGAAGAACAAGACGCCCGGCGGCGAGCGGCTCGTGGCGTGCGAGGACGCCGACGAGGTCTGCGTCCTCGACACGATCCTCGAGGCCGCGGGCGGCAAGCTGAAGTCGTGCAAGGTCGCGATCCTCGGCGACGTGCCGGGCGCGTGCACCGCGCTCGACGTCCTGCCCGAGGCCGAGCGCAAGCTCGCGGAGCCGAACCTGAAGCAGGACGCCTGCGACGCGGGCGAGGTCTGCGCGCCGTGCAAGAACCCGCAGGAGAACAACGCGGACACGGGGCTCTGCGGCGAGGTCGGCGTGAAGGAAGAGGAGTGCAAGGGCGGCGGCGCGACGAACGAGGCGCCCGCGAAGCCCGCCGAGCCGGCGGAGGCCTGCTGCGGCGGCGAAGGCCAGTGCATGGCGGTCGGCGGCGACATCGCGAGCAAGATGGTCAAGGACACGTGCTCCGGCGAGAAGATGTGCGCGCCGAAGTCGTCGCTCGACGGCGGCAAGGTCTGCAACGCGGGCCTCCTCGCCGGCGCGGGCGTCTGCATGGGCCACTGCTTCAACGCGACGCTCGCGAAGGCCTCGTTCCTCCTCAAGCAGGACGTCTGCAGCGAGACCGAGTCGTGCATCCCCTGCAACATCGCGAAGCAGATGGCCGGCGGCGCGGTCCCGGGGTGCCAGTGATGAAGGCCGTCGTCGTCGTCGTCGCCGCGCTCGCGGTCGGCTCCGTCGCGTGCACGATCGGCCAGGAGCGCTACGAGGTCGTGAAATACGAGGTCGTGAAGGCGCCGAAGACGCTGACCTGCGACTCGCCGTTCGTGAAGGTCGACCCCGCGTCGCTCCCGAAGAAGTGCGGCGGCGGCGAGCGCGGCGACGGCCACTGCTACGACAAGACGAAGGTCAACATGCCGGAGGAGGAGTTCGCCGACGACGCGTGCGACGCCGCGACCGAGATCTGCGTGCCGGACAAGGTCCTCCTCGCCGACGGCAAGAAGGCGACGTCGTGCACGGCGTTCAACGGCAAAGACGGCGGCTGCATCAGCCGCCTCTCGAAGCAGGCCGAGCAGAACAAGGCGGTCCTCGGGCAGAAGAACTGCGCGGAGGACGAGCTCTGCGCGCCCTGCATCGATCCGCGCGACGGCGTCACGGAGACGGGCGCGTGCAGCGAGGGCGGCGTCCACGAGAAGGCGTGCACCGGCGGCAAGGACGCGCCGAAGGTCGAGATGTGCTGCCACGGCATGGGCGTGTGCATGAACCTCGACGGCGTCCCCGAGGAGCAGCGCGACAACATGAACGTGGACAGCTGCAAGAAGGACGGCCAGGTCTGCGCCCCCGCCGCGCAGATGACCGGTAAAACCGTCAAATGCGACGTGTTCGGGATGCCCGGGGTCTGCCTCGACGTCTGCTTCGCGACCCAGCTGCGGTCGGTCCAGAAGACGACGCGCTCGAGCTGCAAGCCGACGGAGCTCTGTCTCCCCTGCGCGATCGGCAAGGGCCAGGGGATGCCCGGCTGCGACTAGCGAGTGGGGGCTTCCCCACCCTGGTCGGCGGTGTCACTCGCGCGGTGACACGTTGCGCATCATCCGCGCCGCGGGCCGCGCAAGTTGCGCAACGTGACGCCGTGAAATTGCTGACAAAAGACGGCAAGGCATGTGCATCGGGGTAGGACATGATGCGTTTCAGCAGGCTCGCTCCGGTCGCCGCCGGCGCCGTCGCCCTCGTCGCGGCCCTCGCGAAGCCCACGCCCTCCCGCGCCGACGGCGAGGCCGAGACGACCGCGCTGAAGGAGCGCTGCGCGACCCGCCTCGCGATCGCCTTCACCGGCAAGAGCGCGTCGCCCGAGCTCGCGGCGTCCGCCAATCCGCAAGACGGCGTCGAGGCGCTCCTCGCCGATCCGCTGTTTTTCGAGCGGTTCGCGCGCTTCATCAACTCCGAGCTCAACCCCGAGGCCGGGATGATGCCGGGAGAAGATGCAGCCTACACGCTCACGAAGCACGTCATGACCGACGGCAAGCTGCCGTGGAAGGACATGTTCGTCGGCGCCTACGACGTGACCGACGCGGTCACGCCGAACGCGAACGGGCTCGGCTACTTCCGGAGCAAGGCGTGGATGGAGCGCTACGCCGGCAACGAGGCGCAGGGTTACCGCCTCGCCGCGGCGTACCGCATCATGCAGAACACGACCGGCCTCGAGCTCGTCGCGACGACGAACGTCGAGGGCGTCGACGACACCGCCGCCGGCCGCCAGAACGTCGCGTGCGCCGGCTGCCACTACACCGGTTGGTTCGCGCTCGACCTCGTCGCGAAGACGCTGACGAAGACGAAGCGCGACAAGGACGGCGTCGTCACGTTCCCCGCCAATTCGGTCGACGGCCCGCAGACGGTCCTCGGCGGCAAGACGATCGCGAACGACAAGGAGCTCGTGCAGGCGCTCGTCGACTCCGACAACTTCAAGGTCAACACCTGCCGCCTCGCCTTCAAGTTCCTCTACGGCCGCGCGGAGACGACGTGCGAGGGCCCCGTCTTCGACAAGTGCGTCGACGCGTTCTCGAGCGCCGGCACGATGCAGTCCGCCCTCTCCACCATCGCGAAGGACGCGACGTTCTGCCAATGAGCACCCCGATGAAGACCAACGACGCCTTCACCCTCTCCGTCGCGCTCGTCACCACGTTCTTCGTCGCGTGCGCCGACGAGAGCGGCGAGCTCTCGCGCCGCCCGAACGACGGCGACGCCCCGGGCGCCGCCGACACGGCCGCGACGCAGGAGGAGCAGGACCCGAACGATCCCGCGCTCTGCAAGGCGAAGAGCCGCGACTACCAGAGCTTCGACCACTCGTCGCTCACCGAAAAGCGCGTCGTCACCCGCCTCGGCAACGACCGCGGGCGCGTGAAGCCGTTCAGCGCGCTCCAGACCGAATACGCGCGCGTCCTCGGCGCCGCGCCCGCGCGCCTCGCCGGCTCCGGCGCGACCTTCGGCCAGGTGCCGAAGAACTGGTACGAGGAGCCGCACGCGAGCGCGATCGCGCTCCAGACCGCGTACGACATCGCGTTCGACGGCTGCCTCGACTACACGAAGACCGACGCCGCGTTCGCCGGCGCGCCGGACGCGACCAGCGCGCCGGCGCAGTGCGGAGCGATGATCCGCAAGTTCTGGAGCCGCGTCGCCGCTCCGCAAGAGGTCCAGGCCTGCGTCGACATGGCGACGACGGGCGCCGCCGCCGAACCCGATCCCCGCCGCAAGTGGGCGTACGCGTGCGCGTCCGTCCTCTCGTCCGCCGGCTTCATGACCTACTGAGGAATCGAAGATGAACTTCTCTCGTCGTGGGTTTCTGAAGGCACTCGGCATCGGCGCCGGCGCGGCGATCGGCACGCGCATCCCGGGCGCGCGCTTGATCGGCGAGGCGAACGCCGCCGTCACGGAGCCGACCTCGGTCGTCGTCCTCCACCTCCAGGGCGGCTACAACGCGCTCTTCGCGAGCGCCGACTCGCTCGTGGGCCGCTTCGGCGTCACCGGCAACGGCAAGGACAACGGCAACTGGCGGGCGCTCGCGAACGGGAACGGCCCCGGCATCGACCTCGCCTGGTTCAACTCGATGTCTCCCTTCACGCGACAGCACATGGCCGCGGTCGGCGTCCGGCACGGCATCTCGAACCACCCCGGCGCGCGCCGCGCGCTCTGGGACCACCAGAACCGGAACGCGGGGCTCCTCCTCGCGAACGCGATCGGCGGCACGTCGCAGCTCAAGGCGGCGGTCGTCGGCCCGCGGCTCCTCGACTCCTCGTACACGCCGATCGGCCAGACGTCGTTCCAGTCGATCACGGACATGCAGAAGACGATCGACGCGCTCGGCGGCGGCAAGCCGGACCCGCGCGTCCCCGACCGTACGATCGCGGCGGCCGGCGTCGAGGCGGCGCAGACGATGAGCGGCAACGCGCTGACGGGGAGCCCCGAGTCGCTCGACTCGCTCGAGAGCGGCTACGTCGCGGCGATCGACACGCTGAAGGCGCCGGTGAAGAAGTTCAGCTTCGACGAGCTGAAGACGGCCTACGCGCTCGGCGACGCGACCGCGGTGAACAACCTGAAGTCGAAGTTCGCGGCGGCGGAGCTCATGGTCCGCGCCGGCTCGAACGTCGTTCAGATCGTGGACGCGGGCTGGGACACGCACGGCGACACCGACGGCGCGACGGTGCGCAACAAGATGCGGACCGTGCTCCCGCCGCTCAACGCGTTCATCAAGCGGATGGTCGAGGACAAGACCCGCAACGTCACCGTCGTCATCATGGGCGACTTCGCGCGCAGCCTCCCGGGCTCGGATCACCAGCCGAACCTGACCGCCACCGTCATCGGCAAAAATGTGAAAGTCGGCACAACCGGACGCACCGCCAAAGGTGCCGTCACGCTCGCCCCCGGCACCCCCGGCATCGCCGGCCTCTGGTCGTACTTGGCGACGCTCGCGAAGGTCGACGACAACCCCTTCGGCGCCAACCCGCACAGCAAGCTCGTGGCCTAGTCTTGCTCAACGTCGGGGGCTTCGCCCCGACACCCCACCCCAGATACGGCCCTCGCGCTGCGCGCTCGGGTCGCTTCGCGACCGCTGTGGCGGCCGCGTCTGGGGCCCCGTTCCGCCCGCAGCCATATGCACCCGGGGCCCCGCGACTGCGGCCGCGAAAGCGGTTTGCGAAGCAAACCCGAGCGCGCAGCGCGAGGGCCGTGGTCGCGGGGTGGGGGTGTCGGGGGCGAAGCCCCCGACGTTGAGTAACCTACTCCATCAGGGAGAAGACTACGAAGAGGGCGCCTAGGATGGCGACGCCGGCGACGAGCAGGAGCAGGAGGCCGGAGCCTTTGCCGATCTTCGTGCCGCTGGCTTTCCAGCCGCCGCGCTCGAGGGCGCGGGAGGAGCTCGGGGTCGCGGGGAGCGCGCCTGGCGTGGAGGGGACGATCGCGCCGTCGTTCTGCGGCTTCGCCTCGTAGTGGTAGACGCCGACGTTCGTGGGTGGGCCGGCGGCGAGGACCTCCGGCGACGGGGTGAAGGTCTGCGCGGCGGGCGCCGATCGCGGAGGCGCGGTCATCGGCGCGCTCGGGATCGCCGACGGCGCCGCGCGCCGGAGCTCGGGCGGCAGATCGAGCGCGAGCACCGTCGCGCCGATCTTGAGCATGCGTGGGACCTCCCACTCGATCGTGGCGCCTTGATAGACAGCGGAGCGGCCGAGCCACGAGCCGCGCGTCGAGGCCTGATCGTGGATGAGGATCGTCGGGCCGCGACGGACGATCTTGAGGTGCTCGCGCGAGACCTCGCGGTCCTTCAAGACGAGGTCGGCCGTCTTCGCGCGGCCGATGATGTACTCGCGGTTCTCCTCCGCGAGGACGACCTCGCTCCCCGCGCTCTGGCCCTCCACCACGCGGACGCGCGGTCCGTGCGCGCCGCCGGGGAGCGCGCGCGGGGCGCCCTCGACCACGAGGACGATGGGGCCGATCTGGATGTCGTCGCCGGGCATGATCAGACGGCGCACCCCCGCGTCGAGCGGGACGTCGCCGATCGCGCAGTCGGGGCCGATCGAGATCAGCGCGTCGACGCTGATCGTGGCGTGCTCGTCGTCGACGCCCGGGACGTCGACGCGGATCTCGCATTTCTCCGCGCGGCCGATCGTGAGCGGCCGCGCTCCGAGAGGAATGCGGCGTGGCTCGCGGAACGATCCTCCCGGCGGAACGACCAATTGCACGCTCCACGAGTGTCGCATGCGCTCGCCGGAGGTGAGCATTCTTTTTGGCCCATCCCGGCGCTCCGGACTTTGATACGCGCCATGGATGAACGCCGCCGCCGCCGCAGCTCCGACCCGCTCGTCGCTTTGCATTACCAGCTCAGCTCCGTGCGCTCCGCCGGTGACCTCGATGCGATCGTCGTGGCCGATCCCTCGGGGGTCGTCGTCGCCGGCGCCGGGTCGTGGCCCGTCTGCGAAGAGCTCGCTGCCTACGCGCCGCTCCTCGCCGACGGGGAGTGGTCGTCGCTGAGCACCACCGTCTCTTCGCGCGTCGAAGCCCTGCGGCACGAAGTCGACGTCCGCACCGTGTCGATCGCGGGCCAGGACGTCCTCCTCTGTACACGGCAGAAGCGCCGCGACCCGAACGCCGACACCCACGTCGATCACGCGGCCCGCGGCATCACGCGGATCCTGACCGAAGCTGCAGCCTGACGCAGCGCGTTGACGTCGCTCGACGCGACGACTAAGAGCCGTTCATGATGAGCGACTCGGAAGCGCCGCCGAGAGAGCGCGACGACACGGACAGCGTCCCGCCCGAGGGCTCCGAGAAGAGCCGGCGCCGCCGCCTCGAGGGCGTCATCCCGGAGATCGTCCGCCGTGCCGTCGAGCTCGGCGTGGAGAAGGCGCAAGAGGCGCCCGACGATCTCCGCGAGATGGTGAAGGGCCTCAAGCTTCCGAAGGAGGTCGCCCACTACCTCCTGCAGCAGATCGACGACACGAAGAACGGCCTCTTCCGCGTCGTCGCGAAGGAGATCCGAGATTTTCTCGAGCACACGAACTTCGCCGGCGAGGTGCAGAAGCTCCTCACGACCGTGCAGTTCGAGGTGAACACGACGATCCGCTTCACGCCGAACGACGGCTCGCCGAAGAAGAAGACGACGAAGAGCCAGCCGCCCGGAGCCTCTGCCTCGGGCGAGATCGGCGCCGTCGAAGGCGACGCGGAGCCGCAAGAGACCGTCTCGGGGCTGCCCAAGCCCGAGGTGAAGACGCAGGTCACGGTCGAGAAGCGGAAAGATCGCGATCGCGACGGCTAGCGCACGGGGTATGCTGCCGGCCCCATGACGAAACCGCTCAAGACGGGTGGCGAGGCCGACAGCTGGTGCACCAAGTGCAAGCTGGTCCTGAACCACCGCATCATCGCGATGGTCGGCGGCGTCCCCGTGCGCGTCGAATGCTCGACGTGCGGCTCCCATCACAACTACCGGGCGCGCGCGCCGGGGGAGAAGGCGCCCAGCACGTCGACGCGCAGCTCCTCCTCTTCTGCGGGACCGCGTTCGACGCGCGGGTCCACGATCACGAAGGCGGCGCAGGCGGCGCTCGATCGCGAGAAGTCGTGGTCGCAGGCCGTGAGCGGCAAGCTCGCGAACGACTTCAAACCTTATCGAGTCGATCAGCTCTTCAACGAAGGGGACTTGATTCGACACAAGAAATTCGGGGACGGCGTGGTCACGCGGGTACTCGATCCGAAGAAGGTGGAGATCCTCTTCAAGGACGAGCCGCGTACCCTCGCGCAGGGGCTTACGGATTAGGAGGAACCCTTCGGATGAAGCAGCTCTTTCTTGGCATCGTGGTCGCAGGCATCGTCGTCGCGTGCAGCAGCGAAGACCCGGCGCAGACGGCGGAGGCGGACGTCGTCAACGTGTCGATCGGCGGCGCGAACGGCTTCGTGTTCGAGCCGGCGCAGGTACGCATCAAGGTCGGCCAGACGATCCGCTGGACGTGGATGGGCGGCGGCGAGCACAACGTCGTCTCGGGCGACAACTGCACCCAGGACGACAAGTTCCCGCGCAGCGGCGCGCCGCAAGGCGGCGGCACCTACGAGCGCAAGTTCGATGTCGCCGGCACGTTCCCGTACTTCTGCGAGCCGCACTGCAGCATGGGCATGAAGGGCGAAGTCATCGTCGAGTAGCGCTCACCATGCTCCGCGGAAAGCTCGCCGACCTCGCTTCACCTCCGCGCGAGCTCTCCCTTCGGCCCGCGGCGCGTGAGCGTGGGCTCGCGGCGCGCGAGCGTGGGCTCGCGGCGCGCGAGCGTGGGCTCGCGGCGCGAGGGCGCGGGCTCGCGTCGCGAGGGTGCGGGCTTCCCTTTCTCCTTCACGTCGCGGCGCGCGGGCGCGGGCTTCCCTTTCTCCTTCACCTCGCGTCGCGAGGGCGCGGCCTCCCCTTTCTCCTTCACCTCACGGCGCGCGGGCTCCTCTTTCTCCTTCTCCTGGGTGGTGGGGCGGCGCGGGCGGAGGTGGTCGCACCGGCGAGGGTGCAGCTCGCGCCCTCGGCGCGCGGGGTGCTCGGGGCGTGGATCGTGGCGGGGCCCTTCGCGGCAACGAGCGCGGAGGCCGCTACCCCGCCGGCTTATGGATGGAAGGTCGTCGCCACCGGCGGCGACAAGCAAGATCCGGGGAGCGAGGGCGCGCGCGTCGTCGATCTCAAGGCCGCGCTCGGCGCGAAGAACAAAGACGTCGTCGCGTGGGCGAAGGGACGGCTTCACGTCGAGGAGGCCGGAAAGCACTTCTTGCTCCTCGGGGTCGACGACGGCGTCCGCGTCTCCGTCGACGGCAAGGTCGTCTACACGCGCGACGAGGCGCGACCGCTGCGCGACGACGCCGACGTCATCCCGCTCGACCTCGCCGCCGGCGATCACGATCTCTTATTGAAGCTCCACCAGCGCGACGGCGCGTGGGCGTTCCGTGCGCGCTTCGTCGACGCACGCCTCGAACCGCCCGCGGGCGCGTACCTCGAGCTCCCCGACACCACCAGCGACGACGCGCGCGCGCTCGCGAACAAGATGTCCTGGCTCGTCGTCGATCGCGCGTTCGACTCGCACGCCGACCCTCCGCGCTACCGACCGGTGCTGACCGTGCGCTACCCGGACGGCGCACCGCGCGGCGTCCCGCTCGCGGTCGCGGCGAAGATCGACGGGATGTTCGACGTGACGGCGGGCGGCGTGACCGGCCCCTCCGATCTCGTCGTCGCGCTCCCGCCGATCGAGCCGTGGAGCGGGACGGTGACGCTCGAGAGCGTCGTCGCCGGGCGCGTCGTGAAGTCCTCGCTCGTCGCGCGGCCGGCGACGGAGCAAGCGCTCACGCGCATCGATCGCGCGCTCGCGAAGGTGTCGGGTCGGGAGCCATGGCTCCAGCCCGGCTCGCTCGACTCGGCCCGCTTCGTCGCGCAGCGCCTCGCGCGTCTCCTCGCGCGCGGCGACGCCGACACCGAGGCGCAGGCCGACGAGGCGAAGGACGTCGACCGCATCGCCGCGAACCTCGAGAAGGGCCTCGACCCGTACGACGGGCGCACGGGCATGATGCGGCGCGCGCTCGTCACGCCGTTCGACGCCGCGCCGAGCGAGTACGGGCTCTACGTCCCGCCGAGCTACAAGCCCGGCGCGGCGCGGAAGTACCCGCTCATCGTCGGCCTCCACGGCATGAACAGCGCACCGCTCTCGATGATGCGCGCGCTCTTCGGCCAGGACGACGAGAAGAAGGACCCCTGGTGGAAGGACCGTCACGCGGTCCCCCTCCCTCCCGTCGACGCGTTCGTGATCACGCCGTACGCGCACGGCAACACGATGTACCGCGAGATCGGCGAGGACGACGTCCTCTACTTGATGGAGTGGGCGAAGAAGACCTTCCCGATCGACGAGACGCGCATCACCGTGACGGGCCCATCGATGGGCGGCATCGGCTCCGCGTCCCTCCCCTTCCACTACCCGCACGTGTTCGCGGCGGCGGCGCCGCTCTGCGGATACCACAGCTATCTGATCCGCCCCGAGCTCTCGTCGCGCATCCGTCGCGGCTGGGAGCGCTCGCTGCTCGAGGAGCGCTCGAACGTGCTGTGGGCGGAGAACGGCGAGCACCTGCCGCTCTACATCGTGCACGGCACGCGCGATCTGCCGGAGGCGAACAGCGGCGTGCTCATCGAGCGCTACGAAAAGCTGAAATACTCGGTGAAGCACGAGCACCCGGACCTCGGCCACAACGTCTGGGGCGTCACGTACGGCGAGCTCAAGGGCATCAAGTGGCTCCTCGAGCAGCGGCTCGATCGCCACCCCGCGCGCGTGCGCTTCCGCACGATGCGCTCGCGCTACGCCACGAGCGCGTGGGTGACGGTGGACGAGCTCGCGAGCGAGCTGGGGTGGGCCGACGTCGACGCGCGCGTCGCCTCGCGCTCGCGCATCACGCTCACGACGACGAACGCGCTGGCGCTCACCCTCACGCGCGACGAGCGCCTCGTCGACGCGAGCGCCGCGATCACGGTCGTCGCGGACGGCACCTCGCTCACCTTCGCCGCCGACGAGCCGCTCGTCCTCCACCGCGCCGGCGCGACCTGGGAGAAGGGCCCCGCGACGCACGCGGGCCCGTACAAACACGGCCACGTGACGGGCCCGCTCCGCGACGTCTTCCACGAGCCGATCACGTTCGTGTACGCCGACGGCGACGAGGCGCGCGCGAACGCCGAGGTCGCCCGCGCGTTCGCCAACCGGCCGGGCGTCCCGACGCACTACCCGGTCATGAGCGACACCGAGTTCCTCGCCCGCGGCGAGCCGCTCGCGAACGATCGCGCGCTCTTCCTCCTCGGCCGCACGAACAAGGTCCTCGCCGCGCTCGGCGGCTCGTTCCCGATCCGCGTCGACGGGACCGGCGTCACGCTCGGCGCCCAGACCATCACCGGCCGCGAGGTCGGCGCGGCGTTCATCCACCCCAACCCACTCCGTCCGGATCGCTACGTCGTCGTCATCGCCGGCGCCGACGTCGCGGGCATGCTCCGCGCGCGCTCCCTCCCCGATCTCCTCCCAGACTACGTCGTATGGGACGCGGCCCTCGCCCCCGCCCAAGGCCAGGTGATGCTCGGCGCCACCCCCATCCGCGCCGCCGGCCTCTTCCACAACGACTGGACGCTCCCGCAAGAGCCACCCCCGAAGTAGCTCCCGCAGCGACCGGACGCTCCCGCAGGAGCCACTCCCGAAGTCGCGTCCCGCTCGAGCTCGGCGTCGTGCTTCGCCTTCGCGCCAGCTTTCCCGCGAGAGCCGCTCCCGGCGCGTCACGCTCGAGCTCGCTTTTCGCGACGCGACGCTACGCCACGTCAGGGCGTCGCACCGTGACGTGGCGCGCTCGCCGGATTACATTCCACGCCGGTGCTGCGTCGCGTCTTTGGAGTCCTCTTTGCGTTCGCGCTCTTCTTCGTCGCGACGTCGGCGCGCGCCGCGCCGTGGACGCCGCCCCCGCTCAACGGCCACGTGGTCGATCAAGCGGGAGCGCTGACGCCGGAGCAGCGGCGCGCCCTCGACCTGAAGCTCGACGACGCGAGGCAACAGACGGGCTTCGCGGTCGTGGTCCTTCTCCTCCCGCGCCTGCCGGACGGCCTCACGATCGACGACGTCGGCTATACGGCCGGCAACGCGTGGGGAGTCGGCTCGGCGAAGGGCGACGACGGCGTCCTCCTCATTCACTCCGCGGCGGAGCGGAAGCTGCGCATCGAGACGGGCAAAGGCGTCGGCGGTGCGCTGACGGACGTGGAGTCGAGCCACATCAACACCAAGGTCATCGCCCCTCTTCTCGTCGAGGGCCGCACGTACGACGCGATCGACGCCGGCACCGACGCGATCTTGAAGGCGCTCGTCGAAGGCACGCCCGGCGGAAAGAGCGAGCCAGGCCGCGCCCCGGCGCACGAGGGCAAGGGCAAGAGCGCCATCGAGGAGGCCACGCCCGCCGATCTCGCGAAGATGGGCGCGTGGATCGTCGCCCTCATCGGCATCATCGCCCTCGCGATCTACTCCCCGACGTTCCGTTCCCTCCTTTTCTGGCTCCTCTTCTTCGGCCGCGGTGGCGGAGGTGGTGGCTCGAGCGGCGGCGGAGGCGGCGGCTCCGGCTACGGAGGCGGCGGCGGCCGCTTCGGCGGCGGCGGCAGCAGCGACGGCTACTGAACCCCGACTCGGCAGCAACGGCCCGACTTGGCGCGACGGCCGACTTCGGCCCGACTTGGCGCGACGGCCGACTTCGGCCCGGCAACCACGACGGCCGACTTCGGCCGGCAGCCACGACGGCCCGACTTCGGCCCGGCCACGACGGCCCGACTTCGGCCGGCAGCCACGACGGCCCGACTTCGGCCCGGCCATGACGACCCGACTTCGGCCCGGCCATGACGACCCGACTTCGGCCCGGCCATGACGACCCGACGCCCGACTTCGGCCGGCAGCCATGACGGCCGAAGTCGGCCCCTCAGCCGCAACGGACGGCCGGACGGCTCTGTAGCCTACGACCGACGGACGGACCCCCCGCGGCCGCGACGGACGGCCGGCCCCTCAGCCGCGACGGCCGGCCGGACGGCCCGGGCAGCCGCAACGGCCGGACGCCGACGTCAGCCCCGCAGCTGCGACGGACAGCCCACTTCGACACCGCAGCCGCAACGGTCCGCACGGCGATGCCGCGTGCATCCGGTCCCGCGCCGCTGGTGCTCCGCCGCATTTGCACAACCTTGGTTGTGCAATCCCTCAGCGGGGACGGCGAGCGCGCGGTTTTCCGCCCGCGGAGGCGTTGTCGCGAGGACGAGCTCCGCCTCGGGTCGACGAGCCTGCCTGTGCGTCGCGGCCCCAACCTGCATCCGACGACCGACCGCGTCGTGACGTGCGCTCTCCGCCGCCCTCGCCTCGACGCCCACCCTCGACGCTCCCCCGCGTCTCACGGTCGCCACCACTGCCCGTACGCCCACCACCGGCGCGGGGCGTGGGACGTGCGCGGTCGCCACCACCGGCGCGGGGCGTGGGGCGATCGCCCCAGTTTTCGTCGGGGGACTTGCGAGGTGTGCGTGGCTGGGCTTCGGCGCCGGCGTTGCGGGTCGTGCGGCCGGCGGCGCCCTTGACGGCGCCGCGGACGAAGACGGCCTTTGTCTGCAGGCGCTTCGGGCCTGCGTCGGGGGCGGACGGGAGAGACCGCGGCACGCCGTACGTCTTGCGTAGGTCCACGAGCTCGTCGCGTGTGAGGTGGCGCCAGCGTCCCGGCGCGAGGCCCTCTGCGCTGATCTCGGCGAACGCGACGCGCGCGAGGCGCATCACCGGGAAGCCCGTCGCTTCGCCCATGCGGCGGATCTGCTGGTTGCGGCCCTCCGTGATCGTGAGCTCGAGCCACGTCTTGTCCGCCTCGTGGCGCAAGAGCTTCGCTTGCGCGGGGAGCGTCGGACCGTCCTCGAGACGCACGCCCTTGCGCCAGCGCTCGATGTCGTCCGGCTTCATCAAGCCCTTCACCTTGAGCACGTACGTCTTCGGGACCGCCTTCCGCGGATGGAGGAGGCCGTCCGCGAGCTCACCGTCGTTCGTCGCGAGGAGCACGCCGCTCGTCGCGAAGTCCAGCCGGCCGACCGGATACACTCGACCAGGGATGCTCTTGAGCAGCTCCTGCACCGTGGGACGACCCTCCGGATCATGCATCGTCGCCACCACGCCGCGCGGCTTGTGGAGCACGACGTAGACCAGCTCCTCCGCGACCACACGCTTGCCGTCGACCTCGACGCGGTCACGCCGCGCGTCGGCCTTCGCGCCGAGCTCCGTGACGACCTTGCCGTTCACGCGGACGCGGCCTTCGAGGATGAGCTGCTCGGCCGCGCGACGCGATGCGACACCGCCGTGAGCGAGGATCTTCTGGATACGTTCCATGGCGAATACCGTCGGGCGGGTCCTAGCACGGACGCGCAGCGCTTGGTTCGAGGCGCCGACTCGCTACTTCGCCGTGGCGCCCTTCTTCGCGCCCGCGTCCGCGGGAGCGCCGGCGTCCTGCGGGCCGATCGTCGGCGCGGACTGGGTCTGCACGCCCGCGTCTTCCGTCTGCTCGCGCGCCTTCCTCTCCGCGGTGTCGGCCTCGTACTTCAGCTGCTCGTCGCGGTCCCAGCGGTCGACGTGGCCGTCGAACGTCTCGTCCGTGCCGATGCGCTCGAGGCGGCCCTTCGAGTACATCTCCCAGATGTCGGGCTTGCCGTCGCCGTTACGGTCGCGGCGGATGCGCTGGAGCTGGCCGTTCACGTAGAACTTCCAGACGTCGGGCTTGCCGTCGTGGTTCGTGTCCACGTCCTCCTGGGCGAGGCGGCCGTCGACGAAGTTGAGCCACACGTCGATGCGACCGTCGTAGTCGCGATCGGCCTCCTCGTGGAGGGCCTCGCCCTTGTTGTTGAAGGTGCGGACCACGTCCTTGATGCCGTCGAGGTTCGTGTCGATCTCGCGGCACGCGAGCGTCTTGTGTCGGTTCTCGCCCTCGCCGAAGATCTTGTAGACGCGGCGGACGTTCGGCTTCAGCGCGCCGGGGCCGACGGTCTCCGATACCTCGAGCTCGGGCTTGTTGCGCCAGTCGCACATCGACCGGTCGTCGGCCGGCCACTTCGAAGGGTCCTTCGAGCCGCCGGGGGCGGTCGGCGTCTTCGCGGCGGTGGGCGCCTTGTCGCCGCCGCACGCCATCGCACCGGCGGTGCCGAGCGACACGAAGACACCGAGCCAGAAGACGCTCCGCCCGTTCATCGCTGCGCGCCTCCGCGCCTCGGGGGACCTGCGTCCGGCACCGCCGCAGGGGACGGCGACGGCGGCTCGGGCTCGGACCCGGGCGCCGACGGAGGCGCCGGGGGCGGCGGCAGCCCCGCGTCGGCCGGTGCGGCGGCCGCGCTGCCTCCCCCGCCCGACCCGCCGAGCGTGACGATGGAGTCGGGATCGGGCTTTCCGTCGCCGTTCTTGTCGGAGGCGATCGTCACCTTGTCGCCCTCGTAGGTCCACCACTGGTCGACGCGCCCGTCGCCGTTCGTGTCGCGCTCGCGCTTCGTGCGTTTTCCACTCGCGTCGAACGTGTCCCACGTGTCGATCCGGCCCTGGCTCGTCGCATCGAGCTCGGCGCGCACGATCTTCCCGTTCTCGTAGATCTCGATCGAGTTGACGATCCCGTTGTCGTCGTAGTCGGCCTCGCGCCGACGGAGGTTCCCGGCCGTGTCGTAGTACTCGAACATGTCCGGCTTGCCGTCGCGATTGAGGTCGCTGATGCGACACACCTCGTGGTTGCCCTCGTAGACGCGCTTGATGTCGGGGCGCCCGTCGTTGTTCACGTCGACTTGCTCGACGCGATGACCGCTCTCCGAGCACGCCTCGTGCTCGATGGACTGCGAACGGACCCCCTCCGGCAGCTTCGCGTTCGCGGTCGCCGAGCTCTCTCCCCCGCACCCGAACCCGACGGAGGCCGCGACGGCCAGTGACGCGGCTCCGAGAACGCCGAGGACGACACCGCGCATCCGCGTCACGATAGACCCCGCCTCAGCTGGTCCGCAAGCCGCACCGTGCCGCACCGCCGCCCCTTCCCCTACACACCGCTAATTAGTGGAAATTACTATGCTTACATTGTGCACAAACGTGCTTCTTCCAAAGGTTCTCCACAGGTTCACGGTCGCCCTTGACCGTCACGTATGTTCACGTAGTGTATATCCATGCGGATGGGTGCGCGCGGCCCCAACTCAAGGAGCTAGTGGCCGAGCGACCCGTGCGTTAGACCTCTCAAAGACGCGGAAACAACAGACGAAAAACGCGGACCATGCGGAAGAAGATCTCGACCACCATCTACGTGACGCCGGAGCAGGCCGACAAGCTGAAGCTCCTGCACGATCGTACGAAGGTGCCTGTCGCCGTCTACATCCGTGAGGGCATCGATCTCGTTCTGCGTCACTACGCGCACCTCCTTCCCGGCCAGCTCTCCCTCGTCGAGACACCGGAGAGCGACTCACCGCGCCCCCCCGACGTCCGCGAGCGCGACGCGCTCCACTCCGACGCGCCCCCGCCCATCGCCGCCGCCGGCAAGAAGTAGAAGACCGCGCACGCCATCGCCGCCGCTGGCAAGAAGACCTCGGCGAGAGTGTAGGCGGGGGAGGCGTTGAGTGACGGGCCGCGGGCTTTCCTTCGGGCACCGCGCGGGAGATGCAAGGCACATCGAGCCACCACGGGCTAAGCATGTCGCCCTTCAGCGGCTTCCTTCGAGCACCCGCGCGGGAGATGCAAGGGGCGCGTTGAGTGAAGGGCCGGGCTCCATGGGCCCCACGCGGCGATGCCTGCGTGCGGTGATGGGAGAGCGCGTTGAGTGAAGGACCGCAGGCACCCACGCGGGATATGCCTGCGATGCAGGCGTTGAGTGAAGAGTCGCGGGCTCGCCGGGGCCAGCCGCGCGCGAGATGGGCGCGATTGAGTGACGGACGATACGGAAGCACCCGCAGAGGGCACGAGGCCGCCATGAAACGGGGCCCCAGAAGCGGCCGCGCAAGCGGTCGCGAAGCGACCCTCGCGCGCAGCGCGAGGGCCGTGTCTGGGGTGGGGTGTCGGGGCGAAGCCCCGACGTTGAGAAGATGATATGAGTAGCGCGCCGTGCCGACGACGCCTCAGTCCAAGATTCGAAACTTCTCGATCATCGCGCACATCGACCATGGGAAGTCGACGCTCGCCGATCGCATCCTCGAGGTGACGGGGGCCCTCACGCAGCGCGAGGCGCGGGAACAGTTCCTCGACAAGCTCGACATCGAGCGTGAGCGCGGCATCACCGTCAAAGCCCAGAACGTCCGCCTCAAATTCAAGGCCAAGGACGGCGAGACCTACCAGCTCAACCTGATCGACACCCCCGGCCACGTCGACTTCAACTACGAGGTCTCCCGCTCGCTCTCGGCGTGCGAAGGCGCCATCCTCGTCGTCGATTCGACGCAGGGCGTCGAGGCGCAGACCCTCGCCAACGTGTACCTCGCCATCGACCAGGGCCTCGAGGTCATCCCCGTCCTCAACAAGGTCGACCTCCCCTCGAGCGATCTCGACAAGACCAAGCAGGAGATCGAGCAGATCATCGGGCTCGACACCTCCGACGCCGTGCCCTGCAGCGGCAAGACCGGGGTCGGCGTCCCCGAGATCCTCGAGCAGATCGTCGAGAAGTGCCCGCCGCCGAAGGGGAACCCCGACGCCCCGCTCCGCGCCCTCATCTTCGACTCCTGGTACGACTCGTACCGCGGCGCGATGGTCATGTTCCGCGTCGTCGACGGCAGCATCAAGCGCGGCGACGTCGTGAAGTTCATGTCGACCAAGGGCCAGTACGAGGTGACCGAGCTCGGCACCTTCACGCCCTTCTCGACCGCGCTCGACGAGGTCGGTCCCGGCGAGGTCGGGTTCCTCGCCGCCAACATCAAGTCCGTCCACGACACGAAGGTCGGCGACACCATTACGCATCCGCACGGCCAGACCTCGCGCGAGGCGACCGACGCGCTCCCCGGCTTCAAAGAGGTGAAGCCGATGGTCTTCGCCGGCGTGTTCCCGACCGACGCCTCCGACTACTCCGCCCTCCGCGACGCGCTCGAGAAGCTCCACCTGAACGACGCCGCGTTCAACTTCGAGCCCGACTCCTCCGAGGCGCTCGGGTTCGGGTACCGCTGCGGCTTCCTGGGGCTCCTCCACATGGAGATCATCCAGGAGCGCCTCGACCGCGAGTTCAACCTCGACCTCATCACGAGCGCGCCGTCCGTCGTCTACCACGTGTTCAAGACCGACGGAGAGAGGGTCACGGTCGACAACCCGACCAAGCTCCCCGCCCCGCAGCTCATCGACCGGATGGAGGAGCCCTACGTCAAGCTCACCATCCACGTCCCGCAGGAGTACGTCGGCGCCGCGATCACGCTGTGTCAGGAGAAGCGCGGCACGCAGGTCAACATGACCTGCCCCAGCGCCGACCGCTACATCATCGTCTACGAGGTCCCCTTCGCCGAGGTCCTCTTCGACTTCCACGACAAGCTGAAGAGCGTGTCCCGCGGCTACGCCTCGATGGATTACGAGTTCATCGACTACCGCGTCGGCAACCTCGTGAAGGTCGACATGCTCGTCAACGGCGACCCGCTCGACGCGCTCTCGATCATCGTCCACAAAGATCGCGCCTACAACCGCGGCCGCGGGCTCGCCGAGAAGCTCAAGGAGTTCGTGCCGCAGCAGCAGTACGAGGTCGCGATCCAGGCCGCGATCGGCGGCAAGATCATCGCCCGCGAGACCGTCCGCGCGCTGCGGAAGGACGTCACCGCGAAGTGCTACGGCGGCGACATCAGCCGCAAGCGGAAGCTGCTCGAGAAGCAAAAAGAGGGGAAGAAGCGGATGAAGCAGGTCGGCAACGTCGAGATCCCGCAGAAGGCCTTCCTCGCGATCCTCAAAGTCGAGCAGTGATCCGGAGGGCGCTCGTCGCGTTCTTCGTCGTCGCCGCCGGGAGCGGCTGCCTGCCCTTCATGACGCCCCCGCTCAAGGGCGACGTCGGCTACGCCGCGCGGCTGGGCGGCGATCACGGTTACCGCTTCTCCGTCGGCACGCACGTCGCGAGCCTCGTCCCGAGCAAGGACTTCCCGCTCGACGTCGGCGGAGGCTACGTGCAGACGAGCAAGGACTACGGGCTCGGCCGCCTCCCCGTCCACGGCCTCTACCTCGAAGGCGGCCCTCGCATCGCGGGCGGCCGCTTCTGGCGCGCGTTCGCCGGACCGCGCGCGGAGTATTACTTCCGTCCCGGCGCCGACTTCGCCGCGAGCGGGATGCTCCGCGCGTCGATCGAGCTCTTCAACGGCACCGAGGGCGATCCGCTCGAGTCGACCTCGTCGGGTCCCAGCTACTACTGGGGCGTCGCGTTCGGCACGTTCGCGCTCGGCGCGTACTTCGAGGGCGGCTACCAGAAGCTGCCGAGCGACGCGGGCTACCCGCTCCTCGGCGCGGGCCTGCTCCTCCGCATCCCCGCCACCGCCGGCGTCCTCTGCTGCGCCTGGGACTTCTCGCGGTCACGATCGCGATCGCGCTCACGCTGACGAGACCTGGTACGCTGGCGAGAGCCGGTGAGGAAGACGCCGAAGAAGAAGAGCGTCACGCGCGGCTCGAGGCCGCGCAGCAACGTCGACCCGACGCGCCTCGCGCTCGCCGCGCTCGAACGCATCAAGACCGTGCTCGTGAAGAGCGGCTACAAAGACCGCCTCGGCGATCCCCTCCCGATGAAGGAGCTCGCGGCGCAGTCGCAGCTCCTCGGGACCGAGCTGCCCCCCAGCTACGTCGCGACGATGCGCGTCGCGAGCGCGATCGGCGAGCCCGACGTCTTCCTCCTCACGAGCGAGATGGAAGCCGAGGCCGACAAACTGATCCTCGACGGCGTCAACGAGGCCACGCGCTACGCCCCGTTCTGCCGCGCCTCCGACGACCGCGTCATCTGCTTCGACAAAGGCGGCGGCCGCCGCCTCGTGAGCTCGATCCGGCATCAAGGCGAGCTCCCGATCGTCGAGTGGCAGAACGGCCTCGCGACCCCGCTCGCCGCGCACTTCGGCGAGTGGCTCGACGCGATCGCGGACGAGCGCGAGGAGCAGGTCGAGCGCGCGGCGAAGATGCCGGAGCGGCTGAAGCGCCTCCTCTACGAGCTCGGGTTCCGCTTCGAGTACCCCGTCGTCGGGCGGATGGAGAGCGCGGACGCGGAGGCGATCGGGCTCCTCATCGGCCGCGAGATGGAGCGCCAGATCCGCGGCGACGTCGATCGCCTCTTCGACAACAGCGGCAAGGCCTCGCTCGCCCTCAACGTCGACGACTTCAAGCTCACGATCGCGCTCCGCACCGGCGTGTACACCTTCGAGGCGGAGGACGTCTTTCGCTGGCTGCGCACGTTCCGCGACGAGAACTTCTTCAGCGACGCAGAGAGCCAGCCGAGCCACCCCGACGCGGTGCGCGACCTGCGGCGCGCGCCGCGCGAGGCGCCGCTCGTGCAGCGCGGGGTGCTCCACGTCGCGATCAGCCCCGCCGGACGGCTCTCGTTCAAGGCCGCGAGCGGCGCGTCCGCCGACGACTTCTACCTCCTCGGCCGCGCGCCGGGCGGGCAGAGCGTCGTCCTCCACGTCGTCGAGGGCGTCGCGTCCGGGACGCAGGAGGTCGGCGAAGCGCTGAACGATCTCTACGTCGCGCGCGACGGCACGGTGTGGGGGCTCAGCACGACGCACGCGGTCAAGCTCGCGCACGGGCGCGCGACGTCCTACCCGCTCCAGCGCCCGACCCGCGGCCGGCCCTGGTGGAGCGGCATCGGCGGCGCCGGCGATCGCGTGCTCGTCTACGGCACCGGCGCGCTCCTCGAGTTCGACGGCCGCCAGTTCCGTCGCTTCGTGCCGGATGCGCACCTCGACGAGAACGAGTCCGTCGTCGCCCTCCACGGCCGCGGCCTCCGGCTGTGGATGCTCGTCTGCGGCGATCGCGTCGGCGCGGTGGCGCGCTTCGACTCCGCGGAGTGGGAGCCGATCACCGAGAACCAGGTGATCGACGGCGCCCTCGTCGACCTCGACGTGTGGCGGAACAACTCGTACGTGCTCGATCGCGACGGCGGCGTCTGGACGATGGACCCCGCGAGCCCGCCGCGACCGGTCGGCCTCCTCACCTACCACCAGGCCTACCTCACCGAGCAAGGCACGCCGCGCCCGCTTTACGGGCTCCGCGCGTACGACGGCGGGATCTTGCTCGCGAGCGACGGCGGCGTCATCGCGGTCGGTCACGGCGAGCCGCTCTTCCACGCCGTGCCGAACGGACGCGACCCCGCGCGGCTCGTGCGCGTGGGTGGGATGAGCGAGGCCGACGCGCGCGACTCTGCGATCGTGGCGCTCAGCGGGGGCAACGCCTGGGTCTGGAGAGTGTCGGGACGGGACCCGGCGGGTTTTAGCGTCGTCGACCTTCACGCCTGGTAATACGTACGGCCCATGTCCGACGCGAAGCTCGCCGCGCTCATCGCGCGCCTGAACGAAGACGCCGCGGTCCCCACCGCGCACTGGACCTTCGAAGGATCGGTCCCGTTCGGCGAGACGGGGCCGACCGGAGAGGCCGCGCCGCGGCTCCTCCGCTTCCTCCTCGGCAACGGGCTCCGCCTCCTCCTCCTCGTCGACAAGAGCGCGCCCGTCCTCTCTTATTTTACCTGGTTCCGCGTCGGGTCGCGCCACGAGCGCGAGGGCAAGACCGGGCTCGCCCACCTCTTCGAGCACCTCATGTTCAACGAGACGGAGGGGCTCGCGGCGGGCGAGTTCGACCGGAAGCTCGAGGAGAACGGCGCCGAGTCGAACGCGGCGACGTGGCTCGACTGGACCTACTACTACGAGTCGCTCCCGAAGGACCGCTTCCCCCTCGCGGTGAAGCTCGAGAGCGAGCGCATGGCGCGCCTCGTCCTCCGCGAGCCGCAGGTCGCGAGCGAGAAGGACGTCGTCGCGAACGAGCGGCGCATGCGCGTCGACGACGACGTCGAGGGAACCGCGAACGAGATCCTCTACAAGACCGCGTTCACGGTCCACCCCTACCACTGGCCCACGATCGGGTGGATGAAGGACATCGAGGGCTTCACCCCCGACGACTGCGTCGACTTCTACAAGACCTTCTACGCCCCCAACAACGCGACCGTGGTCGTTGTCGGCGATGTCAACGAAAAAGACGTCCTCGCCAAAATCCGCGATGCGTACGGTCCGATCCCCACCTCGAGCATTCCCGAAGAGGACACGCAGCCGGAGCCGCCGCAGGCCGGGCGCCGCGAGCTCTCGATGAAGAAGCCCACCCCGAGCGAGAAGGTCCTCGTCGGCTACCGCGGCCCCGCGCTCGGCGACGCGGAGCACGCCACCCTCGTCGTCCTGAACGAGGTCCTCTTCGGCGGCCGCGCCTCGCGGATCTACCGCGAGCTCGTGATCGCGAAGGAGACGTGCACCGAGGTCCGCGGCTGGGTCTCGACCTTCCGCGACCCCGGCCTCTACGAGCTGTATTTCACCGCGCGCCCGGGCGTCTCGGGCGACGCGATCCTGAGCGCGGTCGACGCGCAGCTCGAGCGGCTGAAGACGGAGCTGATCGAGAGCGAAGAGATCGACCGCGCGAAGGCGCGCCTCGAGCTCGGGCTCCTCCAGTCGCTCGAGACGACGAGCGGCAAGGCCGAGCAGATCGGCTTCTACGACACGGTCCTCGGCGATCCGACCGCCGCGTTCCGCCGGCTGGAGCGCTATCGCCGCGTCACCGCCGGCGAGCTCCGCACCGCCGCGCGGCGCTGGCTCGTCGACGAGGCGCGCACGATCATCCGCGTCTTGCCCGAGCCGGAGACCGAGGCGGATCCGATCGCGGGAGCGGCCGAATGACGGCGCACCAGCCGGTGCGGTTCGACCTCGACGGCGGCGGGGTGGGCTTCGTCGAGAGCTCGGCCGCGGTCCCGCTCGTCTCGATCGTCGTTTCGGTCCGGAGCGGCGCGATCGCCGACCCCGCGGGCAAGGACGGCGTCTGCCGCTTCGCCGCGCGCATGCTCCGGCGCGGCGCCGGCGGGCGCAGCGCGCAGGAGATCGAGGCCTCGATCGATCGCCTCGGAGCGGAGCTGTCGCTCGACGTCGGCCCCTCCACCGTGTCGTTCCACGGGCAGGTCATCCGCCGCAACGTCGACAAGTTCGTCGACCTCCTCACCTCGCTCCTCGGCCAGCCGACGTTCGATCCCGCCGAGGTCGCGCGCCTCAAGCGCGAGACCTCGGCGGAGATCGTCGAGGCGCGCGACAGCGACCGCGCCCTCGCGAACCTCGCGTTCCGCCGCGCGCTGTTCCCCGGCCACCCGTACGCGCGCTCCGCCGCCGGCCGCCTCCCCACGATCGACGCGATCGGCCGAGACGACGTGGTCGCCGCGTACGACCGCCACTTCGTGCGGAGGGACCTCGTGCTCGGCTTCGCGGGCGCGATCTCGGTCGACGAAGCGAAGGTGATCGCGGCGCGCATCACGAGCGCGGTGAAGGAGGGCCCGCCGCTGCCGATGAAGCCGCCGGAGCCGACCGCGCCGACCGGCCGCCGCCTCGTGTTCGTCGACAAACCGGAGCGCACGCAGACGCAGACGCTCATCGGCTCGCTCGGGACGTGGCCGCACGACGAGGACCACGTCCCGCTCGTCACCGCGACCGCGGTCCTCGGCGGCACGTTCACGTCGCGGATGATGCGCGAGATCCGGAGCAAGCGCGGCTGGTCCTACGGCACGAGCGCGCGCCTCTCGATCGAGCGGCGGCGCCACGCGTTCACGATGGCGGCGGCGCCGGCGGCGGCGGACTGCGCGCCGTGCACCGAGCTGATGCTGGAGCTCCTCGAGGACTTCGTCGCGAAGGGGATCTCGAAGCGCGAGCTCGGGTTCATCAAGAACTACCTCGTGCGCTCCTACGCCTTCGAGATCGACACCGCGCCGAAGCGCCTCGGGCAGGCGATCGAGACGGAGCTCCTCGAGCTGCCGGCCGACTACCACACGCGCTACGTCGATCACGTGAAGGACGTGACGCTCGAGCGCGCGAACGCGGCGGCGAAGATGCGCCTCGATCCGCAGAACCTCGTCGTCATCGTCGTCGGCACCGCCGCGGACACGCTCGAAGCGGTGAAGGCAAAGATCCCCGGGCTCACCGCGACCGACGTCGTGCCGTTCGACGCCGACTGAGTCACGTCGTCAGAGCCGCGGCCGCTTGGCGTCAGACTCACGCGCGGCGGCGTCGCCCATCTGGCGGTAGGCCGCGGTCTCGATGCGCACGATACCGGTGTCGCACGTCGCCGGCCCTCCGAACGGCGAGTACACGACGTGGAGCCCGGGCAAGGTCCAGCTTCGGATCGTCGCGTGCTCCGTGGCCGTGACGCGCACGCCCTTCTGCGTGAGCGCGCAGTGCGACGGTGTCTTGGTCGCCGGGGGCCGGCCGTACTTCGTGGTGAGGTCCTTCTCGATGTCACACGCGAGGAGGAAGGCTCCCCCCATCACCGCGAGGACGAGCCCCGCTCCGCCCCTCCCCGTTCGCTTCGCATCACTCATGTGTCGTCCCTCCTCGTCTCCACCTGCTCGGCACGACCGCGTCGATCCGGCCGAGACCCGAAGCTCCGTTTCGACGCACGTGCGCAACAAATAGTCATTTAACGTATAGTTTTTTTCGAAGGGAGACGTTCGATATTCCTTCCCGGCTCTCCTTCCGAGACGAGATCCTTCTTCCATGGGATCCCGTGAGCGTGTCGTCGTCAGCGGGGACTTGCCGGGAGACGCCGTGCCGGTCCTCTCCGAGTCGTTCGCGGTCGACGTCGCGCCGTCGATCGCGGAGGCCGATCTCGCCGGCGCCTCCGGGCTGCTCTCGCTCGTGACCGATCGCATCGACGCGTCGGTGCTCGCGCGGGCGCCGGCGCTGAAGGTGGTGGCGAACGTCGCGGTCGGGGTGGACAACGTCGACCTCGCGGCGTGCGCGGCGCGCGGCGTGGTCGTCACGAACACGCCCGACGTCCTCACCGAAGCGACGGCGGACCTCGCGTTCGGGCTCCTCCTCGACGCCGCGCGGCGCATCAGCGAGGGCGACCGCCTCATGCGCGCGGGCGGCTGGAAGGCGTGGACGCCGACGTTCCACCTCGGCGCGAAGGTGCACGGGATGAAGCTCGGCGTCGTCGGCTTCGGCCGCATCGGGATGGCGATGGCCCGCCGCGCGCGCGGCTTCGGGATGCATGTGGGATACACGCAGCGACGGCGCGTCCCCGAGAACCTCGAGCGCGTGCTCGGCGCGACGTTCGTGCCGGACCTCGACGAGCTGTGCGCGACGTCGGACGCGATCACGATCCATTGCCCGCTCACGCCGGAGACGCGCGGCCTCTTCGACGCGGCGCGCCTCGCGCGGATGCGGCCGGGATCGGTCCTCGTGAACACCGCGCGCGGGCCGATCGTGGACGAAGCGGCGCTCGCGAAGGCGCTCCGCGACGGACCGCTCGCGGCGGCGGGCCTCGACGTGTACGCCGACGAGCCGCGCGTGCATCCGGACCTCCTCGCGCGCGAGGACGTCGTGCTGGCGCCGCACATCGGCAGCGCCGAGCGCGAGACGCGCGAGAAGATGGCGGCGACGGCGGCCGCGAACGTGATCGCGGTCCTTCACGGAAAAGCGCCCCTGACGCCGGTGCGATGAGGAAATGGGCCGCCGGGGTCGCGATGCCCCCGATCGTCGCGATGTACGCGCAGGCTGCGGCGACGGAGGGCAAGGGCTTCCCGAACGTGCGGGGATAACATTGACGACGTGGACCTCGAGTTGCTCGACGTCACCGGGATGGAGCGCGTTCTCGCGACGTCGCGCACCGTCGCGGTCTTGGGAATCAAGCCCGACTCCCGACGACAGCTCGATGCCCACCAGATCCCGCTTTACCTCCAGAAGGTCGGTTACACGATCGTGCCCGTGCCGATTCGGTATCCCGAGGCGACGGAGATCCTCGGCGTGCGGGTCTGCCGCAGCCTCACGGAGATCATATCGCCGATCGACGTGTTGAGCATTT
Organism: Labilithrix sp.; assembly: GCA_019637155.1. Taxonomy (NCBI): domain Bacteria; kingdom Pseudomonadati; phylum Myxococcota; order Polyangiales; family Labilitrichaceae; genus Labilithrix; species Labilithrix sp. The sequence continues at coordinate 227,791 of JAHBWE010000010.1, read as the reverse complement.
TTGTCAAGAACGATGATTTCGCTATTTACGTCGACGACGTGATTGCCGTTCGACCCGGGGTGGTCTGGTTTCAGTCGGGGCTCCTTCGTCCGTCGTTCGCGGAGCGCCTCGCCTCTGCGGGGATTCCGATCGCGGAGGACTGCATCGGTTGCCGTCGCGCCTCGCTCGACCCTTCATGGGCGCCGCTTCGTGGGCAGCGATGAGTCGTCTCGTCGGTGTCGAAGGAGGCGTGTTCACGATGGGCCACGCGGACATCCAAGAGTCCGAGGCGCCGAACCCTCCACACGTCGTCGAGCTCTCGCCGTTTTCGATCGGCGTCTATCCGGTGACGAACGCGGAGTATCGCACCTTCATCGAGGCGACGGGCGCGACGCCGGCGGCGGAGCATCTTCACCCGCTCTTCGGCGCGCCCGAGCGTCCCGTCGTTGGCGTCGGATGGGCCGAAGCGCAGCGCTATTGCGTGTGGGCGGGAGGCTCGTTGCCGACAGAGGCGCAATGGGAGCTCGCCGCGCGCGGTTTCGACGGGCGGCGCTACCCGTGGGGTGACGAGCTGCCCGACGAGTCGCGCGCGTGCTTCGCCGAGGACTGGAGCTCCGGCGGCCCCTCCGTCGTGGGAGCGTACCCGCTGGGCGTGAGCCCGTTCGGCTGCCACGACATGGCCGGCAACGTTTGGGAGTGGTGCCTGGACGTCTTCGTGCCCAACGCCCACCTCGAACGCGTGAAGGCCGGCCTCGATCCGTGCGTCACGGGCGCGGGCCGGGTGCGTCCGCTGCGCGGTGGATGCTGGCGCAGCATCGACTGCAAGCTGCAGGCAGCGTACCGAAACTGGTCGCACGAGGCCGCTCGCCACACCACGATGGGCTTTCGCCTCTGCGTCCCTGCAAACGACGCCGCGACGCTCGGCGACGCGGCTCAGCGCGGGGCGAAGCGGGCGTAGATGGCGGTGTCGGAGTAGGCGCCGTCGTGGAAGACGTTGTCGCGGAGGACGCCTTCGCGGACGAAGCCGAGGGTCTCGGCGAGGTGGATCGAAGGGTGGTTCTTCGGATCGATCTCCGCCTGGATGCGATGAAGGCCCAGCTTGCCGAACGCGTGCTCGATCACGCGCGCGGCGGCCTCGCTCATCAGGTGCTTGCCCCACTCGTCGCGGCGGAGCTCGAACGAGATCGACGAGCAGCGGTTCGCCGCGTCGAAGCGCGGGAGTCCGACGATGCCGAGCAACATGTCGTCGGGTACGCGCGTGAGCGCCCACGCGGGCTGGTTCGACTCGAGCACGCGCGCGAGCGCGCTCTGCGCCTCGTCCACGCTCGCGGGCGCCCTGCGCAGGAGGAAACGCGCGACCTCGGGGTCCCTCCGCAGCTCGTAGTACGCCTGCGCATCCTCGAGCCGCACCGGGCGCAGGCGCAGGCGCTCGGTGACGAGCACGGCCTGCGGCCGCGTCGGACGCGCCGGCTTGCCGTCGTGGGCGCCGAGCGGGCGCTTCGGCGCGTCCTTCCAGTCGCGCTCGCCGAGGATCTCCTGATGCGCGGGGTGGAGCGGGTAGTAGACCGCGTGCGTGGGCTTCGAGCGCTCGCCGATCGAGAGGAGACGCACCGGCTGATCGGTGTCGTTGATGAACGTGTGCGCGATGCCGGTCGCGCACGGGAAGCCGACGCCGTCGCCCGGCTCGAGGCGATGGAGCTCCCCGTCGATCCACACGTCGGGCGTGCCCTGGAGCACGAACACGAGCTCCTCCTCGTCGCGCTCGGCGTGCGGCCAGGACGAGCGGCGGCCCGGCAGGAGCGTCTCGTGATGGACGCCGATGCGGAGGAGCCCCGTCGCGCGGCCGATCGGCGAGCCGATCGTGAAGCGCTCCTCGCTCCCGGGATACCCCGCCTCGTCGGGTCCGATGACGTCGCGCCAGTGCTTGATGAACGGCGGGCGGCTCATCCCGCCATTCTATGCGCGCTTCGCGAGGATCTCGGCGAACTTCGTGTCGTACTGACCGGCCCTGAGCTCGTCGCTCGCGAGCGTCTTGCGGAGGAACGCGAGGTTCGTCGTCGCCGGCGCGATGGTGGTGCCCTCGAGCGCGCGATCGAGCTCGGCGATCGCGGCGGCGCGCGTCTCGCCCCAGGCGACGAGCTTCGCGATCATCGGATCGTAGTAGGGCGTGACCTTGTTTCCGGCCTTCACCCCGGACTCCACCCGCAGCGTCTTCGTCTGCACCTCCCCCGCCCCGCCGGCCCACTCGAGCGTGTCGATCGGGCCCGGCTTCGGGATGAAGCCCTTGCTCGGATCCTCGGCGTAGATGCGCGCCTCGATCGCGTGGCCGTTCGGCTTCACGCTCGAGAGGTCGGGGAGCTTCTCCCCCGCCGCGACGCGGAGCTGGAGCTCGACGAGATCGAGCCCGGTGACCATCTCGGTGACGGGGTGCTCGACTTGGAGGCGCGCGTTGACCTCGAGGAAGTAGAGGTTGCCCTCCGCGTCGGCGATGAACTCGCACGTCCCCGCGCCGCGATAGCCGACCTTCGTCACGACGCGGAGCGCGGCCGCGTAGAGGTCCTGCCGCCGCTTCTCGCCCGCGGCGCCCTCGAAGAACGCGGCCGGAGACGGCGACTCCTCGAGGATCTTCTGGTGCCGGCGCTGGAGCGAGCACTCGCGCTCGCCCAGCGCGAAGGCCTGCCCGTGGTCGTCGCAGAAGACCTGCACCTCGATGTGGCGCGGCTGCGAGACGTAGCGCTCGAGGTAGACGCGCTCGTCGGCGAAGCTCGCCTTCCCGCGATCGGAGCACGACTTGAGCGCGCGCTCCATTCCGCCCTCGTCTTGCACGACCTGCATGCCGATGCCGCCGCCGCCGCCGACCGCCTTCACCACGACCGGGTAGCCGACCTTCGCCGCGATCGCCTTCGCGTTCGCGACGCCCTCCGGCGTGTCGATCGCGATCGGCTCGTCGGTGCCGGGGACCGGGCTCGTGCCGGCGGAGAGCGCGACGTGGCGCGCCTTCATCTTGTCGCCGAACGCGTCGAGGTTGTCGGGCGTCGCGCCGATGAACACCGCGCCGGCCTCCGCGACCGCGCGCGCGAACGCGGACTTCTCGCTGAGGAAGCCGTAGCCCGGGTGCACCGCCTTCGCGCCCGTCTTCTTCAGCACGTCGATGATCTTGGCGACGTCGAGGTACGAGTCCTTCGCCGGCGCGGGACCGATCGCGACCGCCTCGTCCGCGTCCGTCACGAACGGCGCCTCCGCGTCGGCCTCGGAGTAGACCGCCACCGTCGCGATCCCGAGACGCTTGCAGGTACGGATGACGCGGCGAGCGATCTCGCCGCGGTTCACGACGAGCACTTTCTCGAAGGGCATGCGCCCTCGTTAGCACAGCTCGCTTCAGTTGGTCCCCTCGATGAGGCGCAGCCGATCGACGTCGTAGTTGACGCGACCGATCATCGTGCACGCCTGCGTGCGATCGGGATGAAGCGCGACGAGGTCGAACGCGCAGAGGCGCTCGCGCGCAGGCCGGACTTTCTCATCGACCTCGTCGAAGCAGGAGACGCGACCGAAGTCGACGCCGAGGATCGACACGGTCTCGAGCCAGCGCACGAAGGCGGCCGGCGCGATGTCCTCGCTCGCCGGCGCGTGCTCGGCCACGCGCGCGAAGAAGAAGCTCGCCTCCTCGAAGCGGCGATGCTCGAAGTGGAGCCGCGCGAGGCGGAAGGTGATGACGTCGTCCTCGGGGTGAGCGCAGACCCAGCTCGTCAGCGCCGAGACCGCCTCGATCTGCTCCGGCACGAGGTCCATCGGGATGAGCTGCCGCCGCCGCTCCTCGGCGAGCTCGTTCGAGCTCTTGGCGCGCGACGCGGGCTCCTCGGCCTTCGGCGGGCGCGCGACGACGGCGCGGTCGGACGCGTCGAGCGCCGCCAGCACCTCTGCGTGCGTGAGCACCCGCGTGACGGAGCAGTCGGCGACGCGCGCCCTCACCTCGGGCGCGAGGCAGCGCTCGGGCGCGGGCGGCGGCGGCGTCTCGTGACGCATCGTCTGCACGACGCCCGGCTCCGGCGGCGCCGGAGGACGCGCCGCGCAGCCGGCGGCGAAGAGACCGAACGCAACGAGCGCGCGCACGGCGCGATGGACGCAGGGCGTCGCCCTTCCCTTGGGTCGCCGGTCAACGGAGCGGGATCGGATCGACGACGCCGATCAGCGACGCGAGGCCGTAGAGGATCGTCCCGACGCCGGTGACCACGTAGAAGCAGAGGAAGAAGTGGAACGCGATCGGGTTCTCGTGGCGGTTCGGGCGGTACGCCTGGAAGCCCTTGCTCCCGGCGGGGAGCTCGCCGGAGCGATGGCCGCGCCAGGCGACGACGAGGAACACGACCCCGAAGAGCATCACGAGCGCCGCCATACGAGAATGGTGACCGGCCCTCGCCGCAAAGGGAAGCCGTACGTGGCGGACGCGTCGCGTCAGTCGGTGCGCGCGACGACGACGCGGTTTCGGCCCTGGCGCTTCGCCTCGTACATCGCGTGGTCGGCGCGGCGCTCGAGCTGGTCGGGGGTCTCGCGCGAGTCCCACGTCGCGACGCCGATCGACACGGTCTGGCGGATGCGCAGGCCGCCCTCGACCTCGAGGTCCTCCGCCGCGAGCGTCTGCTGGATGCGGGTGCCCGTGGCGAGGGCCTGGGTCGCGCTCGTCTGCGGCATCACGAGGACGAACTCCTCGCCGCCGCGGCGGATGAGGACGTCGACGCGGCGGACCGCCTTCCGCACGCGGTCCGCGAACATGCGGAGCACGATGTCGCCGATCGCGTGTCCGAACTTGTCGTTCACCGACTTGAAGTGATCGAGGTCCATGTAGAGGAGGCTCACCTCCCCGCCCGATCGCCCCGCGCGCTCCATCTCCTCGACGATGCGCGGGTTCAGGTAGCGATGGTTGAACGCCATCGTCGTGTCGTCGAACATCGCGAGCCGCCGCAGCCGCGCGCGCTCGATCGGCGGCGCGGAGCAGTTCGCGAGCAGCCGCAGCACGAGCTGATCCGACTCGCTGAACGCATCGCCCTTCGCCGACGTCACCGCGAGCACGCCGATCACGTCGCCGCTCGACCAGAGCGGCTCCGCCATGATCGAGCGGACGTCGAAGCCCTGTTGCTTCCCGCTCACCCAGCGCGGATCGGCGCTCACGTCCCCGACCCGCACCGGCTGGGCGCTGTCGACGACCCAACCGAGGATCCCCTCTCCGCGCTTGAAGTCCATCGGCCGATCGCTCTCCCCCGCCCCGGAGCGCGCGCCCGAGAGGAGCATCGACCGCGAAGGATCGAGCAGGCGCACGCTCGCGTGCTCGGCGGGGAGCATCTCGCGCGACGCGTCGGTCACGGCTTTGAGGAAGTCCTCGAGCGGACGGTCGTCGGTGAGCTGCGCGGTGAGCTGCAGCAAGATCTCGAGAATCGTCTCTGCGCCCCGCACCAGGTCTCATTCTAATGGAAATCGCGGCTCATGCTCGCGAGCTTCGGGAGCTCCTCGTCGAAAGCCTCGAGGTGCTCGGCGACGACGTAGAGGACGCTCTGCGGCACGTTCGGGTCGGGGGGGCGGAGCCCCTTCGGATCGTCGCTCCGCTCGATCTTTCCGTGCACGATCAACACCTTCGAGGTCGTCGCGACGAGGCGGTATTTCTCGAAGACCCGGGGCCACAGGACGAGGTTCAAGAAGCCGTGCTCGTCCTCCATCGTCACGAAGACGACACCGCTCGCGGTCCCCGGCCGTTGCCGGCACGTGACGAGGCCGGCCACCTTCACGCGGGTGCCGGCGCGGAGGCCGAGCACGTCGAGGGACGACTTGAACCGCTTCCCGAGCTTGGACCGGAGGAGCTTCAGCGGGTGGTCCGACACGGAGATGCCGGTGCGCTCGTAGTCGAGCACGAGCTGCTCCGCGCGCGTCATCGGCACGAGCTCGGGGCTCCGCTCCTTCTTCGTCGTCCCGACGAACATGTCCTCCGGCCGCGGCGCGACGACGTCCCAGATCGCGCCGCGCCGCCCGCCGTCCGAGAGCGCGTCGAGCGCCCCGGACTCCGCGAGCGCCATCGCCTCCTTCCGATCGAGCCGCGCCCGCGCGAGCACGTCGCCGGCGCTCGCATACGGCCGCCCCGCCTCGATCCGCCGCCCCGCATCCTCGCCGAGCCCGGCGACGACACGCAGCCCGAGCCTTAGTTTGGTGCTCTCAACGTCAGGGGCTTCGCCCCCGACACCCCCACCCCAGACACGGCCCTCGCGCGGAGCGCTCGGGGCGCTTCGCGCCCGCATTCGCGGCCGCTTCTGGGGCCCCTCGTTTAGGTCAGGACCCTCGCAGGTGCAGTTCCAAACGCTCTTGTTGATGTCGACCGGGAGGAGCTCTACGCCGTGTCGCTGGGCGTCCTGCAAGATGGTCGAGGGTGAATAGAAGCCCATCGGCTGGCTGTTGATCAGCGCCGCCGCGAACTCGGCCGGGTAATAGAGCTTCAGCCAGGAGCTCGAGTAGACGAGCAGGGAAAAGCTACAACTGTGTGATTCAGGGAATCCGTATTCGGCGAAGCCATGGATCTGCTGGTAGAGGCGCTCGCCGAACTCCTCGGGGATGCCGCGCTCGCGGAAGCCCTGGAGGAGGCGCTCGCGGTGGCGTTCCAGGTTGCCGTTCTTGCGCCAGGCGGCCATGTCGCGGCGGAGGCGGTCGGCCTCGCCGCCCGAGTAGCCCGCGCCCACGATCGCGATCTGCATCACCTGCTCCTGGAAGAGCGGGACGCCGAGCGTGCGCTCGAGGATCGGCGCCAGGATCGGATGCGGCGGCTTCACCTCCTCTTCGCCGCAGCGGCGGCGGAGGTACGGGTGCACCATCCCGCCCTGGATCGGGCCCGGGCGCACGATCGCGACCTCGATGACCAGGTCGTAGAACTCGCGCGGCTTGAGGCGCGGGAGCATCGCCATCTGCGCGCGGCTCTCGATCTGGAACACGCCGACCGTGTCCGCGTTGCAGAGCGCGTCGAAGACCTTCGGGTCCTCCGGCGGGATGTGCGCGAGCCGCTCGATCGCGCTCTTCGCGAGGAGCGGGGGGGCGGCGTAGCCCGGCGTGACCTCCGCGACGCCGCGCACGAGGTCGAGGCACTTGCGGATCGCGGTGAGCATGCCGAGGCCGAGCACGTCGATCTTGAAGAAGCCGAGCGTGTCGATGTCGTCCTTGTCCCACGGGATGATCGTGCGCTTGTCCATCGTCGCCGGCTCGATCGGAGCGACGGCGGACAGCGGCTTCGCGGAGAGGACGAAGCCGCCGACGTGGATCGAGAGATGGCGCGGGAAACCCTGGACGGCGCGGGCCATGACGATGACCTGACGGACCCGCGGGTCGTCCGCCGAGAAGCCGATCGCCTTGAGCCGCGACTCGCTCACCGCCGAGATGCCGTCCCACCACGTGACGACGCCGGCGAGGCGGTCGATCTGCTCGAGCGAGAAGCCGAACGCCTTCCCCACCTCGCGGAGCGCGCTCTTCGAGCGGTACGAGACGATCTCGCAGACCATCGCCGCGCGGTCGCGGCCGTACGTCTCGTAGATCTCCTGGATGACCTCCTCCCGCCGCTCGTGCTCGAAGTCGACGTCGATGTCCGGCGGCTCGCGGCGCTCGGCGGAGAGGAACCGCTCGAAGAGGAGGTTCGAGCGCGCGGGGTCGACCGCGGTGATGCCGAGGCAGAAGCACACCGCGCTGTTCGCGGCGCTGCCGCGGCCCTGACAGAGGATGTCACGGCGGCGCGCCATGTCGACGACGGCGCGAACGGAGAGGAAATACGGCGCGACCGCGAGCTGCGTGATGAGGGTGAGCTCCTTCTCGATCTGCTGCGCGACGTTGGCCGGGATCGCCTCGCCCCACCTCGCGCGCGCGCCGTCGTACGTGAGGCGGCGGAGCGCCTCGTCCGCCGTCTCGCCGACGCGGCCGTCGGGGTGCCGGAAGTCGCGATGGACGAGGTCCGTGATCTCGTACGGGAAGTCGTATTTCAGCTCCTTCAGCGAGAAGGTGCAGCGATCGGCGACGAAGCGCGCGCGCGCGAGCCACTCGGGATGGAGCGAGAAGAGGCGCGTCATCTCCTCTTCGTTCTTGAGGTGCGCCTCGGCGTTGGGTCCGAGCTCGCGGCCCGCTTCGTCGAGCGTCTTGCCCTCGCGGATGCAGTGGAGGACGTCGAGGATCGGCTTGTCTTGCGGGCGCGCGTAGAGCACGCGGTTCGTCGCGCAGATCGGGAGGCCGTGCGTGCGCGCGGCCGCCTCGGCGCGCATCACGCGGACGCGGTCTTCGCCGTCCTTGTGGAGGTGCACCGCGATGGAGAGGCGCGCCCCGAACGCGCGGATCGCCTCGCGGCCGGCGGGCTCGTCGAGGAGCGCGGCGTCGGCGAGCGCCCACAGCCCCGCCGCGTGCCTCGAGACGTACGAGAGCGGGAGGCCGGCGAACGTGTTCTTCGGGAGATCCTCTTCGTCGAGGCCGTCCGTCCTTCGCAGCGGCAGGTTCTTCGGATGACGCGCGTGGCTCTCGGTGAGGATCTTGCACAGGTTCGCGTAGCCCTCGCGGCTCTCGACGAAGACCGTGATCGTGGTGGGCTTGCCCGGGATCTCGGGGACACCTTCGAGGCCCTCGCGCTCGAGCGTGAGCTCGCAGCCGACGACGAGGCGGATCCCCTGCTTCTGCGCCTCTTCGTGCGCGCGCACGACGCCGTAGAGGCCGTCGCGATCGGCGATCCCGATCGCGTCGTACCCGAGCTCCGCCGCGCGGAAGACCATGCGCTCCGGCGGCGTCGCGCCCGAGAGGAAGCTGAAATTCGTGCGCGCCGTGAGCTCGACGTAGCGGCTCGTGCGCGCCGCGATCGACGCGCGGAGCTGCGCGAGCTCCGTCGCGATCGCGGGGTGCGGGCTCGCGGCGCGCTCCGAGGTGCCCGCGTCCTCGTAGGGCATGCGGCTCGACGAATCGATGCGGATGCGCGACGACACGGCGAGCGCTCCTCAGTCGAACCAGCCGCGGACGCGCATCGCCCCCGAGGCGCGGTCGATCTCGACGAACGCCGCGCCGTCGTCGGTCCACGCCTGCACGTAGTCGACGGGACGACGGGCCTCGCCGTCCTTCTGCGGCGCGGTCTTCCACCACTCGATCGCCTCCACCCGCGAGAGGTGCCTGAGGACGCGCGCGTCCTCCTTCGCGATCGGGCGCGGCTCGGCGAGGAGGCGCGTCGGCTCCGGCACGCTCGCGAGCATCTTGCGCCGCTTCTTCGGGCTCCGCGCGAGCGCGAGGCTCGCCGCCGCCTTCGCCTCGCTCGACCCGAACGGCACGAGGCGCGAGCGGCCGTCCGGCGACCAGCTGTCGCCCACCGTGAGGACGGAGACCGCCTCGGCGCCGAGGTCCGAGACGAGCTCGCCGACGAGCCGCGGCAGCGCGCGCTCCGCCTTCGGCTGCGGCTCGAAGAGCGAGAGCGCCGCCGCGCGCCGCGGCACGAGCACGGGCGCACGCAGACGCGCCGCGAGGACGGGCGCCGCGAGGACGAGCCGCTCGATCTTGGGGCGGAGCGCGGCGAGGAGATCGCCCGCGCCGGAGAGCGGGGCGGGCAGATCGAGCGCGACGACGGCGCGATCGGCGCCGGCGTCGTTCGCGGCGACCATCGCGGCGTCGAGCTTCAGCTCGAGCTCGACGCGCGCGGCGGCGACGGCGCGGCCCTGGAGGCGTGCGGCGAGGCGATCGCACAGCGTCTTCGCGACGAACGTGAGCGCCTGCGTCCCCTCGATGCCGTACTCGAGCGTCGCCTCCTCCTCCGGGACCTCGGGCGGGACGTACGCGTGGAGCGGCGCGCGGTCCTCGCCGGCGGCGAGGGAGAGCACCTCACGCGCACGTGGACCGAGGCGCGCGGCGAGCCCGTCCTTCGGCAGCGCGCGGAGCCCTTCGATCGTGCGGACGCCGAGCTTCGCGAGCCACCGCACGTCCTCCGGCGCGAGCGGCAGCGCCGAGATCGGCAGCGGCGCGATCGCGATCGCGTTCTCTCCCGGCGGCACCACGAGCGGCTCGAAGACCGGGAGCGCTCCTCTCGAACGCGGGCGGCTCTTCGCTTTCTCCCACGCGGTCGCGGCGGACTCCGCGACCGCGCTCGCGAGCATCGCCGCGACGCGCGGGCCGTCCGCCACCGCGACGAAGCACACGTGCCCGAGCGACGAGACCGCGCCCGCGAGCCGCGACGCGAGGAGGTGCTCTCCTTCGAGGGTGCTCCCGCTTCGAGCGTGCAGGTGCGCGCAGCCCGTGACGTCGATCCATACGAGGTCGCGCGGGTCGCCGGCGAACGACACCGTGGCGCCGAACGCGAGGCCGACCTCGGCGATGCGGGCGAGCATGTCCTTCACCGCGTCGGGGCGGACGACGCGGACCGCGAGATCGCCCGCGCGCGCGCGGGCCTGCGCGATGGTCTGGCCCGGAGCGACGCCGAGCGCGCGCGCCTCGCGCGACACGACCGAGAGACGCGTGTTGCCGAGCAGATCGCGCTCGGTGAGCGGCGGCGGCGCGACGACGACGGCGACGGGGCCTTCGAGGTCGGGGAACATGCTGCGCACGAGCTCGATCCGGAGCTCGGGCAGGCAGATCGCGGCGACGCGCATGGTCAGCTCGCCAGCCGCACGACGTGATGGGACGACGCGACGCCGCGGCGATCCTTGGCGACGCGCACCGCGATCGCGTCGGGCCGGCGCTCCACCTCGAGGCGCATCGCGACGGGCCACGGCACCGGACGCGCGGCGACGGCGCTCGTCAGCAAGAGCGAGGTGGTCCCGTACTCCTCGGCCGCGAGCGCGAGCTTGCGCGTGACGATGGGTCCTTCACTCAGCGCGTTGCGCGGCACGTCCACCACGACGAGGCCGAACGCGCCGGACGACGCCGTCTTCACGACCGTGCGCGAGAGCGCGCCCACGGGCGGACGCACGACGAGGAGACGATCGAGATCGACCCCAGCCTGGACGAACGCAGGCGCATAGAGCGAGGGCGCCCGCGCGACACGGGCCTTCGAGGCGCCGGCGCTCGTCTGCGGCGTGATCCACGCGCACCACGCGCGCTCGTCCGCCGCCTGCGCCGCGCGCACCGCCGCGAGCGCGATCGTGGTCGCGCCGCCGCGCATCGCGTCGAAGTCCTGCTGGCGGACGGACGACGCGATGCGAGGCACCGACGCGAGCTCGACGACGCCGCGCGGGAGGCCGCGATCCGGCAGCGCTCGCGCGAGCTCGGGCCAGTCGAGCGAGAGGACCGCGCGCGACGGCAGCATCGAGCCCGTCCCGTGGACGATGCCGAGCCGAGCGAGCGTGGTAGCATTCAGTTCGACCAGCGGTAACGCCGACATACTGAACATATAATCAGTATCCGGCAGCCGCGCAAGGTCCGTGGTAAAGACCAATCGTGCTCGATAGTTACGTGCTTCCCAAGGACCCCCGCCTCGACCGCCTCGTCGCGATCGTGGAGGGCATGGGCTCGGCGCTCGTCTGCTACTCGGGCGGGGTCGACAGCGCGTTCGTCCTCGCCGTCGCGCACAAGGTCCTCGGCGACAAGTGCGTCGGGATGACCGCGGTGAGCCCGAGCCTCGCGCCGTTCGAGCTCGAGGACGCCGTGCGCGTCGCGCGGACGATCGGCGCGCGGCACGAGCTCGTCGAGTCGCACGAGATCGAGGACGAGTCGTACGCGAAGAACGACGTCGACCGCTGCTTCCACTGCAAGAGCGAGCTCTATCGCGTCAGCGCGAAGAAGAACGCCGAGTGGGGCCTCGCGCACGTGCTCAACGGCACGAACCTCGACGACCTCGGCGACTACCGCCCCGGCCTCGACGCGGCGAAGGAGGCCGGCGCGCGGAGCCCGCTCGTCGAGGCGGGCCTCTCGAAGAGCGACGTCCGCGCGCTCTCGCAGGCGATCGGCCTCGGCGTCTGGGACAAACCCGCCGCCGCGTGCCTCTCGAGCCGCCTCCCCTACGGCACGCGCGTGACGCGCGAGCGCCTGAAGCAGATCGGCGATCTCGAGGCCGAGCTCCACGCGCTCGGCATCCGCCAGGCGCGCGTGCGCTGGCACGCCTCGCAGAGCGAGAGCGTCGTCGCGGTGAAGGAGGCCGCGATCGCGCGCATCGAGATCGGGCGCGACGAGATGCTGAAGGCCTTCGACGCGCGCGACGCGATCGTCGCCGCGGGCAAGAAGCTCGGCTTCGCCTACGTCACCCTCGACCTCGCCGGCTACCGCACGGGCAGCCACAACGAGGTCCTGACGAAGCGCGCCCTGCCGGTCGTGTCGTAGCCGCTAGAAGCAGTCGGAAGCGGCCGTCAGCCAGGGTGCGTGCTTCGCCATGTGCGCGCGTATTGCTGGACGATCGGGATGCGGAGGAGCGGGTTCGGGTGGCTCTTCAGGAGCGCGATCGGGGACAGCACGCTGAGCGGGCCGCCGCCGCCGGCGGCGCGCTCGAGGCGCGCGAAGTAGTCGAGGAGCGTGACCCCGCCGTACTCCGACCACTCGTACTGCGGGCGGCGCGCGCGGCCCGCGTCGAGCACGTTGTAGACGCCCGACGAGTCGGACGCGCTCTCCTGGAACTGGTTGAACACCGGCACGATGTTCGAGAGGAGCCGCCCCGCGCGCGAGAGGTCCGGCGCGCCGCCGAGGGCCTGGCCCTTCGCGCAGCCGGTGTGCCCGAGGTAGTGATGCGCGAGCTCGTGCCCGAACGTGAACGCGATCACGTCCTGGAAGATCTCCCGCGCGCGCGACCACCGCCGCGGATCGCCGCCGTACTGCTGCGGGATGATCCCGGCGGGGAGGCCCGCGCGCGCCTGCTGGCTCTGCACCAGCTGCGGCAGCACCTGCGCGCAGTAAGCCTCGTACGTCTGCGTGCCGAACAGCTCGTCGGTCGCCTTCGTCTGCGAGATCGCGTCGACCGCCTCGAGGATGCCGGCGGTCGCCGCCATGTAGGGGTTGCCCTTGTCGTCGCAGCCCGCGAAGGCGTTCACCTCCGGCGTCGGATCGACGTTGAGCGGGATGTTCGCCACGAGCGGACGGCTCTGCGCCGGGAGCGCGTTGATGAGCTCCGAGAGGATCATCCTCACCTCTTGCTCCTGCGCGGCCTGCCCGATGAGCGGCGCGAGGAGCGGGCGCTGCTGCGCCGGGACCTGCGGCTGCACGCCGGGAGGCGGCTGCTGCCCCGGCGGCTGCTGCGACGGGTACGGCTGCTGCTGCGGCGGGTAGTAGTAGCCCGGCGGCTGCTGCTGTTGCTGCGGCGTGGTGGAGGCCTGCGCCGATTCGCGGCAGCCGGCGAGGAGGAGGAGAGAAGCGAGCCCGAGATAGCGAAGCGACGTCACGTCCCAGATCTATCAGATGCGGGGCGGATCGACGTCGGGTCGAGCGCCTTGATCGCAGCGAGGAGCGATCGCGCGTCCTGGAAGCGATCGTTCGCCCGCTTCGCCAGCGCGCGCTCGATGATCGTGCGCCACTCCGGCGGCGCGTCGACCGGGACCGCGGCGGCGGCGGGCGCGGCCGAGGGCATGCGGCTCGAGGCGCGCTGCACGCCCGAGTCCGCGCGGATCGCCGCCTCCTCCGCGAGGCGGATCGCGAACGACGACGGCGGGCGCGTACCCGGCGTCCACATGTCGCTCGCGTCGATCGGCGGCGGCTCGCCGACGAGGCACTCGTAGAACACCGCGCCCGCGGCGTAGAGATCGCTCCGCGCGTCGATCTCTCCGCCCGTCTCCTGCTCCGGCGACATGTACCCCGGCGTCCCGAGCGGCGCGCCGATGTTCGTGATCCGCATCTCCTCCCACTCGACGCGCGCGATCCCGAAGTCGAAGACCTTCACCCGCTCGGCGTCGGGCCCCTCCTCCGGATCGGGCACGAGGTAGATGTTCGACGGCTTGAGGTCGCGGTGCACGACGCCGGCGGCGTGGATCGCGACGAGCGCCTCGCAGACCTGCTTCGCGATCGGCAGGAGCTCCTTCGGCGTGAGGCGGACGCGGTATTTGAGGCGCGTCGCGAGCATCTCGCCGCGGAGCAGCTCCATCACGAGGTACGAGGTGCCGTCCGCGAGGTGACCGTGATCGATCACCTCGACGACGTTCGGGTGCCAAGAGAGGCCGAGCGCCTCCGACTCGCGCCGCAGGCGATCCGACGCGGTGACGTCGTGCGCGGTCGCGGCGCGGAGGAGCTTGATCGCGACCGGCATGCCGTCGGCGAGGCGCGTCGCCTCGTAGATGACGCCGCTCGCGCCGGAGCCCATCCGCGCGCCGATGCGGAACTGCCCCGCGATGACGGTGCCCTCGAGGTCGCCGCTCCCGCCGCGCGACGCCTTCTCGCGCAGCGCGAGGCTGCGCTCGAGCGCGCTCACGCGGATCGTCTGCGCGGCCGACTCGATCCGGCGCGCCTCCTTCGACTGGAGGAACGCGAGGACGCCGGCGGAGACGAGCGGCGCGAGCGCGAGCGCGCCGAGGGACGCCGGCGCGGGGTTGACGCCGTAGACGGCCGCGCCCGCGACGCCGCCGCCGACGAGGCCCATGATCGCGCCGCGCTTCGGGGACGGGACGCGCCACGACACCTCGAAGTCCTGCTTCTCGTCGCTCTTCTCGAGCGTCCTCACCTCCCCGCGCGGGTAGCCGAAGAGCGTCGGCACGACCGAGAGCTCGACCGCGCGCGCCTGGGCGAGGAGCCCGTCCTCCTCGAGCGCGGGATCGTGTGTAAGATGCACGCGTCCCTTCCAGTAGCCCGGGCGCGACTCGAGCGTCTCCCAGCGCGTCGTGCGCCCGTGCTCGCTCTCGCCCGCGTCCATGCGCGCGAACGCCTCCTCCGGCGCGCGGATGCCGCGCAGCATGCGCGCCCAGCCGCCGAGGTTGTCGCGCGCGGCGAGGAACGTCGCGCTCTTCTCGATCCCGTCGGGCACGCGCTCGACGAACGCGTCGAGCGCGCTGCGGAGCGCGACGAGCGGGAGGTTCCGCGTCTCGTCCTCGAGGTCGTTCCGCGCGAGCCGCAGCTTCCCGAGCCACGCCTCCGCGGCGGCGGCGCCCTTCTCCGACTCGAGGCACGCGAGCAGCGCCTTGAGGCGCGCGGCGCTCGTGTGCCCGGGCGGAAAGGAGTGACGCGCCTTCAACGATCCGAGCGTACGCCCGAAGAAACCCGGTCCGCCATGGCGCGCGTATGATCCACCCGGCCCATGCCCGCGCTCGTCCAAGAAGCCGCCTGCTCCGAGCGCGTCGTGGTCCTGAAGGTGCGCGTCCCGGGCCGGACCTCGCTCGTCGTGGTCGCGGCCGGCGGCGCGGGCCTCCTCGATCCCGAGGTCCGGCGCACGCTGTGGGGCGGCAAGCTCCCCGCCGGCGCGGAGCGCCAGCGCGCGCGGGAGGACGCGCTCGAGGGCGCGCACGTGGTCGCGCTCGGACCGGCGGAGGTCTTCGTCGATCAGCGCGGCGACGCGCGCGTCCTCCGCGTCCAAGGCGGCCGCGTCGTCGTGACCGACGGCGGCCCGGGCGAAGGCGCGGTCCCGTTCGAGGCGCTCGACCGTGGCGCGCTCGAGGAACGCGGCGAGGCGATCGCCGCCGCCGTCACCGCGGCCGCGCTCGATCTCCGCCGCGCCGAGGTGACGCGCCTCCTCGACCGCGCCGCGCAGAAGATCGCGCGGCGGCGCGAGGCGGTGCGCGGCGACCTCGACAAGATCGGCCAGGCCGACCGCATCGCCGCGCAGGCGCAGTGGCTCGTCGCGGAGGCGGCGCGCGCCCCGCGCGGCGCGACGAAGCTCGTCGTCACCGACTGGTCGAGCGGCGAGGCGGTCCCGCTCGAGGTGCCGCTCGATCCGAGCAAGAGCGCGAAGGACCAGGTCGCGGCGATGTTCAAGCGATCGAAGCGCCTCCGCCTCGGCGCGCGCATCGCGGAGGAGCGCCTCGCCCAGACCGAAGCGCAGCTCGGCGCGATCGACGAGGCGCGCGCGCGCGTGGCGTCGGCGTCCGAGCTCCCCGCGATCGACGAGGCGCTCCACGCCGCGAAGCGCGCGGCCCCGCGCGACGTGACGCTGCCGGGCGCCCTTACGCACGCGAAGCGCAAGGACCCCTCCGCGAAGACACGCGTACCGTTCCGCACCTTCTTCGCGCGGAGCGGGCGGAGGCTCTTCGCGGGGAAGGGCGCGGCCGATAACGACGCCCTCACGCTCCACGTCGCGCGCCCGCACGATCTCTGGCTCCACGCGAAGGACAAGACCGGCGCCCACGTCATCGTCCCCCTCGACAAGGGCCAGACCTGCCCGGCGGAGGACCTCGTCGACGCGGCCCACCTCGCCGCGCATTTCTCCGACGCGCGGAGCGAGGACGTGGTCGATGTACAATACACCGATCGCCGCTACCTCCGGAAGCCGAAGGGCTCGCCGCCGGGCTTCGTCGTCGTCGATCGGGAGAAGGTCCTGGTCCTCCGCGTCGAGCCGGAGCTCCTCCGCGGCCTGCTCGAGCGGGAGGACGCGTGACGCTCAACGTGTCCAATGGTTTCGGAGCGCGTGATAAACATGCGTCATGTCACGGCTCGCGGAGACGATCGCGGGATGGTTCGGGCGCGTCGAGGTCGTGCTCGCCGGCGTCGAGGGCTACCTCCGTGACGGGGAAGAGGCGCTCGCGCGCGGCGACGCGATGGCCGCGCGCCGCTCGGCGAAGGCGATGCTCCAGCGCGTGCCGCACTCGCCGCTCGGCCTCGCGCTCCTCGCCGACGCGTGCGAAGCAGCGAAGCTCGACGCGGAGCTCGCCCTCACGCTCGAGGAGCTCGCCTCGCGCGTCGGCTCGCGCGCCGAGGTCTGGGTGCGCCTCGGGCGCGCCCGCGAGCGCGTCGGCGCGCCGATCGACGAGGCGCGCGACGCGTTCCTCCGCGCGCTCGCGGTGGCCGAGGCCGGGAGCGACGCGCGGCGCGAGGCGCTGCTCTGGCTCGCCGATCGCGACCTCGCGAACGGCGACGGCGATCGCGCGGAGCTGTGGCTCGAGCGGCTCGGCATCACGAAGGACGCCGACGTGCAGCTCCGGCGCGCGGAGGCGCGGCTCCTCCAGGACGACCTCGAGGGCGCGAAGACCGTGCTCGCCGCGCTCGAGGCCGACCCGACCGACGCGCGCGCGGCGCTCGTGCAGGGGCGCGTCCTCGCCGCCACCGGCGACGCCGCCGCGTTCCCGCTCCTCGTCCGCGCGATGGTGCTCGAGGCCCGCGGCGCGAGCGAGGCCCTCGCCTCCGCCCTCGCGTGGATCCCGACCGACGAGGCGACGCGCGCGCGGATCCGCACGGTCGTCGCGGGCAGAGGAGAGAGCGAGGGCGCGCGGTGGCGCGCGGCGTTCGCGCGCGCGGAGGGGCGGCGCGACGAAGCCCGCACCGCGCTCGTCGCCGCGGTCCGCAGCGGCGACGTGAGCGCGGCGCGCCCGCTCCTCGACGCGGCGCTCGAGGACCGCGATCACGCCGCGCTCGCGGTCGCGCTCGGGCTCCTCTCTTCGCAGGAGAAGAGCGACACGAAGGACGCCGCGATCGAAGAGGCGCGCCTCCTCCCCTCCCCCGCGCGGCTCCGCGACGCGGGCGAGGCCTCCGCGATCCTCGACGAGCTCGGCGGCGTGTCGTCGCCGCGCGCGCGGGCGTGGGCCGACGCCGCGCGGGCGGAGGCGCTCGCGACGTGGGTGCCGCCGTCGGGCGCGCCGAGCGACTGGACCAAGGTCCTCACCCGCCTCGACCTCCACGCGCGCGGCCTCCACGCCCTCGACGCGACGGCGAAGGTGGCGGAGCTCGCGATGGAACGATCGCGCCCCGTGCGCGTCGCGATCGTCGGCGAGTTCAACGCCGGCAAGAGCACCTTCATCAACGCCGTCATCGGCGCCGACGTCGCGCCGACCGGCGTGCTCCCCACCACCGCGACGCTCCATCACCTCCGCTACGCGCCCGATCCCTTCGCCCGCATCCAGCTCCACGACGACGCGCCGGGCGAGGTGAAGGAGCGCATCGTCCCCTCGAGCGAGCTCCGCGCGGCGCTGAAGAGCGCGGGCGAGGAGCACGTGAAGCGCGTCGAGATCCTCCAGCCGATCGCGTCGCTCACGCGCGTCGAGATCCTCGATACTCCCGGTTTCAACGCCCCCGACCTCCGCCACACCGTCGCGGCGCGCTCCGCGTTCGAGGAGGCCGACGCCGCGATCTGGCTCCTCGACGCGGGCCAGCCGCTCAAGCAGACGGAGCTCCGCATCCTCGACGAGGCGCGCGTCACCGCGCTGCCGGTGCAGCTCCTCGTCAACAAGGCCGACCGCCTCAAGCCCGCCGACCTCGACACCGTGATGGCGAACGTGCACGAGTCGCTCGCGGAGACGGGGCTCACCTCGTGGGCGCCGCCGCTCGCGCTCTCCGCGCGCCTCGCGCTCTCGGGCAAGCTCGGCGACGAAGATGCGCTCGCGAAGTCGAACTGGGAGAACGTGCAGAAGCTCCTCGACGAGCAGCTCGTCGGCCGCAGCGTCGAGCTCAAGGAGCGCGGCCTCCGCCGCCGCGCCGCGCGCGTCGTCACGCTCATGCTCGAGCGCGCGCGCGAGCACGCGAGCGACGAGCGCGCCAAGATCGACGCCGCCCGCGCGCGCGCGCAGGAGCTCGCCCTCCGCGCCGCGTCGCTCGAGCGCGAGGCGGATCAGGCGGCGCAGGTCGTCGCCGGCGCGCTCACCGCCCCGGCCGCGGAGTGGAAGCACGACCTCGACGTCGTCGTCACCGGCCGTGATCGCGAGCAAGCGGCGAACGATCCGACCCTCATCCGCTACCGCATCGATCGCGCGCGCGACCGCCTCGCGCCGCCGCTCGCGAAGGTCCTCGCGAGCATCGCGATGGGGCAGACGAGCACGCCGGTGGAGGGCGCGCGCGCCGACGACCTCCTCCCCGTCGTCCACGCCGCGGTGCGCACGTTCGCGGCGACGAACGGCAAGGCCGACGCGCTCCTCCCGCTCACGCGCAGCGCGATCGCGTCGCTGGTGGAGCACCTGATGGACCTCGCCGCCGCGCCGCCGATCCGCGGCCAGGCCGAGGGCCGCGTCGCGGAGCTCGAGGCCTTCCTGAAGGCGCTCGAGCCGCGCTCCTAGCGCTTCGCCGCCGCGCACGCCTCCTCGACGCCGCCCTCGCACGCGCGGACGAACGCGGCGCGGGCCTTCGCCTCGTCGGCGGGGCGGCCGGTGCCGTTCTGGTACATCATCCCGAGGACGAGGCAGCTCCCGCGATCGTCGCCTTCGCACGCGCGCTCCATCAGCGCGAGCGCCTTCGCCGGATCGCGCTCGACGCCGTTGCCGGCGAGGTAGTGCGACGAGAGCGCGGCGCACGAGGCGGACGCGCCGCGATCGCATGACGAGCGGAGGAGCGTGACCGCGCGCGCGACGTCCGTCGACGTGCCGCGCCCCTGCGCGTACATCTGCGCGAGGTTCGCGCAGCCCACCTTCGAGCCTCCTTCGCACGCGCGCTGGAACGCGCGGAGCTGCTCGGCGTCGTTCGGCGGGAGGAACTTCATCACGAAGAGGGCGCCGTAGCTCTCGCAGTCGTCGGCGCTGCCGCCGTCGCAGCCGCGCTTGAACGCGGCGACGACGTCGACCTTGTCGCCCGCCTTGAATTTCGTCGCGCCGACCGCGGTGCACGCCGGGAACCAACCGTCGCGGCACGAGCGCTCGAGGAGCCCGAGGTCGGACTTCATCGCGCCGAGCCGCCCGCATCCCTCCGCGACACCGCCGTCGCACGCGCGCTCGTACAGCTTCACCGCTCGATCCGGCGCCGTCTCGCGCACGGACTTGCCGAGGTACACGCAGCTCACGAGCGAGCCGCGCGTGCACTGCTGCTCGCACTCGATCGCGTTGCTCGGGTCGCAGATGAACGGCGCGTCGGCGCTGCGCTTCCCACACTTGCCGTCGTCGAACCGCACGAGCCCGGGCGGGCACTGCGGCGGCTCCTCCGCGACCGTCGCCGCGCCCGCCTTGATCGGGCGGAGCCGGAGCCGCAGCGGGCTCGCGCAGCGCGCCGGCGGCGTGTCCTTCGTGGGGTCCGCCGCGCGGCACGCCTCCACCGAGCCGTCGCGGTTCTCGACGAGCTCCTCGCTGCCGCTCGACGCCGAGGCGGCGCCGGCGAGGAGGTCCGCCGCCGCCGCCGTCTTCGCGCGCGTGCCGGTGCGCATGACGAAGGCGCCGAGCGTCGCGCTTCGCACGAAGTGGGTCGCGCCCGCGCAGTCGCCCTTCAGGTCGCTCGGCGCGACGTCGAGGCGCGAGCTCGTCTTCGTCCCGACGAGGGCGAGCGCGACGTCGAGGGTCGCGCCGCGCTCGAGCGAGCCCTTCAGCGTGCCCGAGAGCGCGCCGCCGGAGAGCGGGAGGTTCGCGCGGATCTCGTCGGCGTCGACGAGGCGAATGAGCTGCTCCTTCTCCGTCACCCCCGCGAACGCGTACGAGCCCTCCGCCGAGCAGTCGCTCAAGATGCGGAGCTTGTCGCAGTCGTACGCGACGACGACGGTCCCCTTTCCGAGCGCGGCCTCGAGATCGCCGCGCTTGTCGACGCGCCAGTCGACGACGAACGGCTCGCTGCGCTCCGCGACGAGCGCGCACGACGGCGCGCCGGCGGCGGCGGCGTACGTCGGCGCGGGCGGACGCACCGCGGCGGCGCAGCCCGCGACGGCGAGCGCGAAGAGAGAGACGAGGAGGCGAGAGGTCACGCCGGCACGTTAGCGTGCAACCGAGCGGCGAAGAGACTAGGATCGACGGGCATGGCGCTCCGCCGCTTCGTCCTCGCTGCCTCGATCGTCGGCATGTCGTCGACGTTCGCGCCGAGCGTGACCGCCGATCCGCTCCTCGACGTCGGCAAGGGCGACGTGAGCGTGCAGGCGGACAGCCTCGAGATCGACGTCGCGACGGGGACGGCGGTGCTCGCGGGCAAGGTCGTGCTCTCGAAGGGCGACCTCACCGTGCGCTGCCCGCGCTTCGATCTCAAGTTCGACGCGACCCCGCACGTGCGCTGGGCGAAGGGCTCCGGCGGCGTCGTCGCCGACGTGCGCGGCGTCCACGGCGAAGCGCCGGAGGTCGAGCTCGACCTCGTGAAGCAGACGCTGGAGATGCGCGGCGGCGTGAAGCTCTCGCGCGGTCAGGGCTGGATCCAGGCCGAGAAGGCGACGATCGAGCTCGCGACCGCGAAGGTGACCGCGACGCAGATCAAGGGCTCCATCCCCGTCCCCAAGCCCTGACGCGAGACGCGAACGACGTGACGGACGCCATCGCCGGGATCGCCGTCAAGGTCGCGCGCGGCACGAAGACCATCCTCCGCGGCGTCGACCTCAGCGCGCGGAGCGGCGAGGTGCTCGGCGTCCTCGGCCCGTCCGGCGCCGGCAAGTCGACGCTCTTCCGCGCGCTCGTCGGCGAGAGCAGCGTCGCCTCCGGTCGCGTCGAGCTCTTCGGCGCCGACGTGACGAAGCTCCCGCTCTGGGCGCGCGCGCGGCGCGGCCTCTCGTACGTCCCGCAAGCGCCGAGCGTGCTGTGGGACCTCTCCGTCCGCGACAACCTCGCCTCGTACTACCGCGTCGTCCACGCCAAGCCGGCCGCGGCGGGCGAGATCACGGCGATGGCGGCGCGCGTCCAGCTCGCCGATCACCTCGAGGTCCGCGCCGGCGAGCTCTCGGGCGGCGAGCGGCGGCGCCTCGAGCTCGCGCGCGCGCTGACGCGTCCGCCGAAGGTCCTCGTCTGCGACGAGCCGTTCGCCGGCGTCGATCCGCAGCAAGCGAGCCGCCTCGGCGACATGTTGCGGAGGCTCGCGGAGGACGACGGCGTCTGCATCTTGCTCGCGGACCATCACGTCGAGGAGGCGCTCCGCGTCTGCACGCGCGCGGTGCTCCTCCTCGACGGCGAGGTCGCGGTCGAGGCGGACCCGCAGGGCTTCCGCTCCCACCCGCTCGTCGCGTCGCGTTATCTCGGGAGCTGGGCGCGCACGATTCCGCCGCCGTCCGCGGATTCCACATGACCTCGTCGATCACCCCAATTCCTTTGCGGATCACAAAGTTCCGGGATGATCCGAGACCACCTGGTGTCCGCGTGTGCGCGAGGTGATCTCACGCGTTTCCGCCTATTTCCATCTGAAAGGCCACTGCAATTTCGATCACCCCCCCGACTTTCAGAACGGCACGCTGGCTGCACTTGGTCTGGGCACAACCACGAAGGGAAGGGTTCTCATGCTGCCGGCCAACGATGATCTCCAGGCTCTCGATACTCAGGACCAGCTCGTCATCGCCGCAGGCGCCGAATGGTTCAAGCTCCCCGGCCAGCCGATGGTCGTGCTCGAGACGCGGATCCCGTTGCGCCGTCTCCTCCTCGCGCTCGGCGAGCTGAAGATGCGCACGCCGAACGCGGTCCTCCCCGTCACCGCCGCGTTCGAAGCGGGCTGGCCGGGCGAGCGCGCGACGCCGACGGCGGCCGCGATGCGCGTCTACACGGCGGTCCACACGCTCCGCCGCATGGGCCTCAAGGGCCTGCTCATCCGCCGCCGCCGCGGCTACGTCCTCGACTGCGCCGTCCAGATCGCGGCGAGCGAGAGCCAGTTCCCGCCGGCGATGCCGCAGGACGACGACTCCCTCGAGCTCCTCGCCGCGCCGATCGCCCAGAGCGCCTGAGCGCTCACCTGGATGTGCGCGGCGCGTTTCTGTAAAGCCCGCGCAACACCAGGCCGGCGTTGGAACAGTTTTCGCTTTCGCGACTTGGCTCGGTGTGTAGACTTTCTCTGGCGGACATCCGCCCGAGAAGCGCATGGAAATCAAACAACAGCTAAAGCTCAGCCAGCAGCTCGTCATGACCCCGCAGCTGCAGCAGGCGATTCGCCTGCTCCAGCTCTCTCGGCTCGAGCTGATCGAAGAAATCCGCAAGGAATGCGACGCGAACCCCGTCCTCGCCGACGAGGACTTCGAGCCCCGCGCGCGAACCTCCGAGAACAACAGCGCCTCCACCATCGAGACCACGTCGATGGAGCAGGGCGAGCGCCGCATCGACATGCTCGACGAGCGCAAGCGCCACGAGACCGGCGAGGCGCAGAAGACCGACAACAAGCAGACGAACGAGATCGACTGGGAGCAGTTCCTCGAGAACCGCACCCTCCAGCAGCCCCTCCCCGCCAACCGCGGCGGGTTCGAGGAGATGCCGCCGATCGAGCAGAACCTCACGAAGGGAGAGTCGCTCGTCGATCACCTGCGCTGGCAGATCCAGATGAGCGACATGACCGACGCGGAGAAGCGCTTCGCGGAGCTCGTCCTCGGCAACCTCGACGATCAGGGCTTCCTCGACTTGAAGGGCGTGGAGCGCCCCGACGGCACGCGCACCCCCGACCTCACGATCGAGGAGCTCGCGAACGAAGCGGGCGTCGATCCCGAGGACGCGCCCGAGGTGCTCCGCATGATGCAGGAGTTCGATCCCGTCGGCGTCTGCGCGCGGGACCTCCGCGAGTGCCTGCTCGTGCAGGCCGAGGTGTTCGGGCACGAGGACCTCGACATCCAGATCCTCGACAAGCACCTCCACAACCTCGAAAAGCACAACTACCAGGCGATCGCGCGTGACCTGAAGGTGCCGGTCGAAGAGGTGTACGAGTCGGTCAAGGAGATCCAGAAGCTCGAGTCGCGCCCCGCGCGCAACTTCAGCGAGACCGACGAGAAGCAGATCGCGATCACGCCCGACGTCTACGTCGTGAAGGAGGCGGAGAAGTTCATCGTCTCCGACAACGACCGCGGCGTGCAGCGCCTCTACATCAACGAGGCCCTCACGAAGCAGCTCCTCAAGGACCCCAACGCGAAGGAGTTCATCGGCGAGAAGCTCCGCAACGCGCAGTGGCTCATCCGCGCGATCGAGCAGCGCCGGAAGACGATCATCCGCGTCACCGAGTGCATCGTCGAGAAGCAGCGCGACTTCTTCGAGAAGGGCGTCAGCTACCTCAAGCCGATGATCCTCCGCGACGTCGCCGAGTCGGTCGGCATGCACGAGTCGACGATCTCGCGCGTCACGACCAACAAGTACGTCCACACCCCGCAGGGCCTCTTCGAGCTGAAGTACTTCTTCAACTCGTCGATCCGCCGCGTCGCGGAGGAGGACATCGCGTCCGAGTCGGTGAAGCAGGCGATCAAGAAGATCATCGACGGCGAGGACAAGCAGAACCCGCTCAGCGACCAGGCGATCGTCGAGATCCTCGCGAAGCAGGACGGCATCCAGATCGCCCGCCGCACGGTCGCGAAGTACCGCGAGATGCTCGGCATCCTCGCCTCCAGCAAGCGAAAGAAGCTGTTCTGAGCGTCGCGGCATGAGGTCCTTCGCCGCGCAGGACTTCATTCATCTGCCTCCTCTCGGGGAGGCAGGGACGCTCTCGCTCGTCGAGGAGCTCGAGAACGTCGCGCGCCGCGAACGGCTGTCGCCCGACGCGCTCCAGGCGATGACCCGCCTCATCGCCTCGACCGACGATCTGAAGCAGCGCATCCGCGCGCGCGAACGGTCGGGCTCGATGGCCGACCCGCGGGCGCGCGCGGCCGACCGCCAGCTCGACGACGCGTGGGGCGCGCTGCAGAGCTGGCTCCTCGGCTGGACGAAGCTGCCGGAGGAGGCGCACTCGCGGGTGCTCCACGCCCGCTCGGTGTACAACGGGCTCTTCCCGAAGGGGCTCCAGTTCCTCACGCTCGACTTCAAGGACGAGTGGACCGAGTCGCAGAACCGGCTCGATCGCATCGCCTACGACCGCTGGGACGTCGTCATTCAAGACCTCGGCGGCGGCGCGTTCCTCCACGCGCTCCACGCCGCGCACGCCGCGTACGGCGCGGCGCTGCACATCACCGGGCAGAGCTCGACGCCGGAGCCGGACGCGCTCGTGCGCAAGGCGCTGGAGCAGACCCACATGTCCCTGCGCGACTACGTGGCCCAGGTCGCCGCGATGGTGCGCCGCGACGACCCGAGCACCGTCGCCGCGGCGACGAAGCTCCTCGCGCCCCTCAACGCGCGCGAATTCGACGACGACGTGACCGAAGTTTCGCGGCGCGCCGTCATGTAGTCAGCGATACACTCGATCGAGACCAACAAGGAGGTCCCACGAATGAACATCTCCATCACCTTCCGGCAGATGGAAGCGTCCGAAGCGGTGAAGGGCTACGCGAACGAGAAGGTGGCGAAGCTCCAGAAGTTCCTTCGGCAACCCATGCACGGACAGGTGACGCTGAGCTGTCAGAAGACGCTCCACTTGGCCGAAGTCGATCTGCACTCGGGCGGCGCGCACTACCACGCGCACGAGGAGAGCGAGGACATGTACGCGACGATCGACAAGGTGATCGACAAGCTCGAACGCCAGATCCGTGACGAGCACGGCGCGCGCTCGAAGAAGGGCTCCGACCGCGCCTCCGATCACCTCCTCCCCGACGAGCCGGAGGAGTGATCGCGCGCCGTTCGCTCGCCTCCACTCCCCCTCCCTCCGAGCCATCATGCTCCTTTCCGACCTCCTGTCGCCCGAGCGCATCGGCATCCAGCGCAGGGACCCAGGGTTCAACAAAGAAGCAGCCATCGCCCGCCTCGCCGAGCTGATCGGCGAGCGTCCGGGCGTCAGCGTCCGCGACGTCGAGCAGGCGCTCCTCGATCGCGAGCAACTCCAGAGCACCGGCATCGGCGAGGGGGTCGCCATTCCGCACGGCGCGCTTCCGCAGCTCAACGAGCAGGTCGCCGCGCTCCTCATCGTCCCCGACGGCGTCGAGTTCCAAGCGATCGACGACGCCGCGGTGACCATCCTGTTCGGCGTCATCACGCCGAAGCGCGCGACCGGCGAGCACCTCAAGACGCTCGCTCGTGTCTCGCGGCTGCTCCGCAACAAGGACTTCCGGCAGCGCCTCATCCACGCGCCGGATCCGCAGGCGGTCTTCGACCTGATCCGCGCGGAAGAGGCGGCCTCGCCCTCGATCCCGGAAGGCCGCGCGAGCGAACGTGACATCGCCGCCGCGAAGGAGAGCGACAAACGGGGGCCATGAGCGAATCGCCGTCCGACCCGCCCGCGCGCTCGGCGCCGCCGCCGATGCTCGACATCACCGTCCGTGAGGTGATCGAGGACACGCGGCTCGGCATCAAGCTCGCGCGCCTCGCCGGCGAGAGCGGGCTCGGACGGCCGATTCGCCACCCGCGCGTGCAGAAGAGCGGCCTCGCGCTCGCGGGCCACTACTACGGCGTGGTCCCGACGCGGGTGCAGGTCCTCGGCGAGACCGAGCTCTCGTACCTCGAGACGCTCGGCACCGATCAGCGCGGAGAGGCCGCGCGCGGCTTCTTCTCGCTCGGGCTCTCGTGCGTCGTCGTCACGCGCCGCGCCGACTGCCCGCGCGCGATCGTGCAGGCCGCGGAGGCGACCGGCACGCCGCTCTTCATGAGCGACGCGCGCTCGAGCCGCTCGATCAACGCCTTCCACGCGCTCCTCGACGAGAAGCTCGCGCCGTCGACGTCGCTCCACGGCGTCCTCGTCGACGTCTTCGGGATCGGCCTCCTCCTCCTCGGCAAGAGCGGCATCGGCAAGAGCGAGTGCGCGGTGGAGCTCGTGCTCCGCGGCCACCGCCTCGTCGCCGACGACGTCGTCCGCTGCGAGTGGCGTCCGCCGGGCATGGTCTTCGGCTCCCCCGCCGACATGCTGCGGCACCATGTCGAGGTCCGCGGGCTCGGCCTCCTCAACATCAAAGACCTTTTCGGGGTCACCGCGGTCCGCGAGCGCAAACGAATCGACATGATCGTGCGACTCGATGAATGGGACGAAAAGAAGGAATATGATCGGCTCGGCGTGGACGACGAGCACTACCCCATCCTCGGGACGCCGATCCGGCTCGTGACGGTGCCGGTCCGGCCCGGCCGCGACATGGGCGCGATGCTCGAGATGGCGGCGCGCAACGAGCTCCTCCGCCGCGCGGGGAAACACAGCGCGCGCGAGCTCCTCGCGCGGCTGGAAGAGAACGCCGGCATCGCGCCGGAGATGGCGATCGAGGATCAGCCCGAGAGCGTCGCGCTCACCCCGATCTCGGGGGCGAGCTCGGGCAACCTCGGCAGCGGCACCCCCGCGCCGAACAGCAGCGTCGCGCTGCCGGGCTGGGGCGACTCCGATCGCGCGATCCCCGCCGCGCAGCGCCTCCCCTCGAACGAGAGCTCCGCCTGGATCCCGGTCTATCGCCCGAACGACCGCGGAGGATCGGGGGGCGACGGATGATGACGCCGGGGCCGCCGTCGGTCGGGCGGCGCACGATGGTGGTCGTCGTCACCGGGATGTCCGGTGGTGGCCGGACGACCGCGCTCCGGTCGCTCGAGGACCTCGGGTTCTTCTGCATCGACAACCTGCCGCCGGTCCTCGCCGCCGACGCGGTCACGCTCTGCGAGAAGGGCGGCATGACGCGGGTCGCGCTCGGGATGGACGTCCGCGTCCGCGCGTTCCTCGGCGAGGCCGGGCGCGTGCTGGAGACGCTCGAGCACAACCGCGATCTGTCCGTCCTCTTCCTCGACGCCTCCGACGAGCTCCTGCTCCGCCGCTTCAGCGAGACGCGGCGCCCGCACCCGCTCGCGACCTACGGCTCGCTCACGCCCGCGGCGTCGGTCCTCGAGGGCGTCACCCTCGAGCGCGAGCGCCTCTCACCGCTCCGCGCGCGCGCGACGCGCGTGATCGACACGACGTCGCTCGGCGTCCACGACCTGCGCCGCCAGGTCATCTCCTACTTCGGCCCCGCGTCCGGCAGCGCCGAGCGGATGACGATCCGCATCCTCTCGTTCGGCTACAAATACGGGCCGCCGGCGGACGCGGACCTCGTGTTCGACGTGCGGTTCCTCAAGAACCCCTACTTCATCCCCGAGCTGAAACGGGTGCCCGGCACGGAGGCGCCGGTGCGCGACTTCGTCATGGGTCTGCCCGAAACTACGGAGTTTTTGGCGAAGACGCTCGATCTCTTGAACTACGTCGTGCCGAAGTACGAGCAAGAGGGCAAAAGCTATCTTACCATCGCGTTTGGATGCACCGGGGGGATGCACCGCAGCGTGGTGCTCGCGGAGCACGTAGCGAGGGCGCTCGATACGTCGCTGCACGACGCCGAAACGCGCGCGTCCTCGAAACGCGACGGTCAGCTCCGCATCGAAATCGCGGTGGTGCACCGTGACGTCGTGCGGAAGGACCCGGCCGTCACGATCCCTCCGCCGGCGGCCGCCGACGTCGTCACCGTCCCGAGGATGCCATGAGTGACCGCGCGACCGCCCAGTTCAAGATCGTGAACGACCTCGGCCTCCACGCGCGCGCGGCGACGAAGCTGGTCCAGCTCGCGGCGCGCTTCCCCTGCGAGGTCGCGCTCGCGCACGGCGGGCAGAGCGCGAACGCGAAGAGCGTCATGGGCGTGCTCCTCCTCTGCGGATCGAAGGGCACCGTCGTCGAGGTCACCGCCACCGGCGAGCGCGCCGCGGAGTGCGTCGACGCGATCGGCAAGCTCATCGCCGATCGGTTCGGAGAGCCGAGCTGATGGCGTCGAAGAAAGGACCTCCGCCCCGCGCGCCGACGCCGCTCCCCTTCCCCTCGCCTTCGACGGAGCCGGGCTCGGGGCCGACCGTGCGCGACGGCGCGGACTTCCGCGACTCGACGAAGTCGCGGATCCCCACGGTGCCGCCGAGCTCGACCGAGATCGAGCACAAGGAGTCGCGCGTCCTCAAGGGCATCGCCGGCTCGCCGGGCGTCGCGGTCGGGCCCGCGCTCGTCCTCGGCGATCTCCGGGCGTCGTTCGTGCGCCGGCACGTCGCGAGCGGTCAGGTCCAGCACGAGCTCGATCGGATCAAGCAGGCGGTGCACGACGCGAAGCGCACGCTGCGCGAGGTGTCGACGAAGATGCCGCAGGCCATGCACGACGCGACGCCGATCCTCGAGGCGTACGAGATGATGCTGGCCGATCCGACGCTCCACGAGCGGGTCGAGAAGCGCGTCCGCCACGAAAAGAAGTGCGCGGAGTGGGCGGTCTCGGAGGCGTGCGAGGAGATCGTCGCGATGTTCGGCCCGCCCGACGCGGCCGAGCGCGACGCGTACATCTCGGAGCGGCGCCACGACGTCGAGTTCGTGTGCGATCGCCTCCTCCGCGCCCTCGTCGGCGACGAAGGCCACCACCCGGTGCGCCTCGACGAGCCGATGATCGTCGTCGCGCGCGACCTCAGCCCCGCCGACACCGCGAGCATGGTGCGCGAGCCCGCGCTCGCGTTCGTGACGTCGGTCGGCACGCGCACGAGCCACACCTCGATCATGGCGCGCGCGCTCGAGATCCCGGCCGCGGTCGGCGTCACGAACGCGGTCACCGAGATCCGCACCGGCGACACGCTCATCGTCGACGGCCTCACCGGCCTCGTCACGATCCATCCGAGCGAGGCCGCGATCAAGGAGGCGCTCCAGCGCTCGGAGCAGCACCTCGCCTTCGCGCGCCGCCTCCTCTCCGCGCGCCACAAGCCGTGTGTCACCGGCGACGGCGTCCCGGTCGCGCTGAAGGCGAACGTCGAGCTCCCGGCGGAGGCGATCCTCGCCGTCGACCACGGCGCGCAGGGCATCGGCCTCTACCGCACCGAGTTCCTCTACATCGATCGCACGACGCAGCCGGGCGAGGACGAGCAGTACGAGGTCTACCGCGCGATCGTGGAGGCGGTCTCTCCGCAGCCGGTGACGCTCCGCACCTTCGACATCGGCGGCGACAAGTTCGCGAGCACGTTCCAGATGCCGGCCGAGATGAACCCCGCGCTCGGCCTCCGCGCGGTGCGCCTCGCGCTGCGTCAGCCCGAGGTCTTCCTCACCCAGCTCCGCGCGATGGTCCGCGCGAGCGCGCACGGCGACGTCCGGATCATGATCCCGATGGTCGCGAGCGTGCACGAGATGCGCGAGGTGCGGCGGCTCCTCGACCAGGCGATCGAGCACGTGCGCGCGCGCGGGCTCTCGTTCGAGGAGCACATCCCCCTCGGGATGATGATCGAGGTCCCCGCCGCGGCCGTGCTCGCGGACGTGTTCGCGCGCGAGAGCGAGTTCTTCAGCATCGGGACGAACGACCTCGTGCAGTACTCGCTCGCGATCGATCGCGCGAGCCAGTCGCTCGCGGCGCAGGCCTCGCCGTTCAACCCGGCCATCCTCCGCCTCATCCGCACCGTCACCGACGCGGGCAAGAAGTACGAGCGCCCTGTCTCGCTCTGCGGCGCGATGGCGTCCGACCCGCTCGCCGCGATCCTCCTCGTCGGCCTCGGCCTCCGCGATCTCTCGATGGAGGCGGCGGCGATCCCGGAGATCAAGGAGGCGATCCGGCGCATGACGGTCGCCGAGTGCGAGGAGATCGCGGAGCGCGCGCTCGCGTGCGACAGCGCCGAGGCGGTCGAGGAGATGCTGCAGAAGGAGCTCGCCGCCCGCTTCACCGACCTCATCGCCGGCCTCGCCGACGAGGGCGTCCTCAGCACCCGCTCGAGCGTCCCGCCGAGCTAGCCCTGGGCTCGACGTCGAATGCGATGTGGACGTCGCTCGGCGGTACCGATGAGGGAGGGGCGAGATTGCGGGACGTTGGAGGCTCGATGGCGGTGCTGTCCGGCGCGGGCTCGCGGCGTGCGGGAAGGAACCGGCGCCGCCGAGGTCTACGGCGGGCGCATGCACGCCGCGCGCGGAGGCGCGCCTCGAGGATCCAGGGCGTAACGGTGTTTTGACACCGTCGTGGCGGGGGATCGGGTGGGGACCAGCGGGTGCGGAGGCTGTTTTCTCGGGGGAAATGGGATTTCAGCAGGTGGCACCGTGACTGCAAGTGGAACTACATGCCCCTCGGTTTCGTCTTTGTTGCTCCTGGTATCGCCATTCGCCGCCTCGGCTCCGCCGCCGAGACGTCGGCGCCGCTCGCGGAGGACGACGAGACGACGACCATGAACAGCGACGACGACGCGCGCGCGCCGCTCTCCGACCGCGAAGGCCGCGCCCGCACGCGCGTGTGAGGATCTTGGTCAACGTCAGGGGCTTCGCCCCCGACACCCCCACCCCGGGACACGGCCCTCGAAGACTCGGGGCGCTTCGCGCCCGCTTTCGCGGCCGCTTCCCGGGGCCCCAGCTCGCTCGGCCTCGCGTCGGCATGTACACATTTCAGTTTTATTGACGCTCGTACTGCACCTCGAACCACACACATGCGAATCACCTCTCTGTTCGTCGCCGTTGCTCTCGTGTCCGTTGGTCTCGCTGCGCAGGGGTGCGCGGCTCCTGCGATCGAGGAGGAGGAGGAGCAGGGGGAGGCGGCGTCGTACGTCGAGGACGGGGACGAGGACGTGTGCGGTGTGCAAGCGAGTCAGGCGCGCGCGAAGGCGACGTTCGATCGGACGACGAGCTGCGCGATCGACGCGGCGACGGCGGGGGTCGGCGCGAAGCTGAAGCTCGCGGGCAAGATCCTCGGCGACACGAAGACGATCGCGGCGCAGGTCACGAAGCTCGCCGGCAAGATCCAGGTCAAGGACGTCAACACCGCGCGCGCGGTCATGTGCGTGCGCACCGTCGGCGGCTACGCGGTCGGCGCCGCGACGAAGGACGTCTTCACCGCCGCCGCGGTCGGGCTCACGCCGGCCGAGATCGACGTCCTCTACTCGAACGTCACGAGCCAGATCACGCTCGGCCTCTCGAGCACGTTCAAGGCGTACTACGCCTTCGAGGAGAACGGGTCGGCGGAGAACCTCGTCAAGTTCATCACCGCGCTCACCGGCAACTTCAAGAACGTCGCGAGCTTCGTGAACTCGTGCAGCACCGTCCTCGGCCCGCTCGGCGCGACGACGATCCCCTCGATCGCGAAGTACTCGTCGCAGCTCTCCACCCTCGGGACGATCGGCTCGATCGCGAGCTGCACCACCACCGTCATCGCGAACGCGGTCGACGTCGGCACCGAGCTCTACTGCCTCGGCAAGGACTACGAGCGCATCGCGGAGCAGACCGCGGCGATCCGGCGCGGCACCGACAAGCTGTGCTCCGCCTTCGGGACGTACACCCAGAACCCCGCCCTCCGGCCGATCGTCCAGTCGGGCCAGGACAAGGCCGTGTGCGCCGACATCGTCCGGCACTGGGGCTTCTGCGTCGCCGACGCGAAGCGGGACGGCTTCTTCGGCCAGAAGGCGCTCAGCTGCGACGAGTGCAAGAGCGTGTGCAACGGCTACGTGAACGGCGCGGGCAAGAACGCGTACCTCGAGCCCGTCCTCGCCGGCGCCTACTCCAAGACCGGCGGCGCGAAGCGGCAGGACGTGCAGAACCTCGTGATGGAAGCCGGCACCTGCGTCTACGGCACCGCCGACGACATGCAGCCGTGCATCAACACCTGCCTCGGCCGCAACGCGAACAGCGAGTGCTCGGCGCGCTGACGCGCTGACGCGCTCACCGCCCCGAAGCGAGCTGGGCGAGACCTTCGTCGACGCCGATGACGGGCTCGTAGCCGAGATCGCGCTTCGCCTTGCGCGTGTCGACCGTGACGGTGGCGGAGAGCATGTCGATCGCGAAGCGCGTGAGCGGCGGCTTCGTCGTCGCGCGGCGGACGCGCCAGGCCTTCTCGACCACGCGCGCGACGGGGCGCGCGAGCGCGCCGGGCATGCTCTTGGCGGGGAGGTCGACGCCCTGCGTGCGCGCGAGCGCGGTGAGGAAGTCGCGCATCGAGCGCGTGCCGTCGTCGGCGATGAAGTACGCCTCGCCCGGCGTGCCCTTCGTCAGCGCGAGCTCGATCGCGTGGACCAGGTTCGCGACGTGCGTCGTCGAGGTCCGGGCCTTGCCCTTGTCGAGCCACACGAAGCGGCCCTCCTTCGCCATCGCGAGGACGGCGGGGAGGACCGACGTGTCGCGCGGCCCCCACACGAAGCGGGGGCGGAGCGAGATCGTCTCGAACGGATGCGCGCCCTTCGGATCGTTCGCGGCGAGGACGAGGCGCTCGGCCTCCGCCTTCGTCTCGGAGTAGAGGTACTTGTGCTTCTTCGGGTACGGCACCGTCTCGTCGACGTCGACGAGGTCGCGGCCGTCGAAGAACGCCGCCTCGGTCCCGATGTGGACGAAGCGACGGACGCGCGCGTTCTTCGCCGCGGCGAGGACGCGCCTCGTCCCGTCCACGTTCGCGCTCCAGAACTCGGCGCGCGTCCCCCACTCCTCCGCGCGCGCGGCGCAGTGCACCACCGCCTCGCAGCCCTCGAGGTCGGCCGCGCCGAGCGAGTCGAGATCGGCCCGCGCCGCGAACGCGCCGTAGCCCACGACCTTCTTCGCCGACTCCTCGCTCCGCGCGAGCGCCCGCACGACGTGCTTCTTCGCGAGCGCCTCGATGAGGTGCCCGCCGACGAACCCCGATCCACCGGTCACGAAGATCTTCATCGTTCTATTTCGGACGAGGCCGCGAGAGCCCGCGCTCGGTTTTTTCGTACTTTCCGCTCCGCACGTCCAGCGTCATCCGCAGGAGCGGCGCCTTCCGGCTCGCGATTCGCGCGACGCGCGCGTGTCTCGCCGGTGGAGGTGGTGCGACATCCCTGGGCCGCAGACGGACGCGAGACGCCTGCGGCGGCGGATTCATGGTAGTGTCCCGCCGCTTCACATGGGTCTGCTCGCGCGCATCACCGCAGCTGCTCTCACGATCCTTGCGACCGGCACCCTCGCCGGGACGCAACAGGCCTGCTCGTCCGTGTCGGGAGAGGGGGCGAGCCACCCCTGCCCCGATCCGACGAAGCCGTGCGACGTCAGCCTGACGATCCTCCACACGTCGGACATCCACTCGCGCCTCTTCCCGTACGACCAGCTCATCACGCAGGTCGACGCGCAGCTCGGCCTCGGGGAGATCAACACCGTCGCGAACATCGGCGGCGTCGCGCGGATGTCCTACGTCCTGCAGCGGGAGCGCGCGCGGTCGAACCGCGTCATCCACGTCGACTCGGGCGACATCTTCCAGGGCGCCCCGATCTTCAACTACTTCTACGGCGAGCCGGAGGTCCGCGTCATGAGCGCCTTCGGCGTCGACGCGATGGTGATCGGCAACCACGAGTTCGACGCCGGCGCGCAGAACGTCGCGCGCCAGTTCAGCCGCTGGGCGAACTTCAACCTCGTCAGCGCGAACTACAAGTTCGACAACACCTCGAACGAGGGCGCGGCCTCGACGAACGCGCGCGTCGGCACCGTCGCGACCCCGTTCTCGATCATCAACCAGGGCGGGCTGAAGATCGCGGTCATCGGGATGGCGAACCTGTCGACGCTCTCGTCGCTGTTCGATCAGCCGAACCGCATCGGCGTCACCCCGCTCAACACGGTGGAGATGGTCCAGTTCTACCTGGACCTCCTCCGGCCGTACGTCGACCTCATCGGCGGCGTCTCGCACATGGGTCACGACGTCGACCAGAAGGCGATCCGCAACACGACCGGCCTCGACTTCATCATGAGCGGGCACAACCACACGGTCGTCAACCCGCCGCAGGAGATCCGGGACTGCTCCTCCGACGAGAACAACCCCGGCTTCGTCTGGACGATCGATCCGAACCAGAAGATCGACCCTGCGTTCACGCCGCCCGACGACGCCGACCCCGCGCTCGCGGGGCCCGCCGGCGACCTCGATCCGGTCAACCATCCTTGGGCCTTCAAGCGGCCGTGCAAGCCGCGCCGCGTCGTCCTCGCGGCCTCGGGCGCGTTCGCAAAGTACGTCGGCCGCATGGACGTCGTCCTCACGAACGATCCGGTGCGCGGCTCGCCGACGGGGGAATACGACGCCGACGGCGACGGGAAGCCGGACTACGACCCGATCAACGGGTTCGAGATCCAGCAGCTCAAGTTCCAGGTCTTCCCGATCGACGCGACGATCCCGGAGGACCCCGTCATCCACGACATGCTGGTGCCGTACCAGCGCGTCCTCGACGTCGCGGCCGACCTCGACATCCTCGTCGGCTACAGCCCCTCCGGCTCGCGCCGCTCCTCGACCAACGGCGGCGACTCCCCGCTCGGCAACGTCGTCGGCACGTCGATCTGGCTCCGCCTCGGCATCCAGACCGACTTCTCGATGACGAACACGACCGGCATCCGCGCCGACATGAACCCGGGCGTGACGAGCCTCGAGCAGATGTACAACATCTTCCCGTTCGACAACTCGATCGCGAAGATGCAGCTCTCCGGCACCGAGGTGCAGGAGCTCTTCGACTTCTCGGCGCGACGCTCGGCGCAGCGCGGCTGCACCTCGCAGGTCCAGATCGCGGGCGCGCGCGTTCGCCTCAACTGCACCGGCTGCCAGCGCCTCGAGATCCCCTGCACCGACGACGGACCGTGCGTCGCGGCGGGCCGCGACGCCTGCGACGTCGCGAAGGGCCGGTGCGTCGTCCGCTGCCAGAAGGGCGAGGAGGACCCCTGCCCGATCCGCCTCAAGGGCTCGACGTGCGACACCGAGGCGGGGCAGTGCGAGATCCCGGCGTGCGCGGAGCAGGTCTACATCGGCACGACGAACACGATCTGCCAGAGCGACGCGCAGTGCTCCGACGATCCGTCGAAGCCGCTCCCCGGCTCGTGCGCGCGCGGCGAAGGCAAGGTGAACGGCCTCTGCCTCGCGAACATCAAGCCGACGAACCTCTACGAGCTCGCGACGAGCATCTACCTCGCGCAGGGCGGCTCGGGCTTCCGCGTCCTCCAGCGCAACACGACCCAGTTCGACACGAAGATCCAGCAGCGCGACGCGCTCATCGACTACCTCCGCGCCGGGAGGCCGTGCGGTTATGACGCCGCCAACGGCACCGCCGACGGGCTCAAGTCGTGCTCGGCCGACGCCGATTGCGAGGACCCCACCTTCGTCTGCGCCTGCACCGGCCACTCGAAGCAGGACGACGCGGGGCTGTGCGTGACGGAAGGGACCTGCGACTCCGGCAACGGCCGTTGCGTGAAGCGCGACTGCCGCCAGTCCGCCGCGGACTTCCACCTCCAGCGCTGCCGCGGCCTCCCCGCCGAGCGCGTCGAGGCCTGCAAGACGCCGCTCAACGCGTGCGCGCTCGGCGGCGAGGAGTGCAAGATCCTCTCGTGCATCGACGCCTCGCTCGGGTCGCTCAGCGACGGCCGCGTGGAGATGATCGGGCGATGAGCGGTCGCGGGAAGATCCGGTCCGGCGTCGTCGCCGCCGCCTTCCTCGCGCTCGCGGGGGCGGGGGCCTGCGGCGACGCCGGCTTTCCGACCCCGCGCGGCGGCCCGCAGCTCACGGTGGAGCTGATCGACGCGGACGAGGTCGCCGGGACGCGCCTCCGGCCGCGGCCGCTCAAGGTCAACGTGCCGGAGGGCTTCAAGGTGAAGGTCCGCGCGCTCGACGCGCGCGGCAACGTCGACACGAGCTACAACGGCTACGTCCGCATGTCGTCGAAGCCCGGCGCGATCGATCCGATCGACTCGCCCGACGCCGAGGGCCGCAACCTGAAGCTCACGAACGGCGAGTCGCCCGAGGTCGAGATCCGCGTCACGAACGCGTTCGGCGCCACGTTCATCCTCGCCGAGGACCAGGGGTACGCGCCGGCCGATCCGGTCAGCAAGCCGCCGCCGGCGTGCGCGGACGGGATCGACAACGACGGCGACGGCCGCGTCGACTTCCCCGCCGACGAGGGCTGCGCCTTCGCGAACGACAACACCGAGGAGCCCGGCTCGTACTCCACCGGCGCGACGCAGCCGATCTACTACGCGCTCCCTCGCATCGCGGACCTCCGCGGCCTCCTCTGCGACGCCGAAGGCGTCTGTCGCGGCACCGGCAAGTCCCCCTACCCGCGCGAGCAGCTCCTCATCGACACCGGCCTCCACGAGCGCGAGGACGGCTCGCAGCGCTTCGACTTCGACCTCGTCGTCACGCGCATCGCGTCCGACGGCTTCTTCGTCACCGACACGAAGGACGGGCGCGGCGGCTACAACAGCATCTTCGCGTTCAACTTCAACGCGCCGCCGCGCATGCGCGTGTGCGATCGCCTGAAGACGTTCAACGGCACCGCGGCGGAGTTCTTCGGCCAGACGCAGATCGGCTACCCGACGTGGACGCTCGAGGCCTGGAACCCCGAGCTCCGGACCTGCCTCGTCCCCGAGCCGTTCGTCCTGGATCCCGGCGGCGTCCTCGCCGACACCAACAACGACGGTAGGGTCGACGTCGGCGCGGACCTGCCCCCGAACGTCGGCGGGCTGGTGCGCGTGATCACGGATCCCGCCCGGAACGTCGAGGTCAAGATCACCTCGAAGTTCGGCGCCGGGAAGCCGGAGAAGAGCGAGCAGACGAAGCTCTATGCGTTCACGCCCGACGCTTCGAACTGCGACTTCGACAACAACGGCCTCATCGACTTCACGGCCGGAAACGAGGAAGGCATCTGCTCGACCCAGTGCGCGGTCGATCCGGATTGCACGGAATACTCGAATTTCGCGTCTCGCAGCACCTTCCGCTTCTACCTCCGCAACACCGCGACTGGCCAAGCCGGCGCGATCCAGGCCGACGCGACCGTGTCGACCGAGTTCAAGCCGCTCGAGCGCAAGGGGCAGACGATCAAGTCGTTCACCGGCACGAT
The DNA here is from genome assembly GCA_019637155.1 of Labilithrix sp. Lineage (NCBI taxonomy): Bacteria > Pseudomonadati > Myxococcota > Polyangiales > Labilitrichaceae > Labilithrix > Labilithrix sp. Next base: position 190,307 of record JAHBWE010000010.1, on the reverse strand, counting down.
GACGTTCTTCTCCGGTGGCTCGCAGTACACGATCGAGGCCCGGTGTCCCGACGACATCGTCACCGACGTCAATGCTTCTCCACTTCCCATGGACAAGGCGTGCGTGGCTCCGCGTACCGACCTCGACGAAAACCCGCAATGATCTCTCGCTCGCCGATCGTCTTCGGCATCCTCGCCGCCGCGCTGCTCCTCTCTTCGTCTGCTTCGGCGCAGAGGAGGGAGCGAGAGAAGGACAAGGAAAAGGAGAAAGACGACAAGACCACGGTCTCGCCGTCGACGCCCGCGCCGGGGACGGCTCCGGCCGCGGCGGACACGAGCGCGGCGGGGGCGACGCAGGGGGCCACGTCGCAGGGCGGGCTCGATCCGAAGGAGGGCGCGGTCGGCTCGCAGTCGACGTCGACGGTGGACGTGTCCGGCACCGCCGGCGCGCGCGCGGCGGGCACGCCTCCTCCCGGCGCGGCCGAGGGGCGCGGCTTCATGGATACGCGCCTCACCTGGACGTTCGGCGACGACGACTTCCTCCACAAGACCGGCGAGCTCGTGCCGCTCTCCCCCACGTTCAGCGTCGGCGAGCGCCCGCAGTACCGTCTCTTCTTCGACAACCTGAACTCGCGCTTCGCGGGCCGCGAGAACCTCACCCACCTCGTCATGTACAAGAAGCTCCCCGGCTTCATCGAGGGGCTCACGACCGAGGCGGCGCTCGTCATGCGCTTCGACCTCGCGCAGCTCGCCGCGAACACCGGCAACCTGAACGCCGCGATCTACGACTCGGGCTCGTACCTCCGCCTCTTCTACGCGACCGGCGGCAACGAGGGGAAGACCGGCCTCGGCCTCACGTTCTTCCCGCTCGACACGGACCGCATGCGCCTCGGCTACCTCTACGACCTGTCGTGGGGCGGCACCGCGGCGTACATCAACCAGTCGATCTTCCCGCGCCTCCAGGGCTCGGCGCCCGGCGCGAAGATCCAGTACGACCACGAGAAGTTCTACGTCTACGGCGGCTTCAAGACCGCGACCATCATCCAGCCGCAGCAGGTCCTGAACCCCGGCGGCGGGAGCGAGGTCGAGGCGGTGCGCGTCGGCGAGACGAACTACGGCTTCATGGCCGGCGCCGGCGTCGACCCGCTCGAGACGTTGCGCTTCGACGTCGGCGCGGGCTTCTTCCAGCAAGGCAAGTTCGACCTCGAGGACGTCCGCGGCAAGTCGGTCTACACCTACGGCGGCTCGGGTCGCGTGCTCGTGCACCAGAACATGCCGGTGCCGCAGTCGATCGACTTCCTCCTCTACCGCAACGATCCCGCGAAGCCGCTCATCCTCTTCAAGCCGGAGAAGTACGACGCGAACCAGTTCGCGTGGAACGTAAGCGGCGAGCTCGACGTGCTCCGCCAGCAGCTCAAGGACTTCGACACCGCCGGCGTCACGCGCGATCAGACCGCGATGGGCGGCGCGATCCAGGGCACCGTGCGCGCGGGCTACCTCCGCTTCAGCGCGACCGGCATCTACCGCAACCTGAACTTCGTCGTCCGCAACGTCCCGGGCTTCATCCCGTTCAACACGCTCCCGGCGAGCTCGAAGACGGATCCGGAGCTCTTCGGCGCGATCGCGACCGACTACCACATCCCGTCCGCGCACCTCACGCCCGGCATCGGCGGCGGCGTCCAGCTCCCGTCGACGTTCCGCAGCGAGTTCACCGACGGCGGCGTCCCCGCCCAGCGCGTGATCATCGTCCGCCAGCAGGGCGACCAGTCGATCCTCCCCTACAACAAGGAGCGCACGCCGATCCTGCAGGCCCGCGTCTCGGTGCGCTGGGACATGTCCGAGATGTTCGCGCTCGTCGGCTGGCTCCAGTTCGTCCGCGACAACAACGGCACGCTCGTCGTCCGCGACCCCTCCGAAGGCAGCGCGTCGCTCCGCGTCTTCCAGAGCCCGAACCGCGTCGGCGCCGCCGTCGCGGTGCAGGCGCGCTTCTGAGCGCGCTCACCAGAAGAAGAGATCCTGCAAGAGCGAGCGCCACTCGTCGAGGCGCTCGTTCGCGTCGTTCGAGCCGCGGAGCTGCGCGAGCTCGGCGTGCACGCGCGCCTGCTCCTTCTTCTGCGTCTTCTTCTCCGCCTCCTCGCGCGCGCGCGTCTTCGCGAGGCCGCCCGCCGCCGCGAACGCGAGGACGCGCGTGAGCTCGCCGCCGTCGAACCACGTGCCGTGCGGCTTGCACACGTCGACGATGACGCCCGAGACGCGGCCGAAGTTCAGGCGGTTCATCGACGAGCGGCAGAGCGGGCACGAGATGTAGCGGACCTCGTCGAGCGGCGTGACCGCGCGCTTGTCGGGCTCGCGGAACGGGCCCTCGAGCTCGGCGCGCGTCAACATCTCGGCGAGCACCTCGCGCGGGACGAACGCGCCGCCGCAGCGCGCGCACTCGTGGACGCGGACGTCGTCCACCGCGCCGCCTTGCGCCGCGTCGAGCGGGGTGTTGCAGCGCGGGCACGGCGCGTTCGTCGCGTCGAGGAGCGGCTCGAGCTCGAGGCCGCGGCCGCAGCGCCAGCACGTGAACGAGCCCGGCTGCTGCAGCGTCCAGCAGCGGCCGCAGCGCACGCTCTCGAGGCGCACCTGACAGTGCGGGCACTCGCGCGCGAGGGCGAGGACGAGGTTCCCGCAGAACGGGCACGGTACGTCGTCGGGCTCGCGCGCGGGCGCGGCGCTGCCGCCGCGGTAGGGCCCGCTCGCGGCCGGCGGCGCCGAGCGCGTCGGGAGCGTCGCGACCGATCCGCAGAAGGTGCAGGTGACGTCGCCGCCGGGGAAGCCGGCGGGGAGCTCTCCCGTGCAGACCGCGCAGCGCACGTGTCAGCCTTCGCTGCGGCGGCGCTTGCGCCGGTTGCGGAGGAACGGGGCGAACCCGCCGATCGCGCCCGCGATCGCGAACGGGACGACGAACAGGAACATGTCCCAGAACCCGCTCGCGAGGCCGCGCGAGCTGCGGAAGAGGACGGTGTGGACGATGCGGCCGAGGACGGCGAGCGCGCCGTACGCGGCGAGGATCGCGACCGCGACGCGCTTGAGATCGAGCGCGAGCTGGAGCGCCTTCACGCTGTTCGGCCAGATGACCTTGCGGAGGTGCATCACGTAGAGCGCGGCCGGCGTCGCGGCGGCGAAGAGGCAGCCGACGACGAGGAGCACCGCCTCCGTGATCGTGATCTCGCCGTCGTGCAGCACGCGCACGAGGCCCGCGAGCGCGGCGACGGTGGCGCCGACGAGCCACGCGCCGACCACGACGCTCGCGACGACGATGGTGGGGCGCGCGGCGCGCGCGAGCTTCGCCGCCTCGGGCGCGGGCGGCGGGAGCGAGTCGCTGCCGAGCACCGCGCGCGCGACGTCGAACGCGGTGGCGGGCAGGTTCGGCTCGGAGGCCGGCGCCGCCACGAGCGACCGCACCGACGGGACGTGCGGGAGGCTCGCGCGCGCGTGCGAGCCGAAGCCGGCGAGCGCGGCCTCGAGCTCGAGCATCGTCCCATAGCGCTCGCTCGCGTCCTTCGCCATCGCGCGCTGGATGATGAGCTCGAGCCCCTCCGGGATGCGCGCGTCGATCTCGCGCGGGCGCTTCGGATCCTCGGTCAGCACCATCGAGATCGTGGCCGTCGGGTCGTCGGCGTCGAACGGGCGCTGCCCCGTCACCATGAAGTAGAGGCACGCGCCCACGGAGTAGACGTCGGCGCGTGGATCGACCGCCCGCCCGCGGGCCTGCTCCGGCGCCATGTAGCTCGGCGTGCCCATGATCATTCCGGTGCGCGTGAGCTGCGACGTGTCCTTGCTCCCCGCCTTGCTGATGCCGAAGTCGAGGACCTTGACCTGTAGCGAGCGCGCGTCGCCGCGCTCCACCGCCGCGATCGACGACGCGAGGACGAAGACGTTCTCCGGCTTCATGTCGCGGTGGATGATCCCGCGCTCGTGCGCGGCGGCGAGCGCGCTCGCGACCTGACGCGTCACCTTCGTCGCCATCCGCGGCTCGAGGGGGCCTCTTCGCTTCACGTAGTCGGCGAGCTCCTCGCCTTCGAGGAACTCGCCGACGAGGTAGGGCGTGCCGCCTTCGAGGTGGTGCACGTCGAACACGTCGACGACGTTGGGGTGCTTGATCGAGCTCGCGCTCTCCGCCTCGCGGAGGAAGCGCGCGGACATCTCCGCGTTCTTGGCGAGGTCGGCGTGGAGGCACTTCACCGCGAAGCGCCGCTCCTTCAAGCGGAGGTGCCGCGCCTCGTAGACGCGGCCCATGCCGCCCTCGCCGACGACGCGGACGATGACGTACGTCTCGCCGATGACCTTCCCCAGCATCGGGTCGGGGGCGCCCTCCGCCGCCTGGTCCGCGAGCGGGGTCGCGTCGCGCGGGCAGACCATGAAGTCGGCGGGGTAGAGCTCGCCGCACGAGGCGCATTTTCGGGTGAGCTGCGCGGCCGGGAGCTGCCCGACCCCGACGCTCGTGGGCTCCGAGAAGGCCGGCACCGCGAAGGCCGGTGGGCGCTCCGTATCGCCCGTGCCGCTCACCTCCCCCTGCTTGGCGTTGGCGGCCATGGAGACCATCCAGCGTATCCCAGGAAGGGCCTTGTTGACGGGGGAAATCCCCGGCCTATACTGCGCGCCTACATCGCGGCCCCATGCGGTCCATAGCGACTGCAGGACGCCCTTCATCCGGAAACATCATGCCTCTTCACACCGAAAAGAAAGCGGAGCTCGTCGGGAAGTTCCGCACCCACGAGTCCGACACGGGCTCGCCCGAGGTCCAGATCGCCCTCCTCACCGAGCGCATCGCGTACCTCACGGAGCACTTCAAGACCCACACGAAGGACCACCACTCGCGTCGTGGCCTCCTCAAGATGGTCTCGAAGCGCCGCCGCCTCTTGAACTACCTCAAGAAGTCGAGCCTCGACCGGTACCGCAAGACCGTCGCAGCGCTCAACCTCCGCAAGTGATTCACCGAAGGGGATGCTCCTGATGGGGCATCCCCTTCGTCTTTGACAACCGCAGTCTTTCCGCAGCCGGTCTTCACTCTTCGATTCATGCGCATCTCCGCGGAGGCGCTCATGAACCGAGGAACGAAGACGGCTCGCAACGCGCCGAAGGAGCGCTCAAGCACATGTCGATCGTTCGTGAGTCCGTGATGGTCAACGGCAAGCCGATGACCTTCGAGACGGGCCGTCTCGCCAAGCAGGCCCACGGGTCCGTCCTCGTCACCTACGGCGAGAGCGTCGTCCTCGTCACCGCCGTCGGCGGCGACGAGCGCCCCGGCATCGATTTCTTCCCCCTCACCTGCGAGTACGTCGAGAAGACCTACGCCGCCGGCAAGATCCCGGGCGGCTTCTTCAAGCGCGAGGCGCGCCAGCGCGACGAGGAGATCCTCGTCTGCCGCCTCATGGACCGCCCCTGCCGCCCGCTCTTCCCCGAAGGGTACAAGGGCGACACGCAGGTCATCGCGACGGTCCTCTCCTCCGACAAGATCAACCCGACCGACGTGCTCGCCGTGACCGGCGCGAGCGCGGCGCTCCACATCTCCGATCTCCCGTGGGACGGGCCGCTCGTCGGCGTCCGCGTCGCGCGCGTGAACGGCGAGCTCATCGCGTTCCCGGTGCTGGAGCAGCAGCAGGCGGCGGACATCGACCTCGTCGTCGCGTGCACGAAGGACGCGATCACGATGGTCGAGGGCGGCGCGGCCGAGGCGCAGGAGTCCGACGTCATCGACGCGCTGATGTTCGCGCACAAGGCGGCGCAGCCGATCCTCGAGCTCATCGAGAAGCTCCGCGCCGCCGTCGGCAAGCCGAAGAAGGTGTTCGAGCCGAAGAAGCTCCCGGAGGACATCGCGAAGAAGATCCCCTCGATCGTCGACGCGAAGATCATCGAGAGCTCCCTCATCAAGGAGAAGAAGAAGCGCTACGACGGCTACAAGGCGGCGAAGGACGCGATGGTCGCGACGCTCACGGCCGACCTCGGCGCCGAGACCTTCGCCCTCCACGAGAAGCTCATCAAGGGCGAGTTCGAGGAGCGGAAGTACCACGTCGTCCGCGACTACATGCTCCGCGAGAAGAAGCGCATCGACGGCCGCGACGGCAAGACGATCCGCAACATCATGATCGAGGCGTCGATCCTCCCGCGCGTCCACGGCTCCTCGCTCTTCCAGCGCGGCGAGACGCAGGCGATCGTGACGACGACGCTCGGCACCTCGAGCGACGAGCAGAAGATCGACGCGCTCACCGGCGAGCGCTGGAAGCGCTTCCTCCTCCACTACAACTTCCCGCCGTTCTCGACCGGCGAGACGAAGCCGATGCGCGGCCCCGGCCGGCGCGAGATCGGCCACGGCGCCCTCGCCGAGCGCGCGCTCCTCCGCATGATCCCGGAGCAGGAGAAGTTCCCGTACACGATCCGCATCGTGTCCGAGACGCTCGAGTCGAACGGCTCGTCGTCGATGGCGGCGGTCTGCGGCGGCTCGCTCTCGCTCATGGACGCCGGCGTCCCGATCAAGGCGCCGGTCGCCGGCATCGCGATGGGCCTCGTCACCGACGGCCCCGTCGACCAGGCGTCGACGCGCTACATCATCCTCTCCGACATCCTCGGCGACGAAGATCACCTCGGCGACATGGACTTCAAGGTCTGCGGCACCGCGAACGGCGTCACCGCGATCCAGATGGACATCAAGATCGCGGGCTTGAACCGCGCGATCCTGAGCCAGGCGCTCGATCAGGCGCGCGAGGGCCGCCTCCACATCCTCGGCAAGATGAACGAGGTGCTCTCCCAGCCGCGCGCGGACCTCTCGCAGTACGCGCCGCGCATCACGACGCTCAAGGTCAAGCCCGACCAGATCCGCATCATCATCGGCCCGGGCGGCAAGACCATCAAGGGCATCGTCGACCAGACCGGCGTCGCGATCGACGTCGAGGACGACGGCACCGTGAACATCGCGTCGTCGGACAGCGACGCGGTGAAGAAGGCGATCGACATCATCAAGGGCCTCACCGCGGAGCCCGAGGTCGGCGCGACGTACAAGGGCGCGGTCCAGCGCATCACGGACTTCGGCGCCTTCATCGAGATCTTCCCCGGCACCGACGGCCTCCTCCACGTCAGCGAGATGGCGCACACGCGCGTCGAGCGCGTCACCGACGTGATGAAGGAGGGCGACGAGGTCGAGGTGAAGGTCATCGAGGTCGGCCGCGACGGCAAGATCCGCCTCTCGCGCCGCGAGCTCCTCCCGCTCCCCGAGGGCGAAGAGGGCGAGCGCGCGAAGGCGCGCATGATGGCCTCGCGTGAGGCGGGCCCGCCGCCCTCGCGCGGCGATCGCGGCCCGCGCGATCGCGGTCCCCGCGGCGGCGGTGGTGGCGGCGGTCGCGATCGCGGCCCCCGCGGCGGCGGCGGCGGCGACCGCGGCCCGCGCTGACACGCGCAGGCCTGCTCCGCGCTCGTCGTCGCGATGACGAGCGCGGGCGCTACTGCTGGACCGGCGCCAGGCACGCGGTGGCGGCGTCGCAGTCGGGGGCGGCTTGCACGCAGTCCTCGATGATGCTGGCGCTCGGATGCGCGTTGATGGCCTGGTAGTCGCACTTCGCCCGGCCGGTGACGGGGAGGCACTTGGAGGCGAGCGCGTCGCAGGCCTCGCGACCGTCGTCGTCGTCGACGCACGCGAACACGAGGAGGACGGCGGCGGCGAGCGGGAAGAGGACGCGAAGAGGCTTCATGATCAGAACCGCCCTCCGACGCTGACGGTGCCGCCGTCGCGCGCCGGAAACGCGCCGATCCAGATCGGGCGCTCGTGCGGGGAGTCGGCGCGGTGGAGATGGACGATGAGCGCGCCGATGGCGGTGCCCGCGAGCGCGCCGGCCATGACGTCGGTCGGGAAGTGGGAGGCGCTCCGGACGCGCGAGTAGGCGATGAAGGAGGTGAGCGCGGTGCCGCCCGCGAGCGTGAGCCACGGCTTGAGCGTGCCCGGCGAGCGCTGGAACGCGATGTACGTCGCGGTGGCGGTGAGCGCCGCCGCTTCGGCGGAGTGGCCGGAGAAGAACGAGAGCGCGCTGTCGGTGACGGAGTTCTCGTACGTCTCGTAGTCGCCGCCGGCGCCGATGAAGTCGGCGCGCGCGATATAGGCCTTGGGGCGCGGGCGGCGGAAGGCGATCTTGGAGAGGTTCGTGACGCCGAGCGTGATGGTCGCGGCCTCGAGGTACATCGTGATGTCGGTCAGCGTCGCGGACGCGCCGTCGCGGAAGCCGTCGAGGATGCTGTCGAAGAGGGCGTAGCCGGCCATCGCGCCGATGGCGATGTCGGAGTAGAGCGCGGCGTTGTCGTCGACCCGCTGCCACAGCGCGCCGCGATCGATCCAGAGGAGGTCCTGCGTCGTGAAGCGCAGGCTGATCTGCTGCGGTCTCACCTCGTCCGTCCCGAGGATCGCCGACGAGAGGACGCCGAAGGCGACGCCCAGCGCGAGGACCCCGGAGTCGGCGATCGGATCGACGGCGAACTTCCCCTTCGCGCGCGTCGGAGGCTTCGTCGGGGCCGGCGTGACGTCGGTGTCGCGCCGCGGATCGTCGGGCGGACGGACCGCGGGCGGCGGCTCGGGCGGCGGCTCGGCGGGCGGTGGTTCGTCGGGCGGCTCGTCGGCGTGTGCGGAGGGGGTGAACAGCAAGAGGGCCAGGCCCGTGGCGAACGCAGCAGGCGCATGCACGCGCACGATTGGCCGCTGGCGGTCATTTCCTTCATCGCGAGGTGAAGAAAGAGCTCCCACGAGCGAGGAAGATTGCCTCCAAAACGCCGCCGACCGCAATGACGTGCTTGAACGGCCCCTTTCGAGAATCTCTCGACCGCGTCGGGCCTCGCGCTACCCTGGCCTTCATGCGGAGGCTCGGCGCGGTGCTCGTGGCGGCGGGGGCGGCGAGCGCGTGCCTGTCGTCGGCGGAGCTCTCCGGCGGCGTCGACGGCGCGCGCGACGGCGGCGCGGCGGAGACCGGCGGCGGCGTCGACGCCGGCGGAACGGTCCCAACGGACGACGCGAGCGGAGCCACGTGCGCGGCCGATCTCCAGAGCGACATCGGCAACTGCGGAGCGTGCGGTCGGGTCTGCCCGAACCGCGTGAACGCGTACGGCGTCTGCAACGGCGGCGCCTGCGAGATCGCGTGCAACACCGCCTTCGCCGACTGCGACGGCAAGGCCGAGACCGGCTGCGAGGTCTCGCTCGACAACGACACGAACCACTGCGGGGCGTGCGGGCGTTCGTGCGCCGGCGGCGCGTGCCGCGGAGGCGTGTGCCAACCGCGCACGATCGCGACGCTGCAAGGCTCGTTCAGCGGCCTCGCCGTCGACGGCGACGACCTCTACGTCTCGCTGTACACGAACCCGACCTACTCGATCGTGCGCATGAGCACCGAGGGCGCGGGGATCCGCGATCTCGCGACCGGGCTCACGCGGAGCCCGGGATCGCTCGCCGTCGACGCGACGCACGTCTACTTCACGCGCACGTACACGAGCGTCGCGGCGTCGGACGGCGCCGTCTTCCGCGTCCCGCGGAGCGGGAACGGCGAGGCGACGTCGCTCGCGACGGGAGAGCTGCTCAACGTGGGGAAGGTCCGGGTCGACGGGCGCTACGCCTACTACGCGATCGCGTCGCGGAGGGTCAGCGCGCAGGAGGTCGTCCCGGGCAAGCTGCGGCGCGTCCCGATCGACGGCTCCGACGAGGCGAGCGACGTCATGGACGTGGCTCACAGCACGACCGACTTCGTCCTCGACGGTCCCAACGTCTACGCGACGTGCGCGGGCGACAGCATCGCGGCGACTCCCCCCGCCACCGGGTCCTCCGTCGTCGGACGCGGCGTCTTCCGCTGCGCGGCGGCGGGCTGCGGCGCCACCCCGACGAAGCTCCTGACCCCGGAGAGCCTCTACTTCTACAACGCCACCGCCAACGCCAGCTCCATCTTCCTCGCCGGCGGCGTGATCGGGAAGCTGGCGAAGGCCAGCGGCGAGTATGCCTTCTTCTCCCCGTTGCGGTTCGGGAACCCGTCCGCCATCGCCGCGGACGAGGCCCGCGTCTACTGGCTCGACGGATACGATCTCTACACCGTCTTCTCGTGCCCCATCACGGGGTGCGCGGGGGCGCCCGACGAGATCCTCCTCCCCGGGTACGGGAGCACGCTCATCCTCACCAAGGACGCCATCTACGTCGCGAGCTCCGTCAGCTCGACGTCGATCATCCAGCGGATCGCGCGATGAAACGCCCCACCCTCTTCGTCGCCGCGGCGCTCCTCACCGTCTCGTCGGCCGCGCGCGCGGGCGACCGCGAGTGCGCCGCCGCGGCCGAGTCCGGACAGCTCCTCCGCAAGATGGGCAAGCTCGTCGAGGCGCAGGCGCAGCTCCGCGCGTGCGCGTCGGACTGCCCCAAGCTCGTCGAGAGCGACTGCCGGCAGTGGCTCGCCGAGATCGAGCAGCGTCTGCCGACCGTCGTCGTCGGCGCCGAGGACCACACCGGTCGCGCGATCGCGGACGTCGCGCTGAAGGTCGACGGCAAGCCGGTCGCGACGTCCCTCGACGGCCACCCGTTGTCCTTGAACCCCGGGACGCACAAGCTCGAGGTCGCGCAGTGCGGCGCGCCGGCCGTCACGCAGGACGTCACCGTCAAGGAGGGCGCGAAGGCGGTGGCGGTGAACGTCCGCTTCCCCGCGCCGCCGCCGCCGCAGGCGCAGCAGACGACGGCGACCACGACCGTGACGCCGGCTCCGAGCGCGCCGTCGCTCGTCGCGCCGATCGTCCTCGGGGCGGTGGGGGTCGCCGGGGTCGCGACGTTCTTCGCTTACCATCTCTCGGCGAAGAGCGATCTCGACGCGCTCCGCACGGACTGCGCGCCGCGGTGCGGCGGCGACCAGGTCGACACGGTCGACCGAAAGATCCTCGTGTCGCACGTCGCGCTCGGCGCGGGCGTGACGGCGCTCCTCGGCGCGGCCTTCGTCTATTTCCTCCCGCGCTTGGGGTCATCGAGGACGACCGGCGATCTCCGGGCGTGGAACACCTTTTGAAGGCGGTGCACGATCCATGAGCGACCAGCCCCCTGACGCCGACAACGATCTCACGGCGCTCAGCACAGTCTTGAACCGCGTGCGGCCGACCGTCGTCGTCCGGCGCCGCGTCTACGAGGTCGCGCAGCTCGCCGCGCCGGCGCCCGCGATGCTGCACGTCGCGCCCGACGACGACGACGACGGGCCGCCCTCCTCCGTGAACGTCGCGCGCGCGCTCGCCTCCCTCCGCGGCGACGAGCTCCGCCGTCTCGAGGAGATCCTGACCGCCGACGAAGAGCCAGCGCCGCCGTCGGTGAAGGCCGCGCCCCCGCCGGAGAGCGAGCCCACCTCCGCACGCACGGTTCCGGTCGGCGAGACGATCACGGTGCCAGAGCTCGCCCGGCGCATGGGCGTCGCGACCCAGGACCTCGTCACGACCCTCGTAGCAGCCGGCTACTTCTCGACGACCGCCAAGTCGGTCCTCACCCGCGCAAACGCAACGACCGCAGCCTGGATGTTCGGCTGGCAAGTCGCCCCCATCGACGACGAGCCAAAGCCCAAAAAGACCAACCCAACCAAAAGGAAGCGCTGACCCACGCTCGACGTTGCTTGAACCCCGGGGCCCCAGAAGCGGCCGCGACAGCGGGCGCGCAGCGCCCCGAGCGCGCAGCGCGAGGGCCGTGTCGGGGGTGGGTGTCGGGGGCGAAGCCCCCGACGTTGAACACTGAACCTGGGGCCCCAGAAGCGGCCGCGAATGCGGGCGCGCAGCGCCCCGAGCGCGCAGCGCGAGGGCCGTGTCGGGGGTGGGGGTGTCGGGGGCGAAGCCCCCGACGTTGAGAAACGTCAACTATGCGGGTTGATCCGGTACCAGATCTCGACTGGCGCGTTGCTTGGGGTCTGCGGGCAGGTGTACGACTGGAGCGAGCCGTCGAAGAGCTTCTCGGTGAGGGGGATGCGGCAGCCGCCGATCGTGTCGTCGAAGTCGAGGTCTTGGTCGACGAGCTCGAACGACAGGTTGTTGAGGAACTCGCGCGCGGGGACGCCCTTGAGCGGCGTCTCGATGAACACGGAGACGTAGGAGTCGGGCCGGACCTGCGTCTGCCCGGTATGGGAGGTGGTGCCGATGCTCGAGAACGCCTTCAAGTACGGGTCGGGCGCGCCGTCGAACGGGTCCCACGCGCTGCCGTCGTTCTTTCGGTTCGGCGTCACCGTGAACGAGACGTAGAAGTCCCAGAGCGAGTTGAGGTCGAGGGCGCACGCCTTCGTCGTCGCGCCGCACGTCCGGCCGTAGCCGCAGTCGAGGCACGCCTTCGCGCCGGTGCCGCACGCGTTCGCGAGCGTGCCGGGCTGACAACCCTGCGCGGTGCAGCAGCCGGTGAGGCACGTCGCCTTGCACGAGCCGTCGATGCACTTCTGATCGGAGCACACGAGGTCGGGGTTCTCGGCGTTGCACTTCGTGCATTCACCGCCGCCGCCGCCGCACTTGTCGGTCTGCGTGCCGGCGATGCAGTTGCCGTTGTCGCAACAGCCGCGGCAGTTGTTGGGCCCGCACGGCTCGCGGCACTGGCCCTCTTCCGTGCATAGCTGCACCGCGCTGCAGGTTTGACACGAGCTGCCGGTCTTGCCGCAGGCCTCGGCCTGCGTGCCTTCGAGGCACTTGTCGTCGCGGCAGCAACCTTTGCAGTTCTCGGCGGTGCAGGTGGAGATCTGCACCCCGCCGCCGGGGGTGACCACCTCTTCGTCGCGCCGGAACGCCTCCGCCGCGCATTGCCCGATGTCGGGAGCGGCCGTCGCGAGCGCGCCGACGATCGTGTCGTTCGCGCACGTCGCGAACGAGCCGCGGCACGCGCCGGCCTCCGCGGTGCAGGTGTCCGCGACGGCGTCGACGACCGCGTCCGCGAACGGGAGCACGAGCGCGCCGGGGAGGTTGCTCTTCGGCACGTAGAACTGCCCCGCGCAGTCGGCCACGTCGGGCGCGCACTGAGAGCAGTAGCGCTCGGCGAGCCGCGCGTGGGCGTCGGTCGGCTTCGCGCTCTTCCGCGCGCGGGTGAGGCAGGTCTGCGCGCCGCAGACGCCCGACTCGAGGCAGTCCTTCGTCGCGACGACGACGGAGGGCGAGACGGCCTTCTCGAGCGAGACGCACGCCGTCGTGAGCGTCGTATCGCACGGCTGCGGCTCCTTGCATTTCGTCGCCGCCGCCTTCGCGTTGTCGCAGAAGGACTTCGGCGCAGCCGGCGCCGGATCGGACGAGCACGCGACCACGACACCAGCAACGAAAAACGCGGACACGGCCGCACGCACGACCGAAGCAAAGCTCACTCTTCATTTGTAGCATGCTCGCGCGAGTTCAACGTCGGGGCTTCGCCCCGACACCCCACCCCAGACACGGCCCTCGCGCTTCGCGCTCGGGGCGCTTCGCGCCCGCTGGGGCGGCCGCTTCTGGGGCCCCGGGTTTTGCCAGTAGGTTTTGCTCCGCGGCGCGCCCGTGTCCGCGGAGCCATCTCGAGCCCACCACAACCATACGCAACGGGTCGCTCCTCACCGTGACGGAGAGGATGGGCTCGGCGCTGCTGCTGCGGGAAGTGGCGTGGCGCTCCTCGCCGTGGCGGAGAGGATGCTCGCCGCGCGCGCAAGACACCTCCTTCCCACGGTGGACGAGAGACCGCGCACAGGCAGGCGAGACCGCGCGCAGGGGCGGTTGGGCGATGGCGTCGGCGTGCGCGAGGCGGTTGGGCAATGGCGTCGGGGTGCGCGCGCGGGGGGTTGGGCGATGGCGTCGGGGTGCGCGCGCGGGGGGTTGGGCGATGGCGGGGAGCTTGATCCGCGACGGTGCGGATCGCGTGGTGTGCTCGGGTGGCGGGACGAGAGGGCACCACGCGAGGTGGGGGGGTTCGCGTTGCGCTTGTTCGTCGCGGGGGCGGGAGCGAGCCGGGGGGTGGGGTGGTGGACTCGGAAATGGCGCCTTGGCTGGGACGCGGGCGTGATGCGTAGCGAAAAGGCAGATCCTCGCGACGCCGCATACCGAAGGCGTTGCAGCGTGCTGGAGAGTCGTGCACGCCAAAAAAAAATTCCGCCACGACACAGCCAGCCGGGCAGTCGCGCTCGACGCGTCCTTGCCGAGCAGCGGCCACGGGCGGAGGCTTGGGGGAATCGAGGCTGCTGCGCAGGCGGGCGCGCCCGCGCCCGCGCCCGTGACGCGGGCCGACGTGCCGTCGTTACTTCGTCATTCTGGGGTCGTTGCTGTCGATGCTGGTGGCTTTGGCGGGCGGCGGCTTGGGGGAATCGAGGCTGCTCTTGCCCTTTGGTCTTGCCGGAGCCGGAGCCGGAGCCGGGGCGGGCATCGGGCCGGGGGGCGGGGCGGCGGAGGACGTCGGGCCGGGGGACGGCATCTTCATTTCCTTCGTCGGGCCCTTGCGGAGCGGGAGGGGGTCGTCGGGGGCGTCCGAGAGGGTCGGGGCGGGCGTGGGGACCGGCGGGAGCGTGATCGCCTTGTTCGCCTCGTCGCGCGCCTGCTGGACGGCGGGGGTCGTGTCGCCGGCGGGGTCGAGGCGCTTCGCGTCGTCGAGCTTCTCGATGCAGCTCGTCCACTGCGACGCCTTGCAGAGGTCGAACGCCTGGTGGCGCATCTCCTCCGCGCGCGCGACGTCGTCCTTCGCGATCGGGTTGTTGGGGTCGGGCTCCTGCGACCGCAGGTAAAGGACGACGGCCGTGATGAGGACGCCGAGCGTCGCGAGGAGCGCGACCTCCTTCTGCCAGTGCGACTTCAGGTGGCGGCGGAGACGGCTGACCCGCTGGCGCACGCGCGGCGCGGGGAGGTTCTCCGTCTCCGCGATCGACTCGAGCTTCTCGCCCTCGCCTTCGCGGAGCATCCAGTCGAGCGTGGCCTTGTTGTCGTCGCCGGGCGGGAGGTGCTTCTCCGCCCAGCGGAGGAGATCGGCCTCCTGGTGCGGCGCGGGCTTGCCCGCGACCTCCGGCATGTCGAACGTCTCGCGGATCGCGCGGCGGTGGTAGTCGACCACCTTGTTCTTCGCGACCCCGAAGATCCAGCGCCGGAACGACTCCGCGTCGGCGGGCGCGTGCGGCGACGCGAACGCGTCCGTCAACGTCGACTGCACGATGTCCTCCGCCTCGCTCTCCGGCACACGCTTCTTCACCATCGCGAGCAGCGCGGCGCGAAGATCAGGACCGATGGCAGGCGACGGATTCAGGGACATGGCGTGCACGAGGCAGCTTCGTGCGCTCGAGGAAGAGTGTGACTCAGCCATGCGAAAAATTCTTCAAGCGCCGTCCCCAATCCCGCGCCGACGGCGTGAGCGCCGGCGCACCTCCTGGAAAATCGAAGACTTGCGCGAGGCGCGTATCGTGTGTGCTGTCGGCCGATGTCCTACCGCGCGGGGGACCTCGGGGCGTCGGGGGGGACAAGCGCGGCCGCGCGCCTTAGGCTAGCGAGCGTCTGCGCATGGTGAAGAAGAAGGTCTCGCTCGGGGGCTCGTCGGACGGTGATGCCCCCTCGGCCGCCGAGGTGCCGAACACGCCGGGGTCGCGCGCCGCGTCGATCGACGTCCTCGAGCTGTTCTTCAATACCGGGATCATCCTCCACGAGGTCGCCCTCCCTCGCGGCCTGCCCGCGGTGGTGTCGAGCTTCATCGTGATGCGACCCGCCGGCGCGGCCGCCCCCGCGCCGAGCGCCGCCGCGATCTCCGTGCGCCGCGCGCAGACGGGAGAGGAGCCCGACGTCGAGATCTCCGCCGTCGACCACCTCTCCGAGCTCGCCGGCCGCTGGCTCCCGGTGCCGTTCCAGCTCTCCTGCCCGTTCGCGGTTCAAGTGTATCTTGCAACGACCGCGGGCGGCGGCGCGCGCGCGGTGCTCGCGATCGACACGCTCGAGGCGCACGGCTCGCAAGGACGCCACCTCGACGCCGCGTACGACGAAGGCCGCCCCTTCCGCGCGCTCGACAAGAACGAGGTCGGGCAGTTCTTCGAGCACGCCGAGACGCGCGAGCTCGTGCGGCGGCTCGAGCGCGCCGGGGTGGAGAAGGCGGTCTTCAAGCTCGCGGCGCTGCTCGAGACGCTCTCGCCGCTGCTCCCCAAGATCCGCTTCTCGCGCCTCGAGGCGAGCCAGCCGATCCCCGTCTCCCTCGTCCTCGATCTCGGCAACTCGCGCTCGACCGCGCTCCTCGTCGAGGGCCGCGGCGAGGGCGTCTTCGGCGTGCCGCTCGAGATGCGGAGCCTCGGCAACCCGCTCGCGACGAGCCAGGAGGCCTTCGACTCGCGCATCACGTTCCTCCCCTCCCCCTGGGACAAGACCGTGTTCCCGGTCGCGACCGGTGAGTCGTTCCAGTGGCCGAGCGTCGCGCGGATGGGCCGCGAGGCGCTCGACCGCGCGCTCGAGACGCCGCACCGCTACCAGTGCACGCTGTCGGGGCCGAAGCGCTACCTCTGGGACGATCGGCTGACCGACGAGCGCTGGTTCTTCGCGACGAAGATCGGACAGGTCGCGCCGGGGCAAGGCGGCGAGCATCGCCCCGTCTTCGGGAAGATCCTCAAGTACCTCCCCGAGGAGTCCGGCGGCACGTTCCTCCGCGAGGACGGACCGCAGACACCCGCCGATCCGCGCTACGCGCCGCGCGCGATGATGATGTTCGCGCTCGTCGAGATCCTCTGCCAGGCCTACGCGCAGATCAACGGCGCGGAGTACCGCATGTACCAGGGCAAGGAGGGCAACCCGCGCGTCCTCAAGCACCTCGTCCTCACGTACCCGTCCGCGATGCGCGAGGAGGAGCGGCGCGTCTACGACGTCCTCGTCCGCAACGCGGTCCTCCTCGCGTGCCACGTCCTCAACATCCGCCCCGAGCTGCGCCCCAACTACAACCCGCAGACGCAACAGTTCGATCCGTTCCTCTTCGTCGACGAGGCCCTCGCCGCGCAGATGGTGTTCGTCTACCAGGAGGTGCAAGGCACCTTCTCCGGCTCGATGGAGGAGCTGGTCTCGGTCTACGGCCACGAGACGAAGACGCTCCGCGTCGCGTCGGTCGACATCGGCGGCGGCACGACCGACGTCATGGTCGCGGAGTACGAGGACAAGCTGCCCGGCACCGGCACCTCGCTCTCGATCAAGAAGCTGTTCCAGGACGGCGTCAGCATCGCCGGCGACGAGGTCTGCCGCGCGATCGTCGAGGACGTCGTCTTCCCGCAGATCCTCCACCAGCTCCCCACCCAGCAGGCGAAGAGCCGCCTCCTCCACCTCTTCGGCGAGGGCGACGCCGGCCACGGCTCCGCGTGGAGGACGCTGCGCGCGCGGCTCGTGCCGTACCTCTGGATGCCGCTCGCGCGCTGCTACTGGAGCGTGGCGGAGGGCTTCCAGCTCCCGAACCACACGCCCGATCGCCACTACATGGTCTCGACCATCTTCGAGACCTTCGGCCTGCCGGCGGCGAGCCCCGCGATCCTCGGCGAGGGCGACAAGTTCCTCGAGCACGAGGTCGAAGGTTGGCCCGGCTTCCAGAACCTGTTCTTCCGCTTCGACGCGCTCGAGGTCGAGCGCGCGATCGAGCGCGTGCTGCGCGAGCCGCTCCGGCGCTACGCGGACATCCTCGCGCAGTTCGACGTCGACCTCCTCGTCCTCGCGGGGCGCACCTCCGCGATCCCCTGCATCAAGCGGCTCTTCACGAACGAGATGCCGGTCTCCCCTCCCCGCATCCGCTCGATGGCCAAATACAAGGTCGGCGAGTGGTACCCGTCGAAGTGGAAGGACCAGGGCACGATCCGCGACCCGAAGTCGACCGTCACCGCCGGCGCGGCGGTGCTCCACCTCGCGAGCCGCAACAAGCTCCCCGGCTTCCTGATCGACGACATCGTCGAGGCGGAGCAGCGGCCGATCTACGGCCTCTATCAGGACGTCGAGCCGCACATCGCGCGCGCGAACGAGCTGTTCCCCGGCGGCGCGAACGAATCGCAGCCCTTCGTCTACACCCACGGCATGCGGGTCGGCTTCCGCAACGTCGACTCGCAAGAGATGGAAGGCTCCCCCCTCCTCGAGGTCCGCCCCGCGAACGCCGACGTCGAGTCCGCGCTCCTCGAGGACCGCGTCGCGATCCGCTTCGGGCGCGCGCGCGACGGATCGATCCAGATCACGAACGTGCAGAGCCAGCGCAACACGTACCAGTTCGACGCCGGCGACTTCACCCTCGCGCTGAAGACGGCCGCCTTCGATCGCTACTGGCTCGACACCGGCGTCTTCAAGAGCACCACCCATGGATGATCAGGAGATCAAGCGCGCGGTGATCGCCGCGCTCGAGAAGTCGGTGCCGGCGAGCGAGCTCGCCGACGTCGTGCGGCAGTACGCGCGCGGGCCGCGGCCGACCTACCCCGACACCGGCGAGGACGCCCCGTCCGCCGGCGCGCAGAAGCTCCTCACCCGGATCGTGCTCGGCGACATCCTCGACGACGGCATCCTCGCCGCGCGCCCCAGCGATCCGGCGTTCCCGCTGCGGCTCTTCTTCGCCGAGCTCTCGCGCCTCCTCGGCACCGACGTGGAGACGTTCTCCGACCACGCCTTCGTCCTCGCGAGCGGCCTCAACTTCTTCTTCCGCGCGACGATGGATCCCGAGGCGAAGATGCGCGTCGGTATCGAGGTGAGCAAACAGCTGTACTCCCTCGCCCACGCCGCCCAGATCGATCGTCACATCTTCGCGAAGTCGACGCCGCTCCTCGCCGCGCTGATGACGAACGAGCTCGAACGACTCAAGTTCGAGAGCGTGGACCACATCAAGGTGTTCGACTCCGCCCTCCACGAGCGCGCGCCCGGCGCCGACCCGACCTCGTTCGCGATCTCGCGGCCCGCGTCGTTCCTCTGCCGCGTCGCCAGCAACAACGCGATCAAGGTGAAGGCCGAGGTGCACACGTGAGCGACTCGACGTGGCTGCCGAACCTCGTCGGCGGGACTTCCATGTGGAAGCTCGCCGTCGACCTCAACGAGGCGAAGTTCTTCGACGGGCGGCTCCTCGTCCCGGAGACGGAGGGCTCCGAGTCGCTCCCGGTCACGGTGCGCTGGGACCTCACCGGGCTCATCCCGCTCGCGGAGGCGCGCGCGCAGCACCCCGAGGACGCCGCGCAGGCGACGAAGGACTTTCAGGCCGCGCTCGAGCGCGTGGCGAAGGTCTTCGCGACGCCGAACAGCGGCTTCGACAAGTACAAGTCCGCGTTCACGGTGCCGTCGCTCGACGCCGACGACGGCGCGAACTACTTCTACTCCCCGGCGAAGAAGAAGCTCTTCGTCATCAACTGGGGCGCCTCCCCGCGCGCGATGGGGGGCAAGGCCGAGTACGTCTTCGGCTTCGAGGACTGGGCGAAGCAGTGGGCCGATCCCGCCGCGCTCGCAGTCGCGGGCGGCGCCGCCGCCCTCGCGACGGCGGCGGTCGCGGCCGACGCCAAGCCGGCCGAGGCGCCGAAGAAGGAAGAGAAGAAAGACGAGAAAAAAGACGAGAAGAAGAAAGACGAGAAAAAGGGGCGACCGTGGTGGGTGTGGCCGCTCTTCGGCCTCCTCGTCATCGCGCTGATCCTGCTCGCGCTCTTCCTCCTCAAGGCGTGCGAGGAGCAGAAGGCGAAGGAGCTCGCGGAGGCGGGCCTCCCCGACGGCGCGACGTTGCTCGACGACGGCGCGGTGCTCCTCGCCGACGGCGCGGTCGTCTCGCTCGACGCGGCGCTCGCGGCGGACGACGACGCCGGCGCGGACGCAGGGGCCGACGCCGCGGCGGCCGACGACGGCGGCGACGGCGGCGACGCGGGCGCGCAGGGCGACGGCGGCTCCGACGCGGGGGCCGACGGCGGCAAGAGCACGAAGAACGACGGCGGCGCGGGCGACGACGACGACGATGACGACGACGTGCTCGGCTCGTCCGGCGGCGGTGGTGGTGGCGGCGGCACGGTGATCGTGAAGACGTTCCCCGGCCCGAGCGGCGGCGCCAAGACGCCGACGCATCGCAAGCACTACTCGAACGACGCCGTGCACTGGCGCATCACCGGCGGTCAGAACAAGGTCTCGCGCACGGAGGACAGCGGCCACCGCTTCGACGTGTGGCTCCAGCCGGGCCAGACCTTCGAGGGCGTGAAGGTCGAGTGGCAGGACTCGAGCGGAAAGTGGCACGTGCACTGATGGGAGATCTCGTCGCGACGCTGGAGCAGGCGATCACGGAGACGCAGTCGGTCATCGCCGGGAACCAGGAGGCCGAGAACGAGGCGGTGCTCCTGCGCGACCTCGCGCTCCGGACGCGGAAGCTGCGGCGCGCGTGGGCGCGGAAGCAGAGCCTCGGCCTCTTCGGGCCGTCGCAGGCGGGCAAGAGCTTCCTCGTCGGCGCGCTGCTCTCGCACGAGGTCGGATCGCTCGAGGTGCTCTCGCGCGGCGGCGCGGTCGACTTCCTGAAGGAGATCAACCCGGCGAAGGGCGTCGAGTCGACCGGCGTCGTCACGCGCTTCACCGCCCAGCCCGCGCCGCCGCTCCGCCGCGGCGACTTCTACTGCGAGCTCCTCTCCCTCGAGTCGGTGCTGCAGTCGATGGCGACCGGCTTCCTCGTCGAGTGCACGTCGCCCGCGCTCGACGTCGATCGCGTGGAGCGCACGCTGCGCGAGGCGCGCCTCCAGGCCGGCCCGCCCGCGCCCGCGGTCTACGCGCGCGCCTGGGAGACCGTCTGGCACGAGCTCACGAAGAAGTACCAGGACCGGCACCCGTACCTGAACGAGCTCCGGCGCCACCCCGCGCTGAAGCAGGGGATCGACGTCGTCACCGCCGCGGGCTGGCAGCTCGTGTACTCGCTCCTCTGGGGCGGCCCCGGCCACGCGCAGGACCTCGACGCGCTGATGCGCACGCTCGTCGCGGGCATCGAGCAGCTCGGGCACGCCGAGGCGGTCGAGGTCGGGCTCGCGCACGTGCGGGCGTCGAGCGACGCGCCCTCCGTCATCGACGCCTCGTGCCTCAACGCGCTCGGGACCTCGCGCACGGTCGTGCCCGCGACGACGATCGACGGCCGCGACAGCGCGCTCGATCCCGGCGTCCTCGCCGCGCTCATCGCCGAGATCCGGCTCCCGCTCCGCGGCGTGCCCGGCTCGCTCCTCGACAAGGCCGACCTCCTCGACTTCCCGGGTGGACGCGCGCTGAAGGGCATCAACGGCTTCGGCCCCGCCGAGCTCAACACCGGGAAGCTCGAGAACGCGATCGAGGTCTTCAAGCGCGGGAAGCTCACCTACCTCTTCGAGCAGTACTCGGTCGATCGCGAGATCACGGCGCTCCTCCTCTGCTCGCCGGGGCCGACGAAGCCGGAGGCGATCCAGCTCCAGTCCCAGGTCGAGAGCTGGCTCGCGATCCGGCACGGCTCCGCGACGCCGAAGGACCCGAAGGAGATCGAGCACCCCTCCCTCTTCATGGCGCTCACGAAGTTCGACATGAGCCTCGGCGCGCTCCGGAGCGACAACGCGAAGGACCGCTGGGACTCGCGCATCGAGGAGGCGTGCATCGACTTCTGGGCGCGGAGCCACGCCTCGTGGATCTTGAACTGGGGCGCGAAGAGCCGCCCCTTCACGAACCTCTTCTGGATCCGGAACCCGTACGCCGATCAGATGCAGGCGCTCAAGCCGGGCGAGCCCGACTACGAGAAGGTCAAGGAGGGCTACCTCGCGTCGCGCGCCGCGAACACGTACTTCGGCGCGATCGCGGAGAAGTGGGCCGCGGTCGAGGGCGTCGATCCCACCACCGACCTGCCGCGGAGCGGGATCCCGCTCCTCGCGACGCACCTCAAGGACAAGCTCGCGGAGGACATCAAGGGCAAGGAGCTCGGCGCCGAGGCGCGCGCGATCCGCTCCGAGCTCCTCAGCGTGCTGAAGGCGCTCACGCCCTCTCGCGACGAGACGGAGGCGCGCGCGCGGCGCATCGAAGAGGCGAAGCAGCTCGTCTCCGCGATGGACGCCGAGATGCAGCGGCGCTCGAGCGGGGCGGTGTTCGGCGAGTTCGTCGACAAGATCGTCCCCCCCGAGAACGACGTCGAGGCGGAGGTGAAGAAGGTCCTCGACGCCGTCTTGCCGATGAGCATCAAGGCGAGCGACAAGGTGAAGAAGGTCCTCGTCCACGTCCTCAAGTGGTGGGCGAAGACGGCGGCGGAGCGCCTGCGCGAGAGCGAGCTCGCGATCCCGCACGCGCAGGCCGAGAGCTTCGTGCGCGAGGTCTGCACCTCGAAGCTGCTGCTGCCGATCCTCGGCCAGGCCATCTTCCCCTACTTCGGGCGCACGCAGATCGACGTCGGCCTCGTGGCGATGGTCCTCCGCGTGAAGATCACGGACGGCATGCTCGCGCTGATGACCCCGCAGAAGCGGCGCACGCCGGAGGGTCCGGTGCGCCTCTCCTACGCCGAAGACGCGGCCGAGACCGCGGCGACGGTGGACTGGAGCGCGGTCGACTTCGACGACGAGCCGGCGGAGCCCACCGGCAACGGCATGTCGATCGTGTTCGCCGGCAACCGCTACTACTCGCTCTGGTCGAACGGCCTCGGCGACTTCTACGTCCGGAGCGGCGGGTCGCGCCCCAACCTCATGGAAGACGCCCGCGCCTCCCGCTTGCTCGAAGTGCTGAAGCGGGTGGAAACTGCAGGGGATGGCTGACGCTCGGCCGGAGGAAGCGCCTGACGACGAGGAGATCGAGGACGCGCTCGATCTCGACCTCGACGGGATGAAGCTGCGCGGTGACGTCGACGGCATCCTCGATCTCGCGAAGGCGTACCGCTCCGGCAAGGCCCCCGGCGGGCGCGACCTGAAGAAGTGCTACGAGGCGTACAAAGTCGCGGCCGAGCTCGGGAGCGGCGACGGTGACTACGCCGTCGCGCTGTTCCACCTCACCGGCGGCGTCGTCAGCCAGGACCTCAAGGAGGGCACGACGCGCCTCCGCGCGGCGGCGGAGAAGGGCTCCGTCCCGGCGAAGGTCTACCTCGGCAACCTCTACGAGCTCGGGATCTTCTACAAGGCGGACAAGGAGAAGGCGGACGTCTGGTACCGCAACGCGGCGCGCGGCGCGCACGTCGAGTCCGATCCCGGCAGCGACGACTACAAGCAGGAGCTCGCCGAGCTCGGATGCGCGCGCTACGTCCTCGCGCTCACGAGCGGGGACCTGCTCGACGAGGCCGACAAGGCGCGCCTCCTCCAGCGCGCGAAGGCCCACGGCTACGGCCTCAGGATCAAGGACGACAGCGGTCCGCTCTCCGTCACGCCGGGCGATCGCCCTACCCTCCAAGCCGCGCTCGAAGGCGCCGAGAAGCTGCCCGACGGGCTCTCGGAGAAGATCCGCGTCGCGAGCGTCCCGCCGCCGGCGCCGGCTCCGGCGAAGGACGACGCGAAGAAGGCCGCCGCGGAAAAGAAGCCGAAGCCGGCGGGGCCGACGCAGGCGCAGATCGCGCTCGGCGCGTTCGGCTACGCGCTCCTCTTCGTGCTCGCCGGCGCGGGCGCGGGCTACGCCGCGGTCTACGGCGCGGAGGAGCTGATCGAGAACGGCACGAAGCTCCCCCTCGTCGGCACGCAGACCGAATACGTCTTCCCGATCGTCTGCGGCGTGCTCGGCGTCCTGCCGGCCGGCGTCGGCTACAAGCTGGGCGCGTGGCTCAAGGCCCTCATCATGGGCGCCGCGATGGCGGGCGTCGGCTGGGTGGCGTGGGGGACCGGCAAGGCCGCGCTGCACGCGAGCCGCCCCATCCAGGCGAGCGCGTTCGCGCTCGCCGGCTTCCTCGCCGCGCTCTTCGTCCTCGGTCTGCTCGGAGGAACGAAGAAGCAGCCTCCGCGCGCGCCGACGAAGAAGAAGGCGCTCTGAGCGAGCCGGACCATTTCGCCACGGTTTCGGTTCCCCGAACCAGAACGCCACAGGGGCACGCCGTCGCGTTGTGAGAATTCCGACGAACGGGTACCCCTTTGCCTTGCGTCTCTGCGTGCCGCGATCGTTCGGCGCGGGAACGCGTGGAGGGTTTCCATGGCGTCGAAGTCGACGGTCGTGACGGCGGCACCGGGCGGGAGGTCGAAGAAGAAGACCAAGAAGACCGCGAACGGGAACGGACACGCTCCAGGAAGCCCGCCGCGCGCGCGCGCCGGCACGTCGACGATGATGAACGCGATGGGCGACACCGTGCCCGTCACCGAGTGGGACCTCCTCTCGGCCGACACGCGGCGCGAGGTCGACCACCTCATCGAGGTGCTGAAGGCGATCAAGCAGGGCGACTTCCAGGCCCGCGTCGAATACTCGAAGAACGGCATCCTCAACCGCGTCGGCGAGCTCGTGAACGACATCGTCGCGCAGAACGAGCACATGTCGAGCGAGCTCGTGCGCGTCGCGAAGGTCGTCGGGCAGGAAGGCCGCATGCACGAGCGCGCCTCCGTCGGCGCCGCGCGCGGCTCGTGGGCGGCGGGGATGACCTCGGTCAACCAGCTCATCGCCGACCTCGTGTCGCCGACGAACGAGGTCGCGCGCGTCATCACCGCCGTCGCGCGCGGGGACCTCTCGCAGAAGATGGTCCTCGAGATCGAAGGGCGCCCCGTCCGCGGCGAGTTCCTCCGCATCGGCACCACCGTCAACAGCATGGTCGATCAGCTGAACTCCTTCGCGGCGGAGGTCACCCGCGTCGCGAAGGAGGTCGGCAACGAAGGCAAGCTCGGCGGGCAGGCCGAGGTCAAAGGCGTCAGCGGCACGTGGAAGGACCTGACCGACAACGTCAACGGCCTCGCCGCGAACCTCACCGCCCAGGTCCGTAACATCGCGAAGGTCACCACCGCCGTCGCGCAGGGCGACCTCTCCCAGAAGATCACCGTCGACGCGAAGGGCGAGATCCTCGAGCTGAAGAACACGATCAACGTCATGGTCGATCAGCTCTCGTCGTTCGCGGCGGAGGTCACCCGCGTCGCGAAGGAGGTCGGCAACGAAGGCAAGCTCGGCGGCCAGGCGGAGGTCCGCGGCGTCTCCGGCACGTGGAAGGACCTGACCGACAACGTCAACGGCCTCGCCGCGAACCTCACCGCCCAGGTCCGTAACATCGCGAAGGTCACCACCGCCGTCGCGAACGGCGACTTGAGCCAGAAGATCACCGTCGACGCGCGCGGCGAGATCTACGAGCTGAAGAACACGATCAACACGATGGTCGACACGCTGCGGAGCTTCGCGGCGGAGGTGACGCGCGTCGCGAAGGAGGTCGGCAACGAGGGCAAGCTCGGCGGCCAGGCGGACGTCAAGGGCGTCTACGGCACGTGGAAGGACCTGACCGACAACGTCAACGGCCTCGCGTCGAACCTCACCGTGCAGCTCCGTGACGTCTCGCGCGTCGCGACCGCGATCGCGAACGGCGACCTCACCCAGAAGATCACCGCCGACGTGAAGGGCGAGATCCTCCAGATCAAGGACGTCATCAACCGGATGGTCGATCAGCTGAACTCCTTCGCGGCGGAGGTCACCCGCGTCGCGAAGGAGGTCGGCACCGAAGGGAAGCTCGGCGGTCAGGCCGACGTCAAAGGTGTCAGCGGCACGTGGAAGGACCTCACCGACAACGTCAACGGCCTCGCCGCGAACCTCACCGCCCAGGTCCGCAACATCGCGAAGGTCACGACCGCCGTCGCGAACGGCGACTTGAGCCAGAAGATCACCGTCGACGCGCGCGGCGAGATCCTCGAGCTGAAGAACACGATCAACGTCATGGTCGATCAGCTCTCCTCGTTCGCGGCGGAGGTGACGCGCGTCGCCAAGGAAGTAGGCACCGAGGGAAAGCTCGGCGGACAGGCGAACGTCAAGGGCGTCAGCGGCACCTGGAAGGACCTGACCGACAACGTCAACGGCCTCGCCGGCAACCTCACCGTGCAGCTCCGCGACGTCTCGCGCGTCGCGACCGCGATCGCGAACGGCGACCTCACCCAAAAGATCACCGCCGACGTCCGCGGCGAGATCCTCCAGATCAAGGACGTCATCAACCGGATGGTCGATCAGCTGAACTCCTTCGCCGCGGAGGTCACCCGCGTCGCGAAGGAGGTCGGCACCGAAGGAAAGCTCGGCGGCCAGGCCGACGTCAAAGGCGTCTCCGGCACCTGGAAGGACCTCACCGACAACGTCAACGGCCTCGCCGCGAACCTCACGAGCCAGGTCCGCAACATCGCGAACGTCACGACCGCCGTCGCGAACGGCGACTTGAGCCAGAAGATCACGGTCGACGCGCGCGGCGAGATCTCCGAGCTGAAGAACACGATCAACGTCATGGTCGATCAGCTCCGCTCCTTCGCCGCGGAGGTCACCCGCGTCGCAAAAGAGGTCGGCACCGAAGGAAAGCTCGGCGGCCAGGCCGACGTCAAAGGCGTCTCCGGCACCTGGAAGGACCTCACCGACAACGTCAACGTCCTCGCCGCGAACCTCACCACCCAGGTCCGCAACATCGCGAAGGTCACGACCGCGGTCGCGAAGGGCGACCTCTCCCAGAAGATCACCGTCGACGCGAAGGGAGAGATCCTCGAGCTGAAGAACACCATCAACACGATGGTCGACACGCTGAACAGCTTCTCCGCCGAGGTCACCCGCGTCGCGAAGGAGGTCGGCACCGAGGGCAAGCTCGGCGGTCAGGCCGACGTCAAAGGCGTCTTCGGGACGTGGAAGGACCTCACCGACAACGTCAACGTCCTCGCGTCGAACCTCACCGTACAGCTCCGCGACGTCTCGAAGGTCGCGACCGCGATCGCGAACGGCGACCTCACCCAGAAGATCACGGTCGACGTCAAAGGGGAGATCCTCCAGATCAAGGACGTCATCAACAAGATGGTCGACCAGCTGAACTCCTTCGCCGCCGAAGTGACGCGCGTCGCGAAGGAGGTCGGCACCGAAGGGAAGCTCGGCGGCCAGGCGGAGGTCACGGGCGTCAGCGGCACGTGGAAGGACCTCACCGACAACGTCAACGTCATGGCCTCGAACCTCACGAAGCAGGTCCGCGGCATCGTCAAGGTCGTCACCGCCGTCGCGAACGGCGACTTGAGCCAGAAGTTCGTCCTCGAGGCGAAGGGCGAGGTCGCCGCCCTCGCCGAGACGATCAACAACATGACCGACACCCTCCGCACCTTCGCGGATCAGGTCACCACCCTCGCGCGCGAGGTCGGCATCGAAGGCAAGCTCGGCACCGAGGCGCGCGTGCCCGGCGCGTTCGGGGTGTGGCGCGACCTCACCGACAACGTCAACATCATGGCCTCGAACCTCACGAAGCAGGTCCGCGGCATCGTCAAGGTCGTCACCGCCGTCGCGAGCGGCGACCTCTCGCAGAAGTTCGTCCTCGAGGCGAAGGGCGAGGTCGCCGCCCTCGCCGAGACGATCAACAACATGACCGACACCCTCCGCATCTTCGCGGACCAGGTCACCACCGTCGCGCGCGAGGTCGGGTTCGAAGGGAAGCTCGGCGGTCAGGCGAAGGTGCCGGGCGCGGCCGGGACGTGGCGCGACCTCACCGACAACGTGAACCAGCTCGCCGGGAACCTCACCTCGCAGGTGCGCGCGATCGCGGAGGTCTCCACCGCCGTCGCGAAGGGCGACCTCACGCGCAGCATCTCGGTCGAGGCGCAGGGCGAGGTCGCCGCGCTCAAAGACAACATCAACCAGATGATCGCGAACCTGAAGGACACGACGCACAAGAACCAGGAGCAGGACTGGCTGAAGACCAACCTCGCCCGGTTCTCGAGCATCATGCAGGGCCAGCGCAACATCATGTCGGTGGCGCAGCTCATCATGAGCGAGCTCACCCCGCTCGTCGACGCGCAGCACGGCGCGTTCTACATGCTCGACGAGTCGAGCGGCGAGCCGGCGCTGAGCCTCATCGCGTCGTACGGCTTCGGCGGCCGGAAGAGCCTCGCGACGTCGTACCGGATGCGGGAGAGCCTCATCGGGCAGTGCGCGTTCGAGAAGAAGCGCATCCTCGTCGTCGAGGTCCCGCAGGACTTCATCTACATCTCGACCGGCATGGGCGAGGCGCCGCCGCGCAGCGTCGTCGTGCTCCCGGTCCTCTTCGAGGGCGACGTGAAGGCCGTGATCGAGCTCGCGACGTTCCGCCGCTTCGACCCGAACCACCTCACCTTCCTCGATCAGCTGATGGACTCCGTCGGCGTCATCCTCAACATGATCTCGAGCTCGATGCGCACCGACGAGCTGCTCCAGCAGCTCAAGAAGTCGAACGCGGAGCTCGAGGAGCAAGCCGCGGAGCTGAACGACAAGGCGAAGCTCCTCGAGGTGAAGAACAACGAGGTGGAGCTCGCGTCGCGCAGCCTCGAGGAGAAGGCGGAGCAGCTCCAGCTCATCTCCAAGTACAAGTCCGAGTTCCTCGCGAACATGAGCCACGAGCTCCGGACGCCGCTGAACTCGCTCCTCATCCTCTCGAAGATGCTCGCCGAGAACTCGGCCGGGAACCTGACCGCGGAGCAGGTGAAGTTCGCGCAGACGGTCTACACCTCCGGCAACGACCTGCTCTCGCTCATCAACGAGATCCTCGACCTCTCGAAGGTCGAGGCCGGCAAGATGCCGATCGACCCGCGCATCGTGCCGATCACGGACGTGCGGGACTACCTCGAGCAGACGTTCCGGCACATGGCCGACCAGAAGGGCCTCTCCTTCGACGTGAAGCTCGAAGAGACCGCGCCGCGGACGCTCTTCACCGACGTGAACCGCCTCCAGCAGATCCTGAAGAACCTGCTCTCGAACGCGTTCAAGTTCACGAGCAAGGGCTCCGTCACGCTGACCTTGAAGCGCGGCGCGAAGGAGACGATCAGCTTCGTCGTCACCGACACCGGCATCGGCATCGCGCCGGAGAAGCAGAAGCTGATCTTCGAGGCGTTCCAGCAGGCGGACGGCACGACGAGCCGCAAGTACGGCGGCACCGGCCTCGGCCTCACGATCAGCCGCGAGATCGCGCGCCTGCTCGGCGGCACGATCGACGTCGTCTCGGTGCCGGATCAGGGCAGCACGTTCACGCTCTCGCTGCCGGTGCAGTACATCGGCCCCGAGGCCGCGCCCGACGGAGCGACCGCCGACCTCGAGCCCGGCCCCGAGGTCCCACCCCTGCCGGAGGACGCCGACTTCACGGGGACGCGCGTGCTCGTCGTCGACGACGACATGCGGAACATCTTCGCGATCAAGAGCGCGCTCGAGGCGCGGGGGGTCGAGGTCCTCCACGCCGAGAACGGCAAGAAGGCGCTCGAGATCCTCAACGCGACGCCCGACGTGAACCTGATCCTGATGGACACGATGATGCCGGAGATGGACGGGCTCACCGCGACGCGCGCGATCCGCGACATCCTCCAGTTCCAGTCGCTCCCGATCATCTCCGTCACGGCGAAGGCGATGAAGGGCGATCGCGAGAAGGCGCTCGAGGCCGGCGCCTCGGACTACGTCACGAAGCCGGTCGATCCCGAGCACCTCCTCTCCGTCATCTACATGTGGCGTCGCCGCGCGGTCGCGCTGCAGAAACAGCTCTCCTGATGCAAGCAAACGAGCCGGCGAGCATCTTGCTCGTCGACGACACACCCGCGAACCTGTTCGCGCTCTCCGCGGTGTTGAAGCCGCTGGGCGCGCGGATCGTGGAGGCCAAGTCCGGGCCCGAGGCGATCGAGCACGTCGCGAAGGAGTCGTTCGCGGTCGCGCTGCTCGACGTGCAGATGCCGGAGATGGATGGGTTCGAGGCGGCCGAGAAGATCCGCGCGATGGACGGCGGGCGCGAGCTGCCGATCATCTTCCTCACCGCGATCCACCGCGACGATCGCTTCGTGAAGCGCGGCTACGACGCGGGGGCGGCGGACTACATCACGAAGCCCTTCGACGCCGACATCGTCCGCGCCCGCGTGCGCGCCTTCGTGAAGCTCTACGAGCAGCGCGAGGCCACGCGCCAGGCGCAGGTCGCGGTCCGCACGCAGGAGCGCGACGAGGCGATCCGCCGGCTCGTCGCGTTCGAGCGCATCGCGACCGCGGCGCTCCAGACCGCGGACCTGTCCGCCTTCCTCAACGAGCTGCTCGGCGTGTTCATGAGCGCGGCGGCGGACGCGGACTCGGCCACGATCCTGCTCCGCGACGGCGACGAGCTCCGCGTGCAGGCCTCTGTCGGGCTCGAGGACGCGCTGATCGAGCGCTTCCCGGTGAAGGCGGGCGACAGCTTCGTCGGGTCGGTCGCGGCGTCGCGCCAGCCGATGGAGCTCCACGACGCGGCGGCGTCCTCGAGCGTGCGCAGCCCCGCGCTGAGAGCGCGCGGGACGAAGGGGCTCTACGCCGTGCCGCTCCTCCACGACGGAGACGTCCTCGGCGTCGCGCACATCGGCTCGGTGCGGACCGACACGTTCTCCGACGCGGACAAGCGGCTCTTCGGCGCGATGGTGGAGCGCGCGGCTTGGGCGGTCGGCGAGCGCGTGAAGCGCGCGCGGCTCCACGAGATCCTCGCCTCGGCGCCGGCGATGATCGCGATCTTGAAGGAGGACGGGGCGGTCGACTTCCGGAACGCCACGTACGAGGGGTTCTTCGGGAGCGCGCTCGAGGCGCCGCTCGCCGCGCTCGCCGCCGCGGCGCAAGAGAGCGGCGAGACGCGCGCGGCCGACGAGCTCAAGGTCTCCGGCGACCGCGTCGTGCGCGCGGCCGCGAAGCCGCTCCGGAACCACGCCGGCTCGGTCGATCGGGTGGTCCTCTTCGCGATCGACGTCACCGCGCAGGCCAACGTCCGCGCGCAGCGGTCGCGCCTGTTGGAGCTCGAGCGGACCGCGCGCCTCGAGGCCGAGACCGCGAGCCGGATGAAGGACGAGTTCCTCGCCACGGTGTCGCACGAGCTCCGGACCCCGCTCAACGCGATCCTGGGGTGGACCGTCACCGCGCGCGCGAAGTCGCCGCCGGAGCTCGATCGCGCGCTCTCGATCGTCGAGCGCAACGCCCGCGCGCAGGCGCGCATGATCGAGGACGTCATCGACGTGTCGCGCGTCACGAGCGGCAAGCTCCGCCTCGACATGTCCGACGTCGTGCTCGACGACGCGGTGAGCGCTGCGCTCGACGCGGTGCGCCCCGCCGCGCTGGCGAAGAACATCACCCTCACCGTCGAGACGCCGGCGCGCGTCGTGCTCCACGCGGACGCGCAGCGGCTCCAGCAGATCGTCTGGAACCTCCTCTCGAACGCGATCAAGTTCACGCCGAAGGACGGCCACGTGAAGCTCGTGACCTCGCGCGAGGACGACGACGTGACGCTCACGGTAGAGGACGACGGCGAAGGGATCGAGCCGCAGTTCCTCGCCCACGTGTTCGAGCCGTTCCGCCAGGCCGACGCGTCCACCACCCGGCGCCACGGCGGCCTCGGCCTCGGCCTCGCGATCGTGAAGCAGATGGTCGACGCGCACGGCGGCACGATCTCGGTGCACAGCGACGGACCCGGCGCGGGCGCGCGGTTCACGATCGTGTTCCCCGTCGCGGGCACCTCCGCGACCGACAGCGCCGCGGCGCAGGTCCCCTCGCGCCCGCCGCTCCCCGACGGCGATCGGATCACGCTCGGCGGGATCAAGGTGCTGGTCGTGGACGACGACGACGACGCGCGCTCGCTCCTCGCGCACATCCTCGCCGAGCGCGGCGCCTCGGTCGCGGAGGCGGACTCCGCGAGCTCCGCGTTCGACGAGGTCGAGCGCTTCCGCCCCGACGTCATCGTGAGCGACATCGCGATGCCGGGCGGCGACGGCTACGGCCTCATCCGCGCGGTGCGCGCGCTGCCGCTCGAGCGCGGCGGGCGCACGCCCGCGATCGCGGTGACGGCGCACGCGCGCCAGTCCGACGGCGAGCGCGCGTTCGCGGCCGGCTTCCAGGGTCACATGCCGAAGCCGGTCGACCTCTCGCGCCTGGTCTCGATGATCAAGAACCTCTCCGGACGCTCGTACGACGAGCAAGCGAAGGCCTGAACGATGCCTGCATCCACGAAGAACCCCGGCGGCCCGCTCACCCAGGCCGCCGCCGCGCTCGAGAGCGAGCTCCGTCGCTACGAAGAGACCGCCGCCGAGCTCGACAAGGTCGCCCTCACCTCCGAGAAGACCCTCCAGCGCGCGCGCAAGGTCCTCGAGGAGTGCGCCGCGCACCAGAGCGAGCTCGCGCTCCTGCTCCCCGCGTTCGCGCAGGCGATGCAGGCGGCGCAGGCGAAGCAGCAGGCGTGCATGGAGCTCACGGCGCGGGGGACCGCGCGGATCAAGGAGCGGTTCGAGGCGCGGATGGCGCTCCTCGAGCGCGTCGCGGCGCTCGGGCAGCGCGCGCAGGACATCAACGGCCCCGTCGCCGCGGTCATGGACGGCGACGCGGAGCGCACGCCGGCGGAGCTGCTCAAGTCGCTCGAGGAGGTCGCCGGTCGCACCGAGGCCGTCATCGCCGAGGCGAGCGAGGTCCACGCCGCGGCGGAGACCGACGACTGGCAGGACATCGCGCGCGACACCGACGCGCTCAAGCAGCAGTTGCAGTCTGCACGCAACAAGCTGCTCGTCGCGCAGCGCAGCGTCGCCGAGCGCGCGCCGTCCTAGCGGCACTGCGGCGGGAGGAACTTCTCGCGGTAGTACTTCTGGAGCGGGGCGCGGCTCTCGGTCTCGAGCCACGTGCCGCCGTACGTCAGGTTCGTGGCGGCGGGGCACGCGCTGCCGTTCCAGGCGACGCCGCCGAGGCGCGGCTGCGTGCGACCCTGCACGAGCATGCCCTGCCGCAGGAAGAAGTTGAACGTCATCGCCTGCGTCCCGTCTCCGTCGACGCCGACCGCCGATCCCCAGCTGTTCCGGAAGAGGACGATGCCGCCCTCGGCGCGCACGATGCGGCCGAGGAGGCTCGACCGTCGGAGGTCGCGCTGCGCGGCCGGATCGCTCGGCACCGGGCCGTAGTCCGGATCGAGCGACTTCGCGAGGCGATCGAAGGCGCCGTTCACGAGGATGCCGCGCGACTGCTCGGCGACGGAGTCGATCTCCTCCGCCGTGACGTAGCCGACGCCGACGACGGCGTGGCCGCCGCCGGCGCCCATCTCCACCGTCGTCATCCAGACCGGCTCGCGGTTGTTCGGCGCCGCGGGGACGGCGAGGGCGAGGAACGCCGCGTCGCCCTTGTCCATGAGGCCGAGCGCGAGCTGGAGGCTCTTCTTGTGCGCGGCGAGCTGGGCGTCGACCATGTGCTCGATCGCGGACGAGGTGAGCGAGCACTCGTCATCGCCGGTCGCGGCCGCGTCGGCGGCCTCGCCCGCCGCGGCCGCGTCGAAGTTGCACGTGAAGTAGCGGTTCGGATCGAAGTCGAAGCACATCACGAGGGCCTCGCGCGGCGTGACCTGGAGCTTGTTCGTCGCCGCTTCGGGGTTCGCGGAGAAACACGACGCGTGTTTGCCGTCGAGCTCGACCTCCGGGATGCGCGCGTTCGGCGCGATCGTCGCCTTCATCGGCAGCGTGACCGGGTACGGGCCGGCGGGGAGCTGCCCGAGGTACTTGGGGCCCGCGACGACGTCGCTGCGTTCCTTCGTCGAGTCGGCGGTGCCCGCGATCGCGTCGGTGAGCATGACCTCGCCGGCGGAGTCCGTGACGAGGCCCTGCGCCGCGTCGCTCTCGAAGCGATGCATGTTCTTCGCGACGGCGGAGTACGGGTACGCCGACTCGGGGAGGACGCCGATCTTCGCCGTGAGCTCGGCGAAGCGCGCGATGACGCCGGGATCGCCGCCGAGCGTCCCCGTCTGGAAGTAGTTCGAGTAGACCATGAAGCGCTCGGAGAGGTCGGGCGTGATCCCGCGCTCGTTGAACAGCTGGTTCTCGAGGAGACCGAGGAAGGAGAAGCTCGCGCACGCGGCGAGGCTTCCCTGGTCGCGCGCCGCTGCGCCGAGGTCCATCACGCTCGCGCCGAGCGGCTCGAACGGCTCGAGGCGGCGCATGCCGGCACGCACCTCGGTCGGATACGGCGCGAAGTCCGCCGTCGCGCTCTGCTCCGAGGACGCCGCCGCGTCCTCCTGAACAGCCTGGGTGCAAGCGAGGAGGATCAGCGGAAAAAGGGAAAGTGCCCGTCGCATGGCCGGGATGTACGCAAAGGTAA
This sequence comes from Labilithrix sp., assembly GCA_019637155.1. Classification (NCBI taxonomy): domain Bacteria; kingdom Pseudomonadati; phylum Myxococcota; order Polyangiales; family Labilitrichaceae; genus Labilithrix; species Labilithrix sp. The sequence continues at coordinate 156,227 of JAHBWE010000010.1, read as the reverse complement.
GACCAGCAGAACGATCCCATGAATCCAGGTACTTACGCAGATCACCTGAGGTCGCGCTCACCTCAGTCCGCGCCGGCGCGATCCAGGCGGCGAAACACCGCATACCCAGCGCTGCCAAGGGGTAGCGCGGCGATCTGCGCGAAGCGCTCGCGGAAGAGCGGCGCGCGGAGGATGCGCTGCTCGACGTGGCGCGGCGGCGCGTAGAGGACGACGGTGTCGACGTCGCGATCGAGCAGCATCGCGACGTCGACCGCCTTCGACGTGTGTCCGCCGGGGAGCACCGCGACGCTCGGATCGGTGAGCCCCGCGAGATCGACGACGCGGGCCTCCGTCGCGGCGCCGACCCACCCGACGTCGAGCGCGGCGACGACCTTCGACGACGCGAGGACGGGACGCGCCGACGCGACGAGCACGCGGCGATCGGGATCGACGTGCCGGCCGGCGGGGGCGGCGTTCGCGGCGAGGTAGACGCCGAGGGTCGCGGCCGCGGCGAGGCGGGCGAGCGTGACCGCGCGGTGCGCGACCGCGGCGACGTCCGCGGCCGCGAGCACGAGGCCCGGCACGATCGGGACGATGAGCCGCGCGAACGGCATCCAGTCGCCGCCCACCGCGACGAGGACGAGCGCGTGCACGAGGAGCGCGACGACGAGCGAGCGCGCCCGCGCCGTCGCGCGCCGCAGCGCGAGCGGGGCGAGCACGAGGAGGGGCAGCAGCGCGACGACGACCGCCGCGACGGCGTACACGACCCCGTGCGCCGCGTCGCTCGGCTTCGCGAGCACCGCGAGAGGCGCCGCGCGCCCGAACGCGACGACGCGCACGAGCGTGCAGACCGCGAACGGCGCGAACGCGAAGAGCGCCGGGAGCGCGAGCGCGCGCCGCCGCGCCTCGGCGCGGGCGATCGTTGCGCCTACCGCGATCGTGAGCGCCCATGGGGTGAGCTCGGGGCGAAGTGAGGCGGCGAGGCCGGCGAGGAGGCCGGCGCGGTTCGGGCGCTCGAAGTTGCATGCTGCAAGCGTCGCGAGGGTGGTCGCGAGGCCGGTCTCCATGCCGGCCGCGGCCCAGGCCCCGACGGGGAACGCGAGCGCGAGGACCGCAAGCAGCGAAACGCGGCGCGCGTGTGGACCTTCGGCGGCGCCGAGCTTCGCGCCGAGGGCCGCGCCGCCGGCGGTCCAGGCGACGACGCCGAGGACCTTCGCGCGCGTGAGGACGGCGAGGAGGTCGGGCGTGCGCGCGAGCGGCGCGAGGAGGAACGGCCACGGGAGCGGCGTGACGCCGTCGGTCGCCGGCGCGCCCGCGTTGAAGGACCAACCCGCGCCGGTGACGAGGTGGTGCGCGTAGCGGATCGAGATGAGCGCGTCGTCGACGGTGAACCCCCACATCGCGATCGACGGGACGAGGGCGGCCGCGGCGCCGGCGAGCGCGTACCAAGCACGTCCTGGGGTGTCCACTCTCCTGCAGTCCATGCCGAAAACTACGAACGAGGCCGCACGCTTCTTAGCATCAGTGACGTTCAAGAATGCGCAGCTTCGAGATCTTCGTCGAACCGCAGCACACCACCAACGCATGGAACGGCGACGACGTCGGCGCCGCGACGGGGAGCATCGCTCCGCGCTCGCAGGTCCCCGCCTCGCACAAGCGCGTCCGTCCGAACGAGGTGCTGGACCTCTTCATCCACGGCGCGAACGTGACCGCGCGCGTCGCCGAGAGCCACGCCTCGTGCGTGCTCCGCGACCTCGCCGTCGCGCTCGGCGACCTCACCCGCGAGCCGCGCGGCAAGCGCATCGTCCGCTTCTACGACGACGCGTGGGAGCTCTGCGTCGAGCGGCTCGGCCGCGGCGCGACGCTCAGCGTGTACCGCGGCGGCGCCGAGCCCACCGTCCTCGTCTACGACCGCCCGGTCGTGTTCGCGGAGATGTGCGCGAGCGTCGTCGACGCGATCGACGCCGCCCTCGCGCGGAGCCCGGAGGACGGGGTCACGCGTGAGCTCGCCCTCGTCCGCGAACCGCTCGGGGAGCCGCTCGCGGTCGACGAGGAGGTCTCCGTCGCCCTCGCGCCGCCGGTCGCGATCGACGTCGAGCCCAACGCGCCCCTCTCCTTCGCGGTCGAGTTCGCGCTGCGCGGGAACGGCGCGGCGAACGCGGAGCGCGGGATCGAGCGGGCCGACCTCCACGCCCTCCTCGTGCGCGGTCCGATGCGCGCGGAGGTCCGCGGCCGCTCCGTCGACCTCGGCGAGAGCTACCCCTTCCTCTTCGCCGAGCGCCTCCTCGATCTCTCCCGCCGCGCCCTCGACGCGTGGGAGCGCGGGCAGCCCTTCTACACCCGCATCGACGCCGGCGGCATCATGCTCGGCCTCCGCTCCAACGCCGAGGAGAACCCGCGCGCCGCGCTCACGCTGATGCCGGGCGGCGCCGAGCACGCGAAGCTCGAGCTCGTGATCGAGGGACCGCCGAGCGCGCGCTCGCGCTTCGGGCAGACGACCTTCCCCGAGCTCTGCCTCTTCGACGTCGTCGAGTCGGGCCTCGCGTTCGGTCGCGCGCTCGTCCGCGCGATCGTGCGCCGTGACCGCGCGCAGAGCTCGAACCTGCGCCTCTCCGCCTTCCGGCGCGATCTCCGCGCGACCGAGGGCGCGCTCCGCGACGTCCGGCGTCAGGACGCGCGGATCAACCCCGCGCCGGAGTCGTACCGCGCGTTCGCCGAGAGCCGCCGCGCGAGCGACGTCCCCGCCGGCCCCCCGCTCTCCGCGTCCGCGCGCCTCCGCTACGCCCAGCGCTGGCAGGCGCTCGTCCCCGGGATCGATCTCCGCTCGACGTTCCTCTGCGGCGACCGCCTCGTCATCGGCGCGGCGGCGGAGACCTTCTGCCTCGATCGCATGACGGGCGAGCTCTTGTGGCGCAAGGCGACCGCGCGCGCGGCGAGCGTCGTCACGCCGGCCGGCATCGCCCGCGTCGCCCCCGACGGCGCGATCGCGCTCCACGACTTCGCGACCGGCGACGTCACGCTCCGCACCTGGATCGCGCCGCGCGTGAGCGGCCCCTCCGCCGGCGCGGTCGTCAGCGCGCAGGGGCTCCCCCGCCTCCTCATCGTGACGGAGGGCGAGCGCCACCTCGTCGCGATCGACCTCACGAGCGGCGAGGCGCGCTGGCGCTACCCGTGGACGACGAGCAGCCGCGCCGGCGCCCCGCGCCTGAAGCGCTCCGGCAAGCTCCTCTACGTCGCCTCCGGCGACAGCGCGCTCACCGCGATCGACGTGCAGACCGGCGCGGTGGTGTGGCGGATGCGCGATCGCCTCCGGTTCGTCGCGCAGCCCACCGTCGACCACGAGTCGCTCTTCGCGATCGCGGGCGGCTCGAGCAGCGCGGCCGCGCTCCACTCGATCGATCCGTTCTCCGGCAAGAGCCTCTGGACGGCGCGTCTCCTCTCGACCCCGAACAGCGTCGAGGGCCCTCCCCTCCTCGCCGCGTCCTCCGTCTGCGTCGCGGTCCGCGCGCGGCGCGGCCTCCGCCTCGCCGGCTTCGCGCGCGCGGGCGGCGCGCCGCTCTTCGAGACCGACGCGCCGGTCGCGCCGGTCGGCACGTCGTGGCTCGCGGTCGACGACCTCCTCGTCGGCAACACCCCGACCGGCGAGCTCGTCGGCGTCGACGCGACCACCGGCGCGGTGCGCTATCGCCACGTCTTCGGCCGCACCGCGGACTCGGACGTCCCGCGCCGCCTCGAGCCGGTCCTCCGCTCCGGCGCCCTCTTCGTCCCGCACGTCGACGTCCACGTCTTCCGCCCGAGCGACGGCGCGCACCTCGCCCAGATCGGGCCGTGCGACGCGATCCCGGATCTCCTCCGCGTCGACGAGCGCTGCGACGTCTACGTCGCGGAGGAGAGCGGCCACATGGCGGCGTTCGGCGTCGGCCCGCGCCTCGCCCTCGTGAAGTAGATCGGCTAGAACGCCGGCGATGGCGGACACCGCGCCGGCGACGGTCGACTCGATGCTCGGCCGCACCGTCGGCCACTTCCGGATCGACGCGCTCCTCGGCTACGGCGGCATGGGCGCGGTCTACCGCGCGTGGGACCTGAGCCTCGAGCGCCCCGTCGCGCTGAAGACGGTGCTCTTCGAGAGCGAGCACACGCGCGCGCTCTTCGTCCGCGAGGCGCGCGCGCAGGCGAAGCTCCGTCACCCCAACGTCGTGCCGGTCCACTTCATCGGCGAGCACGAGGGGCACACGTACCTCGTGATGGAGCTCGTCGAAGGCGAGTCGCTCGCGGCGAAGCTCGAGCGCGAAGGGCGCCTGCCGGAGGCCCGCGCGCTCGAGATCGTCGACGCGGTCGCCGCCGCGCTCGAGTCGGCGCACGGTCAGGGCCTCATCCATCGCGACGTGAAGCCCTCCAACGTTCTCGTCGAGAACGCCGGGCGCGTCCTCCTCGCCGACTTCGGTCTCGCGAAGGGCGTCGGCGCGCCGATCCCGGTCGAGGAGGCGGGGGCGCATCGAGCGGTCGACAAGAGCGGGATCGTCACGCACACGAAGGGCACGGTCGGGACCCCCGCGTACATCGCGCCGGAGCTCACCGCGGGAGGCGGCGAGATCGACCATCGCGCCGACATCTACTCTCTCGGCGTCACGCTCTACGAGGTCGTGACCGGGACGCGGCCGTTCAGCGGACCGACGAACAGCCGCGTCGCCGCCGCGCACGAGCGCGCCCCCGTCATCGCGCCGCGCATCATCGAGCCCAAGCTCAGCGAGGCGACCGAGGCGGTCATCCTCCGCATGCTCGCGAAGACGCCCGCCGAGCGCTTCCCGACCTACGCCGATCTCCGCCGCGCGATCGCCGACATCCGCGTCCAGCGCGTCCCCGCCGCCTTCCTCTCGCGCGCCGGCGCCTTCCTCATCGACCTCACGCCGTTCGCGATCTTGAACAGCGTCCTGCTCTGGTCGTTCCCGCGCGGAGAGTCGCGTCCCCTCGTCTGGCTCCTGGCCGCCGCCGTCTACGCGTGGTTCGAGTCGCGCAAGGGCGCGACGTGGGGGAAGCGCCTCGTAGGGATCCACACCATCAACGAGCTCGGGCGGCGGCCCACGTTCTCGCGCGCGTTCGTCCGCGGGCTCGTGAAGCTCTGGGCTCCGCTCGCCGGCGCCGTCCTCGATCTCGTGCTCTACCACGGCGGCACGGTCCTCTCGATGCAGGTCAACGGCGTCGGCCCGAGCACGCCGCCGCGCGGAGGTCAGACGAGCGCGATCGTCACGGCGCTCTGGGTGATCTGGATCGTCCTGATGTTCCTCGCGCTCCGGAAGGACCGCCTCACGCTCCACGATCGCGCCGCGAAGACGCGCGTGCTCGTCGACCTCGGGGCCGCGTGAAGCGCGCGCTCCTCGCGCTCCTCGTGCTCGTGGCGTGCGGCGATCGCCCGCCGAGCTCCACCGCGGGCTGGCCCGGGGCCGCGACCGAGCCCACCTCCGCTCCTGCCGCTGCGTGCAGCAAGGGGAGCGCGCCGAAGGGCACATTCAAGAGAACGGTGAACGTGTTCGGCAAGAGCCGGAGCTACACGCTCGTCGTCCCGCCCGGCTACGCGGCGGGCACGTCGCATCCGCTTATTTATGTGCTTCATGGTCATGGCGGCACGGGCGCGCAGGCGCGTTCGTCGTTCGACCTCGAGGGCGCGAGCGGCGGGAAGGCGGTCTTCGTGTACCCCGACGGCATCGGCGGCGGCTGGGACCTCGACTCCCCCACCCCGAAGAACGGCGACGTCGCGCTGTTCGACGCGACGCTCGCGATCGTCCAGAGCGACTACTGCGTCGATCTCCATCGCGTGTTCATCGCCGGCTTCAGCAACGGCGCGTACATGGCGAACCAGCTCGCGTGCCGCCGCGCCGAGCGCGTGCGCGCCGTCGCGACGCACTCCGGCGGCGGCCCGTACGAGAACGGCCCCGACGCGAAGTACGACGACAGGGGCGCGCTCGTGTGCAGCGGCAAGCCGGTGGGGAGCCTCGTCATCCACGGCGCCGCGGACGGCACGGTCGCGCCGGCGGAGGGCCAGAAGAGCGTCACGCACTGGACGGCCGCGAACCGCTGCGGCGCGACGCCCGCGAAGAACGGCGCGTGCGCGGCGTACTCGGGCTGCGTGAACCCCGTCGTCGCGTGCAAGGTCCCCGGCCTCGGCCACGCGCTGTGGCCGGAGGCGAAGGCGCGCGTCTGGGCCTTCTTCGATCAGCAGAAGTGACGCCTCACGTCACGGCGGCGCGAGGACCTCGACCGCGGCGAGCGCCCCGGCCGGCTCCCCCGCCGCGGTGGCGAGGCGCGTCGCCGGGACGCCCTTGTCGCGCGCGGCCTCGGCGATCGCCTTCGCCGCCTTCTCGCCGCCCTTCGCGGTCACCTTGAAGTAGGCGCGATCGAACACGCCGGAGAGGAACCGGAGCTGCGTCGCGACGGCGTCAGCATCGCCGGCCGTCGCGCGGTAAAGGACGAGCGGGACCGCGCCGGCCGGGAGCGGTCCGAACGCCGCCGCGCCGGCGTCTTCCTCCGGGGGCGGCGCGGGCGTCTCCGTCTTCGGCGCCGGGGCGAACCCGGTGATCACGCGCGCGTCGATCGGGAGCGGCTCCGGCGCGGCCGTGGTCGTGAGGCCGCCGCCGCGCGCGAGCTGCCACGTCTTCGTCATCAGGGCGTCGAGGTTCGCCGGCGCTTTCGCGAGCGGACCGAGGATCGACGTCTCGTCCTCCAGCGTCGTGCGCTCGAGGAGCCCGAGCCGCTCCACCAGCACGAGCGCCTCGGGCGCGCCGCCGACCCCGGCCCCGAGCACGAACGACGGGTCCTTCGCCGCGAGCTTCCGCGCGACGCCGGGGACGTCGGCCGCGACCTTCCCCTGCCCTTCGAGCCAGCCCTTCGCGAAGCTGCGGAGCACGTCCTCGCGCGCGTCGATCACCGCCTTCGGCGCGAACGCGACGATCGGGACGAAGTGCGACGCGTCGACGGTGGAGAACGCGAGCTTGCGCGGATCGGTGGTCCCGACCCCCGCGAACGCGGCCGCCTTCCCTTCCGGCGTCTCCGCGCCGACCAGGCGGAGACGCGACGGCGCGACGCCGAGGAGATCGACGGCGAAGAGCGCGAGCACCGTCGCCGACTCGGTGTTGCCGCGGACGAGCTTCACCTCGTCCGCGCCCGGCGGCACGCGAAGGAGCGCGCCTGGATTCGCGTGGACCTGCTCGCGCCCGCGCGAGAACCCGACGACGAGGAACACACGCGGCTCGAGCGCGCGCAGCCGCTCGTACGAGGCGACGAACGACGGCAACGGCAGCACCGCGACCTCGGCGCCTTGCGGATCGCCGCCGCCGCGCGCGAGCCGCGCCTCGATCGCGGACAGCTCGCTCTCGGGCGCGAGCTCCAGCGCGGGGATCCCCGCGCCCGGCGCGGCGAGCTCCCAGCCCAGCGTCGCGACGCGGAGCGGCTTGTCGCCGACGCTCGCTTCGATCGCGGCGACGCCCGCGTCGGCCGCCGCGAGCGGGACGGCGGAGGCGTCCGCGCTGTCCGCGTCGGCGCCCGCGTCCTCGCTCTTCGTCTCCTTCACCTCGATGATCTCGGCGGGCGCGTCGTGCTTCGTGCGATCGCGCGTGAGGAGGAGGAAGACGAGCCCGAGGCTCATCACCGCGATCAGGAAGAAGGTCGCGTAGTGCTTCACTTCGACGCCTTCGGTGTCGCTGGCGCCGCGGCGGGGCGCTCCTCCGGGAACACGGGGCTGACGCCGCCGAGGAAGTACGCGAGGCGCGCCATCGTGCGCGAGCCGCTCTGCGCGTAGCGATCGCCCTCGCTGACGAGGAGCGGCTTCGACGCGAAGTCGGCGGCGACGAGGAGGAGCGCGACGCCGAGGAGGACGATCGCGAAGACGTCGACGACCATCGCCGCCCCCCCGCCGAGCTTGGTGCGCTTGAACAGCCGATCCGAGACGAACGCGGGGAAGCCGACGACGACGACGACCGCGACGAGGAGCCGGACCCAGAAGTTGTCGGTCGCGAAGCCGACGACGGACATCATGCCGACGAGGGTGACGAACCCGCCGAGGACGATCCCGATCGTGCGGGTGATCCTCATGAGCCGGATCATCTGCGGCGACGGAGAGTCGCCGCTCGAGTTCCCTTTGCCGGTGCTCGCCGCCGACTTCTTCTTCGGAAGCAGGTCGTCGTCCTTCGCCACGCGCCGGATAGTAGTCCGTTCACGCGGGCGGCGGCGGGCTAATCTGGAGCTGCTTGGGACGCGCGACATGAGCGACGAGGGCGAGCTCGGACGGCTCGGCTACGCGCAGGAGCTGATCCGCCGGATGGGCGGGTTCTCGAGCTTCGCGGTGAGCTTCTCCATCATCAGCGTGCTGACGGGCTGCATCGTCGCGTACAAGGACGCGTTCGCGGTCGGCGGGCCGGGGAGCTTCGGCATCGGCTGGCCGCTCGTCGCGGCGGGCACGATGCTGGTGGCGCTCGCGATGGCGGAGCTCGCGAGCGCGTTCCCCACCGCGGGGGCGCTCTATCACTGGTCGGCGCTCCTCGGCGGCGCCGGCGCGGGGTGGGTCACCGCCGCGATCAACGTCACCGGCCAGCTCGCGATCGTGGCCGCGATCGACCTCGGCTGCGCCGCCGAGCTCGCGCCCGTCCTCGGCGTGCCGGAGGCGACGCTCCCGCTCCTCGGCGTCGTCCTCGCGTCTCACCTCGTCGTCAACGCGTTCAGCGTGCGGCTCGTCGCGCTCCTCAACGACTTCTCCGCCACGGTGCACATCCTCGGCGTGGTCGTCATCGTCGGCGCGCTCTTCCTGTTCGCGCGCGCGCAGCCCGTCTCGTTCTTCTTCGCGACGAACCTCGCGGTAGGGCCGCTCGGCTTCTGGAACGGCCTCGTGCTCAGCATGTTCACGTTCACCGGCTACGACGCGTCCGCGCACCTCGCGGAGGAGACGCACGATCCGGCGCGCCGCACGCCGTGGGGCATCCTCGCGAGCGTCGGCGTCAGCGCGGTGTTCGGCTGGCTCCTCCTCGCCGCGATCACGCTCGCGATCGACCCGAACGATCCGTCTCCCCTCGCCGCGATGACGACCGGACTCGGCAGCGCGGCGGGGCGCGCCGCGATGAGCCTCGCCGTCGCCGCGATGTGGTTCTGCGGCCTCTCCAGCGTCACCAGCGCCTCGCGCACGGTCTACGCGTTCGCGCGCGACGGCGGCCTCCCCGGCTCGCGCGTGCTCGCGCGCGTGAATCCGCGGACGCGCACGCCGATCGTCGCGATCGTGGCGGTCACCCTGCTCCCGTTCCTCCTCGTCCTCGGCACCCACGTCGCGTCGAGCGCGGGTCTCCTCGACGTGATGACGAAGATGGCGACGATGGGCCTCTACGTGAGCTACGCGATCCCGATCGCGCTCGGCGCAGTGGCGCGCAGCCGGCACAAATGGCGACGACCGGGTCCCTTCCACTTGCGTGGGTTCGGGATCCCGGTCGCCTGGGCCGCGACGGCGTGGTGCGCCTTCGTGCTGGTCGTCTGCTCGCTGCCGCCCAACCTCGTGGCGGCGGAGATGCTCGCCTGCGTCCTCGTGGTGCTCGCGGTGATCTGGTTCGGCTTCGTGCGGAGGCGTTTCGTCGGGCCGAAGGTCGATCTCGCGAGCCTCGAGGAGCGCCGGAGCTGACGCGGACGCTCCGCGGCTCAGCGCTCAGCGGCGCGGCGGGTTCGCGAAGCGCGGGTCGGCCGGGAACGGGCTCGCGTTGTCGCGGAGCCGGGCCTCGCCGGAGAGGTCGAAGGAGTCACCGCGCTCCGAGAAGAACGCGACGCCGATGACGCCGACGTTGCGCGCGGACCCCATCTGGGCGGCGTACGACTCGCCGACCGCGGCGAAGCGGAACGCGGCGACGGCGTTCATGCTCTGACGGAAGCCTTCGATCTCGAGGGTCGCGAACGGCATGAGGACGTAGCCGCGGTTCTCGGCGGTGCCCGGCTTGCCGTTGATGACGTCGAGCCCGTCGACGGTGACGACCGACTCGAAGCGGTGGCTCGTGTGGTTGGTGAGGACGATCGAGTAGCGCTGGCCCGCCTGGCCGACGACGAAGGTCCGGTCGCCGGCGCGCACGGCCTCGAGGTTGTTGCCGTTCGCGTCGCGGATCGCGACCGTCACCGCGCCGCCGCCGGCGGGCACGTCCCGCCGCGTCTCGCGCGAGCCATGGAGGTTGGCCTGCGCCTCGACGCCGCGACGATCGTTGTAGTTCATGCTCGCGACGGCGAAGGGCCGGCTCGAGTCGCGGACGAAGGTGACGTCGTGCACGCGCGAGTTGCGGGTCTCCCCCCACTCGGTGCCGAGACCGGGCCGAGACTCGGGCGCCGGCTCACGCGACGCCCGCGAGTCGGCGCTCTTGGCCGGCGGCGCGGCGGGAGAAGGCTGGGCGCCGGTAGCCGACTCCGCGGCCGGAAAGCCGGCGGGTGAGCTCGGCAGCGCATCGGCGTCTCCGCCGAAGGCGTGCTGGGCGGGCGGCGGCGAAGCGGTCGACGCCGACTTGGCGCTCGGCGCTGCCCCTCCGCATCCAGCGAGGACGAGCAGGAGAGAGAGGAACAACCAGAGCTTCTTCGTCGTCGACATCGTGGCCTCCAAGTGAAGGCATCAACGCGCCGCCGGCGGCGTCCTTACAGCTCCGTCGGGCCTCAGTGGTCCGGCTCATAGCGGAAACCGCTTGCTAATGATCTTCGGTCCCCCCGCGAGGGTGGCCCCGGGCCAGGAGGTGGCCGGCCCGGGCCAGGGTAAGGGGTGGCGGGGGCCGGGCCGGGGCCGGGGGGTGGAAGCCCCGGCCGGCCGGGGCCGCGGTGGCCGGCGTTAGCGCAGGGTCAGGAGGAGGCTCTTCATGTGGACGTCGCGGGTGGGGGGGGGCGGAAAGTCTGGGGCGTCGGGGAGGTCCTTGAGCTGCATGACCTCGCGCTTGGCGGCGCGGGCGCCTTCGTGGAGCATGCGGCGGAGCTTTGCGCGTGTGAGCTTGCGGTGGTTGCAGCAGGCTAGGATGCGCGCGCCGGGGGCGGCGAGGGCGGCGGCGAGCGTTACGAGCTCGCCGTAGTCGGCGTCGGCGACGAAGCGGCGCTTCTTCGTCGATGAGTAGCTCGGTGGGTCGAGCACGAGCACGTCGTAGCGCTCTCCCCTCTTCGCCGCCTTCGTGAGCCACGTGAAGCAGTCGTCGCCGATGAAGGTGTGCGATGCGCCTAGCGGGATGCCGGCGTATGCGAAAGCCTCGCGGCCGCGTTCGAGGGCGGAGAGGGAGGCGTCTACGCTCACGGTACGCTTCGCGCCGCCTCGGGCTGCGGCGACGCTGAAGGCGCACGTGTACGCGAAGAGGTTCGCGACCGATGCTCCGCGCGCGGACTCGCGCAGCGCGCGGCGGTTGAGCCGCTGGTCGAGGAAGATGCCGGTCGATAGGCCGTCGTCGAGGCGCACCAGGAACGGGATCCCCTCCTCCTCTATCGGGAGCGGCGACGGCGCGGCCTCGCCGCGGACCGGGGCGCGTGGGGCGACGTCCTCGCGTCGCGTGTCGATGAGGACGTTCGATTGCTTCGGGCGGACCTTCAGATAGATCCCGTCGAAGCCGAGGGCGTGGAGCGCGTCGAGCACGCGGTCGCGGCGGCCGGGGACCGACCACTCCTCGGAGGCATAGAGCTGCGCGACCAGGTGCGCGCCGTACACGTCGACGGCGAGGCCCGGCAACGCATCGCCCTCCTCGTTGACGAGGCGGAACGCGGTGGTGCGGCGCTCGGGGGGATCGCGATCCGCGCTGCGGCCCAGGCCCCAGCGACGCTCGAGCGCGAGGGAGAGCGCGCGGTCGAGGGCAGCGCGATCGTCGTAGACCGCGTAGCCGAGGTCGCCGCGCGTGAGCCATGCCTCGAGCTCGGGGCGCGCTCGTGGGTCCTCGATCACCAGGCGCTTCTTCGTTCGCGGATGGTCGAGCGTGAGCGAAGAGGCGTGGAGAAGGAGGCGCGGGGCGGGGGCGGGGGCGGGGGCGGGGGCGCCGCCGTAGATGGGGTCGCCCGCGATCGGAGCGCCTGCGTGCGCGAGCTGGACGCGCGCCTGGTGCGTGCGGCCCGTCTCGAGCACGAGATCGAGGAGCGCGCGGTCGCCGCGCGTGGCGCGGAGCGTGACGTGCGTCACCGCGCGCTGCGGCTTCTGGCGCGGGCGGGAGCGGGTCTTGCTCGCGACGCGCATCGTTTTGTCTTCGCCGGGGACGAGGTCGTCCGTGAGCGTCACTCGCTTCGGGCCGCGCCAGCCGACCACGCCGGCGAGGTAGCGCTTCTCGAGGGAACGACGCTCCATCTGCGCGGCGATCGCGGCGTTCGCCTCGGGGCGCTTCGTGAACAGCACGACGCCGCTCGTGTCGCGGTCGAGGCGCTGGTGCACGCCCAGGTACGCGCCGCCGAGGTGGGCGCGGAGACGCGTCACGAGATCGTCCGGGCGCGTCGGGTCGGCGGCCTGGCTCGCGACGCCGGCTGGCTTGTGGACCACGAGGAGATCGTCGTCCTCGAAGAGCACGTCCTCGGGACGGAAGAACGGCCAGACGCGCGCGCGGTCCATCGGGTCCGCGCATTGTGCGTCAGAAGAGGCCGCTCGCGGTCAACAACCCACCGTCGTAGCTCGGCGTGACGCCGATCCAGACCGGGCGCTGCTTCACCGAGTCCTCGCGATGGAGGTGGACCACGAGCGCCCCCACCGCCGTGCCCGCGAGCGCGCCGCAGAGCACGTCGGTCGGGAAGTGCGAGCCGCCGCGGACGCGCTCGTATGCGACGAACGTCGTGAGCGCGAGACCGGCGCCCATCGTGATCCACGGACGGGGCGAGCGGGCGCCCGAACGCACGAACGCGATGTACGTGGCGGCCGACGAGAGCGACGCGACCGCCGACGTGTGCGCGGAGAAGAACGAGAGCGAGCTGTCGGTCTCGGCGTTGTTGTACACGTTGGGATCGCCGCCGCGCGCGATGAACTCGTTCCGCTCGATGTACGCGATCGGACGCGGGCGCCGGAACGCGATCTTCGCGAGGTTCGTGACGCCCTGCGTGATCGCGGCCGCCTCCGCGTACATGATCGCGTCGACGAGCGCGGCCGTCTTTCCCTCGCGCCAGATGTCGGCGATCGAGTCCGCGAGCGCGAAGGCGGCGGCGGAGTAGAGGGCGATGTTGGAGCGCGTCGACGAGCTGTGGTCGACGGTCTGGGTGACCGCCCCGCGATCGATCGCGAGGAGCTGGCTCGTTTGGAAGTCGGGAGCGATCTGCTGGGGCCGGATCTCGCCGGTCGAGAGCATCTGGCTCGAGAGCACGCCGAACGTGAGGCCGAGCAGGATGACGCCCGTGTCGGCGACCGGATCGGCGGTGAACTTCTGGCCGCGTGAGGGCTCTTGCGCAGAGGCCGTGCCGGTCACCGTGAGACCGACGAAGAGACTCGTGAAGAATACACGTATGCGCATTCGTCGAGGAGTAGCCGCCGAAGGCTACACCGTCGAAGCGGTTCTCGATCTCAGCCTGGCTCGAGGCCGACTTCCGAGAGCGAGGGGTTCGAGTCCTTGTCGCGCTCGAGGCGCTCCAGGCCGCGCTTGTGGAGGACCAGCGTCGCGTTCTCGATCTGCTTCGTCGCGCCCGCCTGCACCTCGACCCGGATCGGGAGGCGGTAGCAGCGCGGCGCGTCGATGAAGCGCACGCGGCGCGTCGTGTCGTCGAGGACCGGGACCGGCTTCGTCGCGTCGTCGAGGCGCGCGAAGATGGGCGAGAGGTCGTAACGGAAGACGTGCTTCACGCGGCGGACACCCGACGCGACGAGCTGCGCGTTCGGCAGCACCTCGCCGTTGTGCTCGTACGTGAGGACCGTCACCGCGGTCGAGGCGCCGCACTCCGGGTTCAGCGGATCGGGCACCCGGTTCACGTTCTGCGTGAAGCTCTCGCGCGCGCTGACGACGACGTCACGCGTAGGGAGACGCCGATGCGGCGCGCGGTAACGCGTGATGCGCTGGGCGCCCCAGACGCGGTGGACGCGGCGGGTCATCCAGTCGCGGCCGATCTCCTTGAAGCGGTCCTTCGTCGCGTAGACCAGACCCGCGAGGATGGTCAGGAGGACGAAGCCGGAGCTCACCGTCGCGGTCGCGTTCTGCGTCGCGTTCTGGAGGAGCGCGATCTGCCACGCGAACGCCCACGTCGACGCGATGATCGCCGCGATCGCGGCGACCCAGTGGTACGCGCGCTCCGCCGTCTTGAAGCTCTCTTGCTCGAGGAAGAGCACCTCCTGGAAGTGCTTCTTCAGGCGGCTCGCGCGATCGAGGTACTTCTCGAGCGCGTGCGGCGACGACGGATCCGCGACCGTGAACGAGTGCTCGGCGCGGTAGGCGAGCTCGTTGCCGAGCGCCTCGCCGAGACGCCCCTCCACCGCGGCGAGCACCGGCGCGAGGCGCGTGGCGTGGAGGCTCTTCGACTCGACCACGTTCGAGAGCCCGCGCTCCGCGCCCGCGAGCATCTCGAGGAGCCGCACGCTCACGTACTCGTCGACGAGCTTGCGCTCGCGCGCGAGCTCCGAGGCCTCCCCATCCTCGCCGCGCGTGAGCCGTTCGCGAGACTCCTGCGCGATGCGCACCGACGCCTCGATCCAGATCGTGAGCGCGTCTTCGAGCTCGCTGTGAGGCGCCGTCGCGAAGAGTGAGCCCGCGAGGCGGCAGTGACGCTGGAAGCCGTCGCTCGCGCGCGCGAGCTGGTTCGCCATCGCGAGCGCGCCGCGGCGGAGCGCGTCGATCGTCACGACGTCTCCGACCGCGGCGAACGCCGGGCCGTCGAGGCGCGTGAACGCCTGCATCTGATCCCAGGGGACGTGACGCACGAACGCGTTCGACGGGATCTGCATCTCGACCCGCAGCGAATACTTCGCGGGGCCGTCGGCCGGCTCGGGGAGCGGGACGGAGAGGCTCCACTCGAGCCGGGACGCATCATGGACGCCGACCCTGACCCTCCCGGCCCCCTCGGCGGCGGCGTCGCTAGCCGCAAAAACTTCCTGCGCTAGCTCGACAATCGCCATGAAAAAGACACAGAACCGTCACAGACGGCGATCTTTCTAATGACGGATAACTATCGGTCCCGCAAGCGAAAGTTCGGTCTTTTTTGCGGGTCGAGCCGCTACATGCTCAGGCCGCCGTCGACGTCGATGGTGCGGCCGTTGAAGTAGTCGCACTCGAGGACGAATTTGACGCCGAGCCAGATGTCCTCCGGCAGGCCGATACGGCCGACCGGGATAGCGGCGACGAGGGCGTCGCGGGCCTTCTGGTTCATGCCCTGCGTCATCGGGGTCTCGATCATGCCCGGGGCGACGGCGCCGACGCGGATGCCGAAGGGCGCGAACTCCTTCGCCCAAGTGACCGTGTTGGCCGCGAGGGCCGACTTCGCCGCGGTGTAGTTGGACTGCCCGCGGTTGCCGTGACGCGCGATGCTCGAGATGTTCACGATGACGCCCGGGCGCGCGTTCGTCTCGACCATCTTGGCGACCACGTCGCGCGCGAGGAGCGTCGCGCCGGTGAGGTTCACGCCGATGACCGCGTCCCACTGCTCCTTCGTGAGCTTCTTGACCTGACCGCTCTCCTTGTCCTTCTTCACGAGGAGGCCGTCGCGCAGGATGCCCGCGTTGTTGACGAGGCCGTTCAGGCCGCCCATCGCGCCGGCCGCCCACTCGACGTACGCGCCGACCTCGTCCTCCTTCGAGACGTCGAGCTTCCGCGCGTGGATCTTGCCCTTCGCGCCCTTGCCGGCCTCGACCGTCTCCGCGAGCCCGACCTCGTTCACGTCGGCGATCGCGACCTGCGCGCCGGCCTCGGCGAGGCGCTGCGCGAAATGACGGCCCATGCCCTGGGCTCCACCGGACACGATGATCTTCAAGTCTTCGAGCTTCATGGGCGCGCTCTATAGCACGCTACCAACGAAGCCAGCCGAGCTCGGTCGCGGCGGCGAGGGCGAGCGTGATGATCGTGACCTCGACCGCGAAGCGCGCCGAGCGCTTGAGGAGCTTGTAGCCGAGCGCGATCGCGAGCGCCGCGACGACGAGCGCGGGCAAGCCCGTGTGGTCGGCGACCCAGGCGAGCTTCGACCAGAACGGCACCCTCACGCGGGCGATCGGAGCCCGGCCCGCGCGGGAGGGGCAACTTCGCTGGCATTCCGGCGAAATCAGGACCATAACGGGCCGAGGGGAGATGACCACGAGCCACGCCACCGACGACGCGCTGCCGGTGGGCACCGACTCGGTGCGCGCCCCCGCCGCGGCGTCGCGCGCCGCGTGGGTCGGGCTCGGCGCGATCGTGCTCCTCGCCGTCCTCGTCTTCTGGGTCTTCGAGGCGCTGCCCTTCCAGGACCTCCCCGCCCACGCGGGGCTCATCGCGATGCGGCACCGCTTCGAGCACTCCGCCTTCGAGCAGCGGTTCTTCGTCCTCGCGCCGCACATCGGGCCGTACTCGCTCTTCCGCTTCCTCGGCGAGACGTTCCTGCGCTTCGGATCGCCGCTCGCGGCGGTGCGCCTCCTCGCGACGCTCCCCGTCGTCGCGACCCCCGCCGCGCTCGTGCTCGCGCGGCGGCGGCTCTACGGCGAGTCGTCGCCGACGTTCGGGTTCATCGGCGTCACGACGTCGTTCGGGCTCATGACGCTCCTCGGCTTCGCGAGCTACCTGCTCGGGGTCGCGGTCATGCTCGTGGGGCTCACGCTCTGGCTCGACCTGATGGTGCGCGCCGACGACGCGCCGAAGGACAAGGGCACGCTGCGGCGCGAGCTCGTCGTCCTCGCGTTCGCGCCGGCGATGTTCATCGCGCACGGCCACGCGTTCCTCCTCTTCCTCGCGTGCGCCGCGCTCTCCGCGGTCGTGACCGGCGACCGGCGCGCGCGGCTCCTCCGCCTCCGCGCGCTCGTGCCCGCGTTGCTCCTCTCCGGGTGGGTCGCGTGGATCGAGCGAGGCGGCACGCCGCCGGGATCGGTCGCGCGCTACCATGACATCCTCCCCCGCTTCCAGGGGCCGCTCGACAAGCTCGGGCTCCTCCTCACGCCGACGCTCATGACGCGGAGCGGGATCGACTTCCTCGTCGCGTGCGCCCTCCTCGCGTTCACCGTCGCGTGCACCGTCACGTCGCTGCGGATCTCCCGGCGCGACGACACGTCGGCGCACGCCCGCCACGCGCGCGCGCTCTACGCCTGCGCCGGCGCCGTCGGCCTCGTGTTCCTCGCGCTGCCGCACGCGATCGGCTGGTTCGGGTTCGTCGACGGCCGCCTCGTCCCCGTCGCGTTGCTCCTCGCCCTCCTCGCCGTGCGCCGGGACGACCTCCCCCGCCCGCTCGCGCTCGGGCTGCACTGGGGTCCGCCCCTGCTCGCGTCGACGGTGACGCTCCTCGCGCTGGTCGCGTCGTACCGGTTCCAGGCCGAGGCGCACGGCTACAAGGAGGTGTTCGCGCGCGTCCCGGCGGAGTCGCGCCTCCTGAACCTGCCGCTCGATCCGAACAGCGACGTGTTCACCGCGCATCCGTTCGTGCACTACGACAAGCTCGTGCTCGTCGAGCGGCCGATCGTGGTGAGCGACATCTGGCTCCACCAGGGCTCCGCGCTCTACCCCACCCCCGAAAACCCCGTCCTTCGTCTTCCGCCCAGCTACAGCGAGAGTAACCTGAAGACGATCGACTGGCCGGCCTACCACCTCGAAGACTGGGACTTCGTCCTCATCCGCACCCGGCCCGACGCGGCCGAGCCGCGGACCCCCGAACGTCTCACGCTCGAGGAACATCGTGGCGGTTGGTGGCTCTACCGGAGACTTCGATGAACCGTTGGGAGAAGACCGTGCTCGTCGCCGTCGCGCTGCTGTTCGCGGCCGCCACCGCCATCGCATGCGAAGCCGAGACCGGGCCCGACGCCCCGCCGCGCGAGAACGGCTGCATCGAGCTCACGTGCGCGCCGCAGCCCACCGTCGACGCCGGCGGCGACTGACACCTGCAGGGCCGTTCCTTGCTTTGAACGGCCGGAAGCTCTAGGACTTGCCGGCAAATGCGGCTCGTCGTCTTCGGTGCGGGTTACGTCGGTCTCGTCAGCGGGACCGGCCTTTCGGACCTCGGTCACGACGTCCTCGTCTACGACATCGATCCGGAGAAGATCGCGCAGCTCAAAGGCGGCAAGATCCCGATCTACGAGCCCGGCCTCGCCGACCTCGTGCACCGCAACCAGCGGAGCGGCCGCCTCCACTTCGGCACCGAGATCAAGGCGCCGTTCGACGAGGTCGACGCGTACTTCATCGCGGTCGGCACGCCGCCGGATCCGGAGGGCGCCGCCGACCTCTCGTACGTCATGTCGGCCGCCGACACGATCGCGAAGGTCGCGACGAAGGACGCGATCGTGGTCGTGAAGAGCACGGTGCCGGTCGGGACGTGCGACAAGGTCCAGAAGCGCCTCGAGGGCGCGAAGGTCTCGCTCGAGGTCGTGTCGAACCCGGAGTTCCTGAAGGAGGGCGACGCGGTCAACGACTTCTTCAAGCCGGACCGCGTCGTCGTCGGCGCCCGCAGCGAGGCGGCGAAGCAGTGCCTCCGCGATCTCTACGCGCCGCTGCAGCTCTCGGGCGAGCGCCTCGTCGTCACCGATCCGCGCTCGAGCGAGCTCATCAAGTACGCGTCGAACACGATGCTCGCGATCCGCATCTCGTTCATGAACGAGCTCTCGCGCCTCTGCCACGCGACCGGCGCCGACATCCACTCGGTGCGCCAGGGCGTGGGCAGCGACTCGCGCATCGGCAAGAAGTTCCTCTACGCCGGGCCCGGCTACGGCGGCTCCTGCTTCCCGAAGGACGTCCAGGCGCTCGCCGCGCTCGGGCGCGAGAACGGCGTCCCGATGAAGGTCGCCGAGGCGGCGCACGTCGCGAACGAGGACCAGGCGCACTTCCTCGCGGAGCTCCTCGCGCAGGGCGTCGAGGGAGGGCTCCAGGGGAAGCGGGTCGCGCTGTGGGGGCTCGCGTTCAAGCCCGAGACCGACGACATCCGCGAGGCGCCGGCGGTGAAGCTCACGAAGGTGCTCCTCGCCAAGGGCGCGACGGTGACGGGCCACGACCCGGAGGCGGGCCCGAACTTCCAGAAGCTCTTCGGCGACAAGGTCCAGGTGACGACGCGCGACTACGACGCGCTCGACGGCGCCGACGCGCTCGTGCTCCTCACCGAGTGGCGCAGCTACCGCGCGCCGTCGTTCACCGAGATCAAGAAGCGGCTCGCGGGCACCTTCGTCCTCGACGCGCGCAACATCTGGAGGCCCGCGGACGTGACGAAGGCCGCGCTCCGCTACCAGGGCATCGGCGTCAACGCGCAAAAGCGCTGAGTCGTGTGAGTCACACGACATGAGCTCCCGAAGGTCGCTCTAATGGCTCGCTGGCTCGTCACCGGCGGCGTCGGCTTCATCGGCCACCACCTCTCGCGCGCGCTCGTCGCCCGCGGCGACACCGTGCACGTCCTCGACGACTTCTCGGACGCCCCCTACCCCACGCGCCTGAAGCGCCTCCACGCCGAGACGCTGGCGAAGGAGAGCGGCGATCGCTTCTCCGTCACCGAGGGCTGCGTCACCGATCGCGAGCTCGCGCGTCGCCTCACCGACGGCGTCAGCGGCGTGATCCACCTCGCGGGGCTGGCCGGCGTTCGACCCTCGTTCGCCGATCCGGCGCGCTACGCCGCGGTCAACGTCGAGGGCACCGCGACGTTGATGGACGCCGCGCAGAAGGCCGGCGTGAAGACGTTCGCCTTCGCGTCGAGCTCGTCGGTGTACGGCAACTCCACGCCGCTCCCGGCGACGGAGGACGCGCCCGCGATCGATCCGGAGTCGCCGTACGCCGCGACGAAGCGCGCGTGCGAGCTCGTCGCCTCCGCGCTCGCGCGCAAGACGCCCGAGATGCGCTGCCCCGCGCTGCGCTTCTTCACCGTCTACGGGCCGTGGCAGCGCCCGGAGATGGCGATCACGAGCTTCCTCCGGAGCATCCTGAAGGGCGAGCCGATCACGGTGTTCGGCGACGGCTCGATGAAGCGCGACTTCACGCACGTGGACGACATCGTCCGCGGCGTCCTCGCGGCGGTCGACCGCGCGCCGGCGGGCGTGCGGCCGTACAACCTCGGCTCGGGCGCGCCGATCACGCTGAACGACCTCGTCGCCGCGATGGGCCGCGCGTCCGGGAGCGCGCCGAAGGTCGAACGCGCGCCGGTGCCGCTCGGCGACGTCGAGGCGACCTTCGCCGACATCGCGCGCGCGAAGACCGAGCTCGGGTGGGCGCCGCGCGTCCGCCTCGAAGACGGCCTCGCCACCGTCGTCGCTTGGCTCCGCCGCGAAGGCTGAATACGCTCGGCGGATGACGCAAAAGTACCGCCTGGTGACGCGCAGCGATTTCGACGGGCTCGTGTGCGCGGTGATCTTGAAGGAGCTCGGGATGCTCGACGAGATCAAGTTCGTCCACCCGAAGGACATGCAGGACGGCAAGGTCGAGTGCACCGACCGCGACATCACGACGAACGTCCCCTACGTGAAGGGCGTTCACCTCGCCTTCGATCACCACCTCAGCGAGACGAAGCGCGTCGTCGACAAGCCGGCGAACCACATCATCGACCCGAAGGCGATGAGCGCCGCGCGCGTGGTCTACGACTACTACGGCGGCGCCGCGAAGCTCCCGCGCATCAAGGAAGACATGATGGTCGCGGTCGACAAGGCCGACGCCGCCCAGTACTCGAAGGACGACATCCTCGAGCCGAAGGACTGGACGCTCCTCAACTACCTGATGGACCCGCGCACGGGCCTCGGCCGCTTCCGCGAGTTCCGGATCTCGAACTACCAGCTGATGATGGACCTCATCGACGCCTGCCTCACGATGGAGGTGAAGGACATCCTCCAGCTGCCGGACGTGAAGGAGCGCGTCGAGCTCTACCGCGAGCACGAGGCCAAGGCGAAGGAGCAGATCCAGCGCTGCTCGACCGTGCACGAGAACCTCGTCGTCCTCGACCTCCGGAACGAGGAGAACATCTGGCCGATCAACCGCTTCGCGATCTACGCGCTCTACCCGCAGTGCAACATCTCCATCCACGAGATGTGGGGCCTCAAGAAGCAGAACACCGTCTTCGCGACCGGAAAATCGATCCTCGACCGCAGCTCGAAGACCAACGTCGGCGACCTGATGCTCTCCTACGGCGGCGGCGGCCACGAGGCCGCCGGCACCTGCCAGGTCGACAACGACAAGGCCGACGCGACGCTGAAGGAGCTCATCGCGAAGATCACCGCCGACGGGTGAGTCTTTCTTGTTCGAGAGGGCTCTGCCCTCTCGAGCTCTCCCGCCGGGTGCCTTCGCGCGAAGACGCGCTCAGCGCCCCCGGACCCCCCGAGAGGGGAACCGCGGCGTTCGATTCCAGCTCGTCACTCGATGAAGCGGGCGCCGAGGAACGACAGGTAGACGCCCGGGTTGTCCTCGAAGAAGGTCGCGAGGTCCTGCTTCGTGATCGAGAAGAGCTTGCCGGTGCGCGTGACGCGCGCCGTGCTCGGGGCCGGCGCGCCGCTGCGGAGCGCGTCGACCTCGCCGACGAAGGCGCCCGTCGCGAACGGCTTGAGGTCGCCGGCCGGTCCGCGCATCGTGACGATCGCGTCGTCGACGAGGTACGCGGAGGTCGGGACCTCCCCCGCGCGCCAGAGCACCTGCTCGTCGTCGGCGTGGGTCGGGACGAGGTAGGTCTGGAGCTGCGTCTTCTGCGCGGACGTGAGCGAGCCGAGGACCGCGTTCTTGCCGAAGAGCTCCCACGCGCCCTCGTCCCGCACCCGGACGAGGCGCTCGAGGCGGGTGAGCATCTCGCTCCCGCGGAGGACGGAGAGGAAGTCGTGCCGATCGATCGCGATGAGGTCGACGTCGGTGATCGAGACCGCGTCGGCGGAGCGCGGCTGATCGAGGAGGATCGCCATCTCGCCGAAGTAGTCGCCGGCGCGGTAGCGGTTGATCGGCTGCTTGTCGCGCACGATCTCCACCGTGCCGTGGACGATGATGTAGAAGCTGTCGCCCTTCGTCCCCTGGGTGACGATCTTCTCCCCGGCCGGGATCGCCATCCGGCGCGCGACCTGGAGCAGCGAGCGAGCGCGCGCGAGCGGGAGGTCGCGGAGGAAGTCGACCATCGCGAGGTTGTCGAGCAGCTCGATCGCCTCGCTGAAGCGCGGCGTGCTCGAGGGCTCGACGCGGATCGTGTGCTCGAGGCCCTCCTTCGCCGCGACGAGCCCCTCGTCGGCGGGGACGTCCTTCGACGCGATGTGCACGAGGTAGAGGCGCTTCTTCACCTCCGGCGGCAGCGCCGCGAGCGCGCTCGTCGGGGTGTGGAGCGGCGGGATGCCGGCCTCGTGCAGGATCGCGCTGTGGTGCTCCGGGAACGCGACGAGGGCCTCGTAGCGCTGCTTCGTGAAGACGCCGTCCTCGTACATCTTCGTGATGCGCTCGGGGTCGTAGAGCGTGTCGCCGGAGATGGAGATCGAGCGGTTCCCGTAGAACGCGTCGACGCCGATCGTCGGGATGGAGTGGAGGGTGTACTTGAACCAGAGCTCGCCGCCGCGCACGTGGACGGGCTCGCCGATGCGCACGGGGTAAAACGAGAACGTGCGCCGGAGGAGGTCCTCCGAGAGCCCCGAGAGCGCCGAGTACTTGCGGAGGAACGAGCCGAGGATGTGCGGCGTCGTGTAGAGGTTGATCCGCGACTCCTCGAGGAGCTTCTGGAACGTCCCCGCGTCGTGGTCGGCGTGGCAGTGCGTGAGGATGACGCCGTCGATCGTCTTCGGCGCGACCCCGCGCATGCGGAGGTAGTCGGTCGAGTCGGTCGGCGGGTCGACGAGGATCGCGCGGCCGCCGATCCAGAGGAGGAAGCCGGTCGTCTTGCCCGACGGATCGAAGCCGTGGCTCGCGCCGAGGACGGTGACGCCGAAGGTCGGCGGGAGGAACGACGGCGGCGGCAGCTGCGAGTTCGTGACCGCGCGCGGCGGGAGCGACACCGTCGCGCCGACCGACGCGACGTCGCGCCCGCCGTCGTGCACCGTGATCATGTCCTGGCCGAGCGTGAGGGAGACGGGGCCCTCGATGATCGCGACGCCGTTCGGGTCCGCGACGACGAACTCGACGAGGTCGTCGACGTTCAGGCGGCCCTTGCCGGGGACGGTGCGGAAGTAGTTGCTCTCCTTCTCGAAGTCCGGCCGGTGCGACTCGGGGAAGCCGTCCGCGTATTCGCTCGCGAGCGGCCCGGTGGAGGGGCCGAAGAGCGACTCCTGGAAGATCGAGCGGACGCGGCGCTCGACGTCGAGGTTCGGGACGACGAGGCGGCAGCGGCGCTTGAGGAGGAAGAAGCTGTAATATGCAGGGAACTCGAACTCGGCGACGGAGAGGCCGCGGCGGCGATCGAAGAGCTCGCGCGGGAGGACGTACGCGATCGGGACGGAGAGCTTGAGCTCCATCACGTCCTTGATCGTCTCGGGCGGCATCCCGACCTGGATCGCTCCGGCCGAGGTCGTCACGTAGTAGCCACCGCGCGGCAGCGCGCGCCACGCCCCCACGGTCTTGGGGCCCATCGTCGTATGCCGGTCGTCTGCCACGCCGCGGCGAGGATACGTGGGGCCCCATTGTTTCGCCACCCGAGCCAAAGATGATAGGTTTCGAGCGTGAGCGTCGTCGGCATCGACCTCGGGACGACCAACACGGTCGTGTCCGCGGTCCGCGCGGGAAAGGTCCATGTTCTCGCGGACGAGAAGGGAGCCCGGCTTCTCCCGAGCGTCGTCTCTTTCCATCCGAACGGCGACGTCCTCGTCGGCGCGGCCGCCAAGGCGCGCCGCGTCATCGACGCCAGGAACACGGTCTACAGCCACAAGCGCCTCATCGGCCGCTCGTGGGGAAGCCCCGAGATCGCGCAGGCGAAGCAGCGGTTCCCGTTCGAGCTCCGCGAGGGCCCGGGCCAGGGCCCGCTCGTCCACGCGCGCGGGCAGGACTACACCCTGCCCGAGATCAGCGCGTTCGTCCTCAAGCGCACGCGGCAGATCGCGGAGGCCGCCCTCGGCACGCCGGTCGAGCGCGCGGTCATCACCGTCCCCGCGCACTTCAACGAGCTTCAGCGCGCGTCGACCAAGGTGGCCGGCCGCGTCTCCGGCCTCGAGGTCCTCCGCATCCTCAACGAGCCGACCGCGGCCGCGCTCGCGTACGGCCTCGGCCGCAGCGGCAACGAGCGCGTCGCGGTCTACGACTTCGGCGGCGGCACCTTCGACTGCACGCTGCTCGATCTCAACGGCAACGTCTTCGAGGTCCTCGCCACCGCCGGCGACTCGTTCCTCGGCGGCGACGACGTCGATCAGCTCATCGCCGACCGCATGGCAGACGCGTACCTCAAGATGTACCGCCAGGACGTCCGGTCCGATCCGCAGGCGTACGAGCGGCTGAAGACGACGGCGGAGGAGATCAAGATCGTCCTCTCCACCGCGGAGACGCACACCGTCGTGCTGAAGGAGCTCGCGCACGGCACGGGCGGGTCTTCGATCAACTTCACCTTCACGATGACGCGGCGGGACCTCGAGGCGGCGATGACGCCGCTCGTCGATCGGACCTTCAAGGTGACGCAAGACGCGCTCTCGCTCGCGCGCCTCTCGCCGACGTCGTTCGACAAGGTCATCCTCGTCGGCGGCTCCACCCGCGCGCCGCTCGTGCGCAAGCGCGTCGAGGCGTTCTTCGGCTCGCAGCCGATGGACCGCGTGAACCCGGACGAGGTCGTCGCGATCGGCGCCGCGATCCAGGCCGCCGCGCTGACGGAGGGCCAGCGCCGCCGCAGCATCCCCGCGCCGCCGGGGCGGAAGGTCGACAAGCAGGAGTTCACGCAGACGAGCGAGCTCGACCCCGCGATGCTGAAGCCCGCGTTCGCGAGCGAGCCGCCCGCGTTCGGGTTCGCCTCGACGGTGGGGTCGCACGCGCCGCCCGGCGGCGCCGCCTTCGGGTTCGCGTCGACGATCGGCTCCGAGGCGCCGCCGGTCACGCCGGCGCAGGCGCAGCGGCGCACGAACCCCGGCATCGCGCCGGCGCCGAACCGCCCGCCCTCGGAGGCGTTCGCGGACGATCCGTCGCTCCAGTCGATGCCCGACCTGAAGGCGCCCTCCCCCTTCGAGTGGAGCGGGCCGCAGACCTCGCCGAACACGACGCCGGATCCGGCGACGTTGACCGGCGTGGCGCCGCCGGCAGCAGCGTCGCCGTTCGCGAGCCACGTCCCCGACTACAACCGCATCGACGAGCCGCCGTCCGTGTTCGCGACGTCGACGGGCCGGATGCCGCCGCACCTCGCGCGCGGCGCCAAGCCGGGATCGCAGCCGCCGCCGTCGTCGCGCCGCATGCCGGCGGCGAAGCCCTCCGCGCCGCCCGCGCCGCCGCCCCCGCCCGCGGACGTCCCCGGTTTCGGCGAAATCGGCGATCTCTCGCTCATCTCGACGACGGGCGTGTCGGCACCGGATCCGGGCTTCGGGCAGATCGGCGACCTCTCCCTCGTCTCGACGACGGGCGCGTCGGCGCAGACCGAGACGAACGCGCTCAGCGAGATCGCCGCCGCGCGGATGAAGGTGCTCTCGGGCGAGCTCGCGGAGGACATCCCGACCGAGGTCGGCAAGCTCTCCCCCGCCGCGCTCGGCGCGACGCTCGCGAGCCCCGGCGCCGCGTCCCCCGCGAAGAAGCCCGCCGGCCCCGGCAGCACCGTGCAGCTCGAGCCGGAGGCGAACCCGGCCGCGGCGAAGGACGACTCGCTCCTCGATCGGGCGGACCTCCCCGCCGTCGTCGCGAAGGCGAAGCCCGCGCGCAAGCCCGGCCAGCAGACGGTCCCCCAGCTCGCGGGGAAGGCCCCGCCGCTCATCGCGCCGCAGCCGTTCGGGCCGATGGAGAAGATCGCGGACGAGCCGGCGTCGAACCCGCGGACCGCGGCGCTCCAGGCGCCGCAGCCGGGCGCGCCGCCCGCGACCCACCGCATCCCGCCCGGCGCGAGGCAGGCGCCGCCGCAGATCTCGAAGACGAGCCAGGGGAAGATCCCCGCCGCGACGGCCACGCCGCAGACCTCGCCGATGCCGCAGACCTCGCCGATGCCGGCGCCGATGCCGGCGCGCTCGGCCCAGCCGCCGCCGCGGGAGCCGCCGCCGATGCTCCAGCCGCCGGGGCCGCCGCCCGCGCCCCCGGTCCCGCAAGCGAAGCCCGCGCGCCAGTCGACCGAGCTCTCCGGCTCCGCGAACCAGCCCCAACAGCCGGCGCCCCCGCCGCTCCCGCGCCAGCAGCCGCCGCCGATGCCGCAGGCTCCTCCGCCCTTCGCCGCCGCACCTCCGCCGAATCAGCCTTTTTCCGCGCCTCCGCCGAATCAGGCCTTTTCTGGGCCTCCGCCGAATCAGGCCTTTTCCGCGCCTCCGCCGAATCAGGCCTTTTCTGGGCCTCCGCCGAATCAGGCCTTTTCCGCGCCTCCGCCGAATCAGCAGTTCGGGGGCTTCGGCTCGGGCGCGCCTCCGCAGCCCCAGCAGCCGTTCGGGCCGGGCTTCGGCTCCGGGGCGCCGGGTCCGTACCAGCAGCCCTCGCAGCCGCCGACGTTCGGCGGCTTCGGCTCCGCGCCTCCGTCGAACGCGCCGCCGGGCGGGCAGCTCTTCGGCAACTTCCAGTCGGCGCCGCCGGCCGACGCCGCGATCCCCCTCGACTACTCGAGCAACGCGTTCGAGCAGCAGGTCGCGGTCCCGCCGCCGGGCGCGCCCCCGCAGATCGAGTACAGCTCCCCCGTCCTCGTCGACGTGACGCCGCGCGGCCTCGTCGTCGAGACGGCCGGCGGGTACACCGACGTCATCATCCCCCGCAACTCGAAGATCCCGTGCGAGCGCACGCGCCGCTTCGCGACCGGCCGCGACATGCAGACGAGCGTCCGCGTCCGCGTCGCGCAGGGCGAAGGCACGATGTTCACGGAGAACACGTACCTCGGCGAGGTCGAGCTCTCCGGGCTCCGCCCCGCCCCCCGCGGCGCCGTCACCGTCGCGGTCACGTTCGAGGTCGACGCGGACGGCACGCTGAAGATCCGCGCGCGCGACGTGGAGACGGGCCAGGAGGCCCGCGCCACGCTCCAGCTCATCGGCGTCGCGGACGAGTCCTCCGTCGTCATGATGATCAACCGCTTCGCGAATCAACAGGTGAGCGGCTAGTTGGACACCGAGGCGCTGCGTCAGTGGCTGAACGCCCTCGACTCGATCTCGTACTATGAGCTCTTCGGCGTCGAGGCAAAGACGCCGTACGACGATCTCCGGCGCGCGTTCCATGTCTTCGCGGAGTCGTTCCATCCCGACGCCCATCGCTGGCGGCACCCGAACGAGCAAGCCGCGATCGGGCGGATCTACCGGCGGGGGATGGAGGCGTGGCGCGTGCTCTCCGACGTCACGCTCCGCGCGCGCTACGACGAGGCGCTCAAGAACGGCATCCTCCGCCCCGAGAACCTGATCGTCGAGGCCGACGGGCCGCCGTCGATGGGCCGCCGCCCCGCCGGCCCCGCCGCGGCGGACTCGAAGGCGCCGCTCGTCGACAAGATCCGATCGCCCGGCGCACGCCCGTTCGTCATGCGCGCGGAGGAGCTCCTGAAGAAGGGCGACCCGAAGCAGGCGAAGATCCAGCTCGTGATGGCGATGCACATGGACCGCGGGAACGCCGCGCTCGAGGCGTTCGGGAAGCAGCTCGACGAGGCGATCGCGGCGAAGGCCGAGGCCGACAAGAAGAGCTGGAACAAGTGATCGAGCTCGTCGGTAGGTGGTAACGTGCCGGCCGTGCGGAAGCAGAGCGGGACGTTGTTCTATGCCCTCCTCGGGACGTCGGCGCTCCTCATGCTCGCGTCGATCTACTGGATCTTCCTCCGCGCCCCGATCGAAGCGACGATGGGGATCGTCCAGAAGATCTTCTACTTCCACGTCCCCGGCATCATCGCGATGTACATCGGCGCGGGCGCCTGCTTCTTCGGCTCGATCGGCTACCTGCTGAAGCCGCGCGCGGGCTGGGACGCGCTCGCGCGGGCCGGCGCCGAGCTCGCGATCGTGATGGGCCTCACGATGCTCGTCACGGGGCCGCTCTGGGGCGCGAAGGCGTGGGGGACGTACTGGACGTGGGACCCGCGCCTCACCACCGCGCTCCTCTCCTGGCTCATCTACGTCGCCTACGCGGTGCTGCGCTCGTTCTCGGGCGACGGCGCGAGCGAGCGGAAGTTCGCGGCCGCGCTCGGCATCCTCGGCGGCGCGAACCTGCCGATCATCCACTACAGCGTGAAGAAATGGGGCGGCCAGCACCCCACCGTGGTCACCGGAAACGGCGGCGGTCTCGCGCACGCCGACATGCGGATCGCCTTCGCGCTCGCGATGTTCGCGTTCATGTTCTTCGCCGCGACGCTGCTCTACGCACGCGTCCGCCTCGAGCTCGCCCGCGCGCGGCTCGTGCGCGCGGAGGAGGACGCGACGGACCTCGGCCTCGACGACCGAACGGAGACATGACGTGACGACGCAAGAAGCGCCGAAGCCCGAAGACCGGGCCGAGGTCTACACCGCGACGGCCGAGACCGGCGAGCAGTACAACGGCTACACGCTGATGGTCGAGGCCTACGCCGCGATCTGGCTCATCGTCATGGGGTGGCTCGTCCTGCTCTGGCGGCAGCAGGCGTCGCTGACCGCGCGCGTGACCGGCCTCGAGGCCGCGATCGACCGGGCGGAGAAGAAGATGCGCGGGCCGAAGGGGGCCCCGCCCAAGAAGGACGAGGCCTGATGGGCCTCCCCGGCCCCGAGCACCTCATCTTCATCCCCGGCGTCCTCCTCGTCGGGATCACGATCGGCTGGATGCTCGGCGGGCGCGCCGCCCGGGCGCAGATCGAAGAGAAGGCGCGCCGCGCGCGCGAGTAGGATCGCCTCGTGGGCGGCGCGAGCCATGGCAAGACCGGCCTCGGCCGCGCGCTCGATCTCCTCGGGCTGTTCGCGGTCTTCGCGGTGCTGTGGGTCTCTTCGAAGCTCGCGCCCGGCACCGGCGGCGACGCCGCGCTCGTCGCCACGCTCGGCTTCCTCCTGCTCGCCGGCACGCTCCTCGCGGAGCTCCTCGAGGTCGTGGGCCTCCCTCACCTCACCGGCTACCTCGCCGCCGGCATCCTCGCCGGGCCGCACGTCCTTCACCTGATCGATCACGCCACCGTCGACCGGCTCGGACCGGTGAACACGCTCGCGCTCTCGCTCATCTCGCTCGCCGGCGGCGCCGAGCTCCGGATGGCGAGCCTCCGCGCCGTGTTCCGCACCCTCGTCTCGGCGACGTTCTTCCAGACCTTCCTCGGGATCACCCTCGCCGGCGGCGCCTTCTTCGCGGTGAGCCCGCTCATCGGGTTCACGAAGGACCTCGCGACCGGCGCGGTCGCCGGCGCGTCGCTGCTCTGGGGGGTCCTCTCGATCTCGCGCAGCCCCTCCGCCGCGCTCGGCGTGCTCGCGCAGACGCGCGCGTCCGGATCGCTCGCGCGGTACACCCTCGCCTTCGTGATGTCCTCGAACGTCGTCGGCGTCGTGTCGCTCGCGGCCGCGATCACCGTCGCGCGCTCCCTCGTCGACCCGGGCGTCTCGTTCTCGACCCAGGCGTTCGGCGTGCTCGGGCACGAGATCCTCGGCAGCGTCGCGCTCGGCACCACCCTCGGCCTCGTCCTCGCGATCTACCTCCGCCTCATCGGCCGCCAGCTCCTCGTCGTCCTCGTCATGCTCGGCTTCGGCATGACCGAGATCCTGAGCTACCTCCACTACGACGCGCTCCTCACGTTCATGGTCGCGGGGTTCGTCGTGCAGAACCTCTCGAAGCAGGGCGACAAGCTGCTCCAGGCGATCGAGCAGGCCGGCGCCGTCGTCTACGTCGTGTTCTTCGCGAGCGCGGGGGCGCACCTCAACATCCCGCTCCTCCGCGCGCTCTGGCCCGTCGCGCTCGCGCTCACGGTGTCGCGATCGATCGTCTCGTTCGTCGCCGCCCGCACCGCGAGCTGGGTCGCGAAGGACGACGCGGTCCTCAAGCGCTGGGCGTGGGCGCCGCTCGTCTCGCAGGCCGGCTTCGCGCTCGGCATCGCGCAGATCGCGGCGCGTGAGTTCCCCTCCTTCGGGCGCGGGTTCGCCGACCTCGCGATCGCGACGATCGCGATCAACGAGGTCATCGGCCCGATCCTCTTCAAGGTGGCGCTCGATCGCGCGGGCGAGACGAAGGCGCCGGCGCCCGCGCTCGAGGAGGCCGAAGAAGCGGCGTGACGCGCCGGGCGACGCGTGGAATCCTTCCGGCCCCATGATCGATTTCGAGCTCACCGAAGAGCAGCGCGCCCTCATCGACATCGCCCGCCGCTTCGCGCGGGAGAAGATCATCCCCGTCGCGCCCGAGTGCGACCGGAAGTCGGAGTTCCCGCGCGACGTCTTCGCGGAGGCCTGGAAGATCGGCCTCGTGAACCCCACCCTCCCCGCCGAATACGGCGGCCCCGGCCTCTCCGATCTCGACTCCGTCCTCGTCACCGAGGAGCTCGCCTACGGCTGCAGCGGCATCCAGACGAGCATCACCGCGAACACGCTCGGCCTCACCCCGATCAAGCTCGCGGGCTCGGAGGAGCAGAAGAAGAAGTACCTCGGCTGGCTGATGAGCGAGCCCACCCACGTCTCGTACGCGACGACGGAGCCGGGCGCGGGGAGCGACGTCGCCGGCATGCAGTGCCGCGCGGTGAAGCAGGCCGACGGGAGCTACGTCCTCACCGGCACGAAGGCGTGGATCACGAACGCGAACCTCGCCTCGTTCTACGTCATCTTCGCGACCGAGGACCCGGACCTGAAGCACAAGGGGATCGGCGCGTTCATCGTCCACCGCGATCAGAAGGGCCTCAGCGTCGGCAAACACGAGGACAAGCTCGGCCAGCGCGCGAGCGACACCGCGCAGGTGATGCTCGACGGCGTCGTCGTCCCGCCGGCGCAGGTGCTCGCCGCGCCGGGCCACGGCTTCAAGCTCGCGATGGAGACGTTCAACCAGACGCGTCCCGACATCGGCGGCATCGCGTGCGGGATCATGAAGCGCGCGATCGACGAGTCCGTCGCCTACGCGAAGGAGCGGAAGACGTTCGGCAAGCCGATCAGCGAGCACCAGCTCGTCGCGGCGATGATCGCGGAGATGGCGATCCGCTACAACGCGACGCGCCTCCTCGTGCACAAGGCGGCGTGGTCGCTCGACAAGGGGATCCGCGATCCGCTCACGAGCGCGTGCGCGAAGGCCTACGGCGCCGACGCCGCGATGCAGACCGCGACCGACGCGGTGCAGGTCTTCGGCGGCAACGGCTACGTGAAGGAGTACCCGGTCGAGAAGCTGATGCGCGACGCGAAGATCCTCCAGATCTACGAGGGCACCGCGCAGGTGCAGCGCATCGTCATCGCGAAGCAGCTCTTCTCGTAGTCACCGCCGGCGCGCGAGCTCGGCCTCGAGCTCCGCGACGCGCGCGAGCGCGGCTTCCTTCGCGCTGAGCGCGGCTTCCTTCGCGGCGCGTTCCACCTCCTTCGCCGCGCTCGCGGCCTCCTCGCCGGTGAGCCAGAAGTCCGTCGCGGCCGCGTCCTTCGCGACGCGGAGGCGGCGGCCGTCGTTGGTGACGACGAGGTACGCGTCGAGCGCGTGGGAGCGGACGGGGCCCCCGCCGCTGTAGACGCGCGTGAAGCGATCCCTCGCGTCGCGGCGCCAGACCTGGAGCAAGATCGGACCGCCGTGCGTCTTCGGGCCGACGAGCAACGGATCGAAGACCACGAGCTCCTGCGTGCCGCTCGCCGCGTACTTCTCCGGCGCGATCTCGTAGTCCTTCCTCGGGTTCGCGTCGCTCACGACCTCGATCGCGAGGAGCGGCGGCGCGTGGCCCGGCTGCCAGGTGCGGAGGCTCGTCAGCATCTCGTCCGGCGGCGACGGGACGAGCACCGCGAGATCGGGGTCCACGCCGACGTTGGGGCGCTCCTCGATCCATCGCACCGCGAGATCGCGGACGATCCGCGCGCCGCTCCGCGCCGCCCAGTACCTCAAGATGGCAGAGAGCAAGTCGATGACCTCCACGTGCAGCTCGGATTGCGGCATCTGTTCCTCGGGGAGCTCCCAGCCCGCGCGGACGCGAGGGACCGAGTAGCTGAGCGTCGTCATGTCTTCCGAGTGAGTGGTCATCGGACGGATCATAGCGCGCAGGTCCGTGTCGGCGCACGCGGGCGCCGGTTGCGTGATAAGCGAAGGAGCGGTGCGGTTCGCCCTCCCCTTCGCGATCGTGGTCGCGTGCTCGCCGTCGTCGCCGCGGGACATCGTGCCGGTCACGCGCGACGTGCGCGGTGAGGCGGAGGCGATCGACGCGGGCGCGGGCGACGTCTACGAGCACGTCGTGAAGCGACCGCACGGGACGATCGCGATCGCCGAGTCGCGCGGGATGGCGCGCGCGGACGCGATCGCGATCGCCGACGAGCTCGCCGATCGGTTCGAGCGGTGCGCGGCGGCCCTCCAGGAGCAGGGGCTCCTCGTCGAAGGTGCGGCGCGCATCGTCGCGGAGCAGGACGCGTCGTGGTCGGCGCCCGCGACCTCGGTGCGGCTCGCGCCCGGCGGCGCGGTGGCGCAGAACGCCCTCCTCTGCCTCGTCGCGCCGCTCCGGTCGATGCAGCTCAAGCCGTCGAAGCCGAACGTCCGTGCAGGGGTCGCGATCGAGAGCACCTGGCAGCCGGCGCGTCTCCCAGACGTCTCAATACCTCCCAACTAGCGGTCTGCCTTCGCTTTTCATGTGGCTCATCTCCGCCACGATGCTACAGGCTGCGCGTCCCTGGGGCACGGATTGCTCAGGTGCCGAGACGATCCACTCGACTGGGAGCTGGCGAATGCGGGTTAGCGCGGGACTCGGACTGATTGTGCTCATCGGCCTCGCCGCCGCCTGCACCACGGAGATCGTAACGGTCCAGGCACAGCCGGAGGACCCGACCAAGTCGACGAGCGCGACGGATCCGGACTCGACCGATCCGTCGACGCCGCCGGGCGCGATCGTGTCCGGGCTCACGATCACGGACGTCGCGGTCTTCCAGGGCGTGAAGGTCCCGATCGTCGCCGACGGCGCCGAGGTGAAGAGCAAGCGCAAGGCGCCGGTCGTCGGCGGCCGGCCCGGCATCATCCGCGTCTACGTGAAGGCGGAGAAGGGCTTCAAGGCGCGCGAGGTCACCGCCGAGCTCCGCCTCGCGACGGAGGACGGCGCGTTCCCCATCATCCGAGAGAAGAAGCGGATCTCCGGCGACTCGAGCGAGGAGGACGCGGACTCGACGTTCAACATCGAGTTCCCCGCCGACAGCTTCCCCGCCGGCGTCAGCATGCAGGTCTCGCTCACGGCGAAGGACGGCGTCGCGGCCGCGGACGGCGAGGACAACCCGGGCCGCTGGCCGCAAGACGGCGGCTGGCAGGACCTCCGTGCGGGGGACACCGGCGTCCTCAAGGTCGTCCTCGTCCCGATCAAGTACACCTTCGACGGCTCGGACCGCCTGCCGACGCTGACCGACGAGCAGCTCGAGGCGTACAAGACCACGCTGATGGGCCGCTACGCCGCGAGCGACGTGGAGATCACGGTCCGCAAGGAGCTCGCGTACGACGCGGAGATCTCCGGCACGAAGCCGCAGACCTTCGTCGATCTCCTCGCCGCCGTCCGCGACCTGCGGCGCAAGGACAAGGCGAAGGACGACGTCTACTACTACGGCTCGATGATGACGACGAAGTCGTTCGCGACGTTCTGCTCCGCCGGCTGCGTCGCCGGCCTCAGCACCGTCGCCGACGACTACCGCGCCTCCGCGCTCCGCGCGAGCATCGGCGTCGGCTACCCCGGCCAGCAGGCGGCCGAGACGATGGCGCACGAGATCGGCCACGCGCACGGCCGCGAGCACGCCCCGTGCGGTCCGGGCGGGCAGATGCCGCAAGGCATCGACGCGAGCTTCCCGCACGACGGCGCGAAGCTCGGCGTGTGGGGCTACGACATCTTCTCGAAGACCTTCCACTCGCCCGACATCGGCCACGACATGATGTCGTACTGCAAGGACGAGTGGGTCAGCGACTACACGTACAACGCGCTCGCGAAGCGCCTCGCCGAGCTCAACAAGCTGTCGAGCGGCGAGGACGAAGACGAGGAGATGCAGCTCCTCCCCCCGCAGGCGCAGGGCTACACGATCGCGAACGTCGACGCCGACGGCAACACCGTCCTCGAGCGCGAGGCGCCGTACCGCGGCGGGATCTCCGGCGGCTTCGCGCGCAAGCTCTCGATCCGCGATCGCGCCGGCGCGATCGAGGACGTGACCGCCCGCTTCTTCCCGTACGACCACGCCAAGGGCGGCGTCATGTACATCCCGAAGCGCCTGAACGAGGCGTGGCAGGACGTCGCGATCGAAGGCGCTTCCTTCCGGCACCTCGTCCGGCGTTAATTCGCGGCGCTTCCCGTGACGACGCGGGAGCTGAGCTCGAAGCCGGTGAGGGTGCGCGCGACGCCGGTCTCGAGGTCGATGAACGTGAGGCGGCCCTCCGGGTGCTGCTGCGCGATGAACGCGCGGCGTGCGCCCGGCACCGCGCCGACCGCGATCGGCGGGCTCGCGAGCGGGTAGCGCTCCGCCATGAGCTGCGGCATCCGCACGAGGTGCGCGCCGTAGACCTTCGCCGCGTCGTTCCGCTCCGCGACGACGGCGCGATCGTCGAGCGTCGCGACCGCGGTCGGGGGCGCGAGCGTCGCCACGATCTTCGCGGGGAGGTTCTGCCCGATCGGCACCACGCTGAACGCGCCGCCGCTCGCGGGGATCGCGCCGTCCTCGGACGGCGCCGCGCGGTCGTGGAGCACGATCGCGTGCTGCGCGTCGGGGGCGGCGAAGATGCCGAGGACCGGCGAGTAGAGGCGCACCGTGCGGAACGTCGGCGTCGCGCCGAGATCGAGGACGGTGAACCGCTCGGCCGCGGTCGCGTTCGTGTAGAGGAGCGCGCGTGTCCCGCCAGGCGCGATCGCGACGGAGCCGATCGTCTCCCCCGTCACGGTGATCGACGAGGTGCCCGACGGGTCCGCGATCGGAATGAGGGCGACCTCCGCGGTGGACCGCACCACCGCGACGGCGCGATCGCCGGTGTCGGCGAGGTCGAGGTCCGTCACCGGCCCCGAGAGCGTGATCTCGGAGCGCTGGTCGGTCGCGAGCGTCACGATCGTGATCGTGGAGGAGCCGTCGCGGCGGATGAACGCGCGCGCGCCGTCCTTCGTCACGAAGACGTCGCGCGTGCCGGGATCCTCCGTCGGAGAGTCCGAGATCGCGACGTTCTTCGTCACCGCCGGCGTGCCCGCGAGCGCGACGAGCGCGATGCCGTCCTGGGTCACGGCGTACGCCTGGGTGTTGTCGGCGCTGAAACCGACCGCGACGGGTCGATAACCGACCGCGAGGATCGTCGACGTGCCGGTTTGGAGGTCGAGGACCGTGAGGTCCTGGAAGCCGCGCGTCTTCGGCGCGTCCGGGACCTTCCGCGCGTCGGCCCAGACCACGGCGTAACGACCGTCGCTCGAGAACGTCGAGGTGTTCGCGAGCTGCGCGGTCTTGAACGTCGTCGTCTCGATCGCGCCGGCGGTGCTCGTCGCGCGGAGCAGCGTCGCGTCGGCGGAGGCGACGTTGAGGACGAGGGTGGTGTCGACCTGTTGGTTCGGCACGCTCGCGAGGTAGGTCGGCGCGTTGCCGGCCTCGACGGTGCGGACCTGCAGCGTCACCGCGTCGACGAGCGCGACGCGCCCGCTCTTCGGGTTCGCGATCCACACCACGTTGCCGGTCGCGACCGGCGCCTCGTAGTCGGACTCGATCTCGCGCTCGGCGGGGAGCCCGTCGCCGCCGGAGCCCGCGCCGCCGCTGCTGCTGGAGATCCCGCCGGACGGCAGGCCCGGCGCTTCGCGGCCGCTGTCGGCGTAGAACGTGCTGCCCTCCTCGCTGCCGCAGGCGGCGAGGAGGAGGAGGATGGGGAGACTTCGGACGAGGAGGGTTCGCATGGTCAGAACGTCGTCGCGATGGAGAGGCGCCAGAAGAACGAGCTCAGCGCGAGGCCGTTCACGCGGACACGCTCGTCGGTGCCGAGCGCGTCGTTCGCGTCGCGATCGGGGCGGAGGTCGAGCCCCGGCCGCGTCGTGTAACCGTAGCCGAGCTCGGGGACGGCCCAGATGCGGAGCGTGCGCCGCTCGAGGTCGGCGTCGGGGCCCGTCCCGCCCTTCGCGACGTACTTGCGAGGTCCGAGGAGGATGCCGGCGCCCACGCTCGCGTCGGCCGAGAAGGCCCACGCCGTGTCCTTGAGCGCGTTCGGCGAAGAGGAGTCGACGATCTCCGCGAAGATCCCGGCCGCCCCGGGCGCGACCTTCACGAAGCCGTAGACCTGCGGGATGAAGTGGTAGCGAGCCTCGATCGGCGCCTGGAAGCGGTGCACGGCGAGGTTCGTCGACATCCCGCGGAGGTGGCCGTCGCGACCGCCGACGCTGTAGCCGAGCCCGACGCCGAGCGTCAGCTTGTCTCGCGTGAGGAGCGGGTACGTCGCGTCGATCGCGATGTTCCCGAGGAAGTTGTCGTCCGCGAACGTGTCGAAGCCCGAGGTCCCGACGTAGTCGAAGCGACCGCCGACGCCGATGCGCCAGAGGTCGTAGCGCGGCTTCCCCACCCCGGGAGGCGGAGGGCGATCCACGTCCGGCGCCGCCTCCGGCTCCGGCGCGGCGGCGGGCATCGTGTACGTCACGGTGACGGGGCGCGGCGGCTCCGACGCCGGCGCGGGCTCGGAGTCGTCCGCGAGCGCATGCGCGGAGCACGTGACGACGAAGGCGAACGCGACACAAAAGCCAAGGCGGTTCATTGCAGCTTCTCCAGCATCAGGCCGTAGTACGAGCGGCTCGCGGTCGTATCGGGGTCGATCGCGTCGAGCACCGTCGCCCCCACCGACCCGCGCATGTCGAGCGCGATGAGCGAGCGCCCCCCGCCTTCGCGCTCCACGTCGTAGACCGCGGTGATCGGACGATCGAGCGTGAGCGGGATCGGGTGCAGGTTGTCGAGCGTGACCTCGGAGAGGTTCTGCGCGCCCTGCTGGAACGCCCAGAGCCGCTGCCCGTCGGGCGCGACGTGGATCGCGGCCTGCTGCAGCGTCGTGAGCGGCGCGGCGGTGCGGCTCGCGAGGTTGAGGACGAAGAACGCGTTGCCGCCGCCCTGCAGCACCTTGAGCTCGGGGCGCGGTGGAGGCACGTCGCGCACGGTGCTCACCGACGACGAGAGCGGCACGATCTCGACCGTGCGGTAGGTCTGCCCGACCGCCTTGCCGAGGGAGAGGAACGCGACGCCGTTGGTCTGCCCTTCGCCGTAGAGGAGCGCGGTGTCGGTGCCGGCCTGCGCGTCGACGACGCTCGTGATGAGCGAGATGCGCGAGAACGCGCCGTTGACGTCGACCTCGCTCGTGATGCTCGTCTGCGGATCGAAGAGGACGACCTTGCGCGTGTTGGGGACGACGGCGGCGAGGCGGACGCCGAGGTCGGTGCGGACGAAGACGATGTCGCCGGGCGTGCCGCCGACCTCGGTGAGGTTCACCTCCGGGCGGAAGTCGTTCGAGATCGTGTCCGGCTCGTCGCCGGGCCCGGGCTCCGCGTCGACGAGGGTGAGCGTGAAGACGCTCGAGTCGTTCTCGACGCGGACGCCGATGCGCGTGTCGTCGTTGCGCTCGGAGAGGCCGTCGTCGACCGCGATCGCGGCGGGGCGAAGCGCGTTCGTGCTCGAGCCGGAGGTGAGGCGGACCGTGATCTCGGGGCGCCGCGGCGTCGCGCGGAGGTTGTCGAGGTCGAGGAGGTGGACGTCCTGATCGGTCTCGACCACGAGCAGGCGCCGCTGGCCGCGCGGGAGGTTGAGCGGATCGGTGAACGTCACGCGCTGCGGCTGCCCGCCGAACGAGCGGATCGTGCGCGGCGTCACGGTGCCCTCCTCGAGGTCGACGATGAGGATCTCGTTCGGGTTCTCGACGAACGAGGCCTGGGCGAGGAACGGGTCGTTGCTCCGGCCCGGCTTCGCGAAGAGCGCGACGTAGCGGCCGCGCGGATCGAGCGCGAGGTCCGAGTGCAGCGACTCGAGGTCGAACCTCCGCGCGCCGCCCGCGTCGTCGATGACGGTGAGGCTCGGCCGCTCGTTCTTGTCCTTCCGGCGCGGCACGTCGCCGGCGGAGAGGACGAAGAGGCGCTTGCCGTCGGGGGCGACCTGCGCGCGGATCTGCGAGCGCCCGATCGGCACGAACGAGGTCGCGAGCTCCTGCCCCGCCTTCGGGACGAGGAGCCCGACGCGGTTCGCGTTCTTGTCGACGACGGCGACCCGATTCGTGAGCGCGAACGACTCCGCCTGCGCCGCGAACGGCGTCTCGTAGCTGTCCGGCCGATCGCCGCACGCCGCGACCAGCGCAAAGAGACCTACCGTCCCAATCCTCGACCTCATTGCACACCACTCCCATCGACCACGCGGGAAGAAAGCTCGAACCCCGTGAGCGTCCGCGCGACGCCGCTCTCGAGATCGATGAACGTGAGCCGCCCCTCGGCGTGCTGCTGAGCGACGAAGGCTCGGCGCGCGCTCGGCACGACGCCGACCGCGATCGGCGGGCTCGCGAGCGGGTAGCGCTCGACCATGAGCTGAGGCATCCGCGCGAGGTACGCGCCGTAGACCTTCGACGCGTCGTCGCGCTCGGCGACGACGGCGCGATCGTTCAGCGTCGCGACCGCGGTCGGCTTCGCCCCCGTCTCCACGATCTTCGCGGGGAGGTCCTGGCCGATCGGGACGACGCTGAACGCGCCGGGGTTCCCGTCGTGGAGGACGACCGCGTGCTGCGCGTCGGGCGCGGAGAAGACGCCGAGCACCGGCGAGTAGAGGCGCACCGTGCGGAAGGTCGGGGTCTGCGCGAGGTCGAGGACGGTGAAGCGCTCGGCCGCGGTCGCGTTCGTGTAGAGGAGCGCGCGCCCGCCGCCGGGCGCGATCGACACGGAGCCGATCGTCTCGCCCGTGATCGTGACGGAGGCGTTGCCGGACGGGTTCGCGATCGGGAGGACCGCGACCTCCGCGGTGGCGCGGACGACCGCGACGGCGCGGTCCCCCGTGTCGGCGAGATCGAGATCCGTCACCGGGCCCGAGAGCGTGACCTCCGAGCGCTCGTCGGTCGCGAGCGAGACGATCGTGATCGTGGAGGAGCCGTCGCGGCGGATGAACGCGCGCGCGCCGTCCTTCGTCACGAAGACGTCGCGCGTGCCGGGGTCCTCCGTCGGCGAGTCGGAGATCGCGACGTTCTTCGTCACCGCCGGCGTGCCCGCGAGCGCGACGAGCGCGATGCCGTCCTGGGTCACGGCGTACGCCTGCGTGCTCTCGGCGTTGAAGCCGACCGCGACCGGGCGGTAGCCGACCGCGAGGATCGTCGACGTACCGGTTTGGAGGTCGAGGACGGTGAGGTCTTGGAAGCCGAAGGTCTTCGGCGCGTCCGGGACCTTCCGCGCGTCGGCCCAGACCACGGCGTAGCGACCGTCGCTCGAGAACGCCGAGGTGTTCGCGTCGCGCGCGGTCTTGAACGTCGTCGACTCGACCGCGCCGGTCGCGGTCGTCGCGCGGAGGAGCGTCGCGTCGGCGGAGAGGACGTTGAGCACCAGCGTCGTGTCGACCGGCTGGTTCGGCACGCTCGCGAGGTAGGTCGGCGCGTTGCCGGCCTCGACGGTGCGGACCTGCAGCGTCTGCGCGTCGACGAGCGCGACGCGTCCGCTCTTCGGGTTCGCGACCCACACCACGTTGCCGGTCGCGACCGGCGCCTCGTAGTCGGACTCGACCTCGCGCTCGGGCGGGAGCTCGCCGGGGGCGCCGCTTCCCGAGGTCCCGCTCGACGAGCCCGTGCCGTCGTCGCCGCTGTTCTTCGCAGAGCGGCGGTCCCCCGAGTCGAGCGACGTCGCGGCGAGGTCCGAACAGCCCACAGCAATCAAGAGGAGCGGCAACGGCCATCTCCAGAGAACGCGACCCATCGTCGACCTCCCTCGACGCCGAGTGGAGCAACCGATGTGCCATCCGTCCAGATCCCTGAAATTCGATGGATCTACGGCGCAGGGTCTGGCATCCGTGTCGTGCCCGGCTGTGTCGTCAGCTGCCGATCCAGACGCCGCGCTGGTTCGCGGTCGCGATGTCGCGACGGAGCTCGGCCTCCTTGCGATCGAGATCGGCGCCGGTCTCACCGCGGCGGCGCCGGCTCTTCACGAACGCGAGCTCCACGAGCTGGAGCTGCTTCTTGCGGCGGACCGAGAACGGCCCCCAGCCCTTCGAGAAGAGGACCCCCCAGTTCTTCATCCCGAGCGCGAAGTAGCTCGAGACGAGGTGCAGCTCCTTCGGATGGAGGAGCCCGCCGACCTCGCCGAAGAGCTCGCGGATGACGATGCTCCGATCGCGCACGACGAGGAGCGCGAGGAGGACGAAGAACAGGATGTCGATGAGCCACGAGATGAGGAGCATCAGCACGAGGCCGCCGTCGCCGAAGAAGGTCGGGAGCGAGTTGTGCATGCAGTGCATCAACATCGCGCAGCCGAAGCCGATGACGGGCGCGGCGATCTTCACGAACCAGCTCTTCGCCTCCGTCGCGATGCCGAAGCCGAGGCCGGTGCACGCGGTGAAGGTGCAGTGCGAGAGGCCGAGGAGGATCGTGCGGAGGAAGAGGAGGACGACGAAGCCGCCGAAGCCCTGCGTCGCGAACTGGTTCGAGACGTAGAGGATGTCCTCCGTCAGCGTGAAGCCGAGGCCGACGACGCCGCCGTAGATCGCGCCGTCGAGGGGGCCGTCGAGCTCGCGGAGGCCGAGCGCGCTGATGAGGGCGATCAGCGCGACGCCGATCCCCTTGAAGCTCTCCTCGAAGATGGGCGCGAACACGGTCGCGCCGATGACGTCGAGCTCCTTCGGCGACGCGTCGAAGAGCGCCGACGTCATCGCCTGCGCGAAGCTCGAGGTGAGGCCGCCGCCGAGGGTCGCGAAGATCGCCCCCCACAGGAACGCCGCGAGGATCAGCCACCACGGCTCGGGCTCGAAGCGATCGACCCAGCGGATGAAGAAGAGGTACGTGAGGACCAGCGGCGTAACGCAGAGCACGCCGAGGATGAGGCCCACCAACATGTTCGAGAAACGTTAGCATCGACGCGGATGGGATCGACGAAAGGAGTGGTCGCCGCGGGCGACCCTCAGACCGCCGAAGCGGGCGCGGCGCTTCTTCGCGAGGGCGGCAACGCGGTGGACGCCGCGGTCGCCGCCGCCTTCGCCGCGTTCGTGTGCGAGCTCCCGCTCTGCTCGCCGCTCGGGGGCGGGGTGTGCGTCGTCGAGCGCGGCAACGGCGAGGCGATCGCGTTCGACATGTTCGCGCGGACGCCGGGCCTCGGCCTCGCGCCGGGATCGCCGCGCGACTTCGCGGCGGTGACGGTCAACTTCGGCGCCGCGGCGCAGGTGTTCCACGTCGGCGCCGCGAGCGTCGCGGTCCCGCTCGCGCTGTCGGGGCTCATCGAGCTCCAGCGGCGGCTCGGCGCGCGCCCGCTCGCGGCGGTGCTCGCGCCGGCGACGGCGCTCGCGAAGGACGGGTACGTCCTCGGCACCGGGTGCGGGTTCGTCTTCGACATCCTCCGGCCGATCATCGACCTCACGCCCGAGGGTCGCGCGCTCTTCTCGGGAGCGGACGGCGAGATCGCGGGCGTCGGCGCGCACCTCCGGAACCCGGACATGGCGCAGACGCTCGCCGACATCGCGGCGCGCCCGGCGCGGGTGCGCGAGCTCTACCGCGCGCTCGCGGACGAGCTCGGCCCGCGCCACGGCGGGCTCATCACGCCGGAGGACGTCGACCACGCCGCGCTCGCGGAGCACGCGCCGATCGCGGTCGCGCACGGCGACTGGCACCTCGCGACGATGCCCTTCCCCTCCACCGGCGGGCTCCTCGTCGCGCTCGGCCTCCGC
The DNA here is from genome assembly GCA_019637155.1 of Labilithrix sp. Classification (NCBI taxonomy): domain Bacteria; kingdom Pseudomonadati; phylum Myxococcota; order Polyangiales; family Labilitrichaceae; genus Labilithrix; species Labilithrix sp. Next base: position 114,223 of record JAHBWE010000010.1, on the reverse strand, counting down.
CTCCTCGAGGGCGTCGGCCGCTACCGGTGGCTCTCGAAGGAGCACGAGCTCTTCGTCGGCAAGGTCCAGGAGGCGCTCCTCTCCGAGCGCGACGACACGTTCCGTGATCGCGTCGCCGATCCGGTCCTCGCCCGCGCGATGCTCGAGGACGAGCGCCTCAAGGTCGCGCGCGCGAAGGCGCGGAGCCTCCTCGGCTCGACGACGCAGATCAGCGCGATCGACGAGGAGGGCAACGCGGTGTCGCTCACGCTCACGAACGGCGAGGGCTCCGGCCACGTCCTCCGCGGCACCGGCATGATGGCGAACAACATCCTCGGCGAGGAGGACCTCCATCCGCGCGGCTTCCACGAGGACGCGCCCGGCACCGCGATCAACACGATGATGGCGCCGGCGATCCTCTCGCGCGGCGCGGACCGCGTCGCGCTCGGCAGCGGCGGCTCGAACCGCCTCCGCACCGCGATCCTCCAGACGATCGTGGGGCTCGTCGAGCACGGCGTGTCGCCGGCGGAGGCCGTGCACGCGCCGCGCCTCCACGTCGAGATCGACCGCGCGAGCGGGGAGCCCAAGCTCGCCTTCGAGGCGGCCGGGATGGCGCCCGACGTCGTGCAGGCGCTGAAGGACGCGTACCCCTTCGCCCCCGCGGTGTTCGAGGCCCCGAACCTCTACTTCGGCGGCGTCCACTGCGCGCTCCGTATCGACGGCAGCTTCGAGGGCGTCGGCGACGCCCGCCGCGGCGGCGCCCGCGTGATCGTCTAAGGGGACGCCGGGTAGTCGCCCGGCGGGGTCAGCGTCGCGGCGCGGGGCTGGAGCGCGGCCGCGATCGCGTCGTAGCCCGGGCGCTCCTGCGTCACGTAGAGGAACGCGCCGAGGAGCGCGGGCTGGCGGCCGGCGGGGTACGCCGGATCGGGGTTGCGCGTCAGCGGACCGTCGACGCCGTAGCGGCCCGCGAAGCCGATCGCGGTCGCGCCGGCCTCGTCCGTTCCCGTGTAGAGTACACGCACATGGAAGCGGCCGGCCGCGGTCGTGCGCGGCTCGGCCCAGGGATCGGCGACCGCGACCGCGTCGAACGCGCCGGCGACGTGCGAGGCGGAGAACACCGGGCCGATGCGCTGCCAGGCGAGGCCGTCGGGGCTCGCGGCCTCCTCGATCTCGAGGCCGCGCGTGTAGAGCATGCGGAGGCTCCCGTCCGGGAGCGCGAAGACGCTCGGCGCCGCGCCGCCCCACACGATCGGGCCGGGCTCCTTCGTGAACGCGAGGCCGTCGCTCGATCGCGCGACGCCGATCCCCTCCTCGCCCGCGTAGTAGAGCCAGACCTCGGCCCCGCGGCGCAGCGCGAACGGGCCCGCGAGCGCGATCTCCCACGGCTCGGTCGGCGCGAGCACGACCGCGGGGGCGCGCCCGACCTGGCCCGCGCCGAAGAAGGTGCGTCCGTCGTTCGCGCGCGTGCGGACGATCTTCCCTTGCGTAACCGCATACAGAAGCGTGCTCTCGCCGTCGGCGAGCACGGCGGGATCGGCGTAGCGCGCGAGCGAGTCGTCGAGGACGAACGGCGCGGCGCCCTTCAGCTCCTTCTCCGCGAGGGGACGGAACGGGCCCATCCCCGCGCTCGGGAGGATCGCCTCGTCGCCGCCCGCGTCGCCGGTCGTGCCGCACGCGACGAGCATGACGAGCATGACGAGGCCGAACGCGCGCGTCATCGCCGCTCCTCTTCCTCTCGGCCTCGGCCGAACGCGAACGTCATCGCCGCTCCTCTTCTTCTCGGCCTCGGCCGAACGCGAACGTCGCGGTGAGGCCGAGGTTCAGGAAGTCGCCGCGCGCGCGGAAGTCGCCGACGAAGTCGGCCGGGCTCGCCTTCCGCGTCGTCGCCTCCGGGAGGACGCCGACCTGCGCGTGCGCGTCGACGGAGAGCGTGCCGGGCACGAGGCGCGATCCGGAGCGCACCGCGAGGCCGCCGCCGAGCGCGAGCGTGTGGAGGTCGCGATCGACGTAGGTCGTGAAGCCGCTCTGCGCCTCGATCGGGCTCTTCATCCACGCGTAGCCGGCGCGGACGAAGAAGCCGCGCGCGGGCTCCCACTCCACCCCGGCGCGCGGGACGACGCGGTCGCGGAGGCGGAGCGGGATCACGCGGGACGGCGGCGGCGGGGTCGGCGGCGCGATCGTGGACGGCCACCCGCCCGCGGGCGGCGGGATGTCGAGGACGGCGTCGAGCTGCGAGGCCGGCGCGACGTACGCGCTCCAGTCGACCCAGGTGAGGTCGAACGTGAGCTGCGTCCGGCGCGTGAGCGCCCACGAGCCGCCGAGCACGACCTGCTGCGGGACGAAGCCGCTCACGCTGCGGGACTCGAGCTCGTAGAGCGCGGTCGTGAGCCCGGAGACGTCGCCCTTCAAGCGCGCTCGGAGATCGAGGTTCTGCTGCACCTCGCCGCGATAGACCATCGCGAGCGCGATCCGCTCCGAGAGCGCGACGCGCACGCCGAGCTGCGGGTAGCGCACCGCGACGAAGCTCGCGTCGACCTCGTGACGGAGGGCGGAGTCGTCGGAGCGGAACAGGTCCGCGGAGCCGGTCACGTCGAGGCGCGCGGTCGTCGCCGAGACGAACGAGATCCCGCCGCCGATCTGGAGCCACGGCAGCGGCTCGATCGCGACGTTCGCGGCGAAGAAGAGGCGCTGGTTCCGGTTGTCGTAGAGCTCCCAGCGCGGCTCGTCCTGCGGCCGCGAACGCGTGCGCGCGAGCCGATCGTTCGGGAGGTGCAGCGCGACGCCGAACGCGACCGGCACGTGGAAGACCTTGCCCGGCACGACGAGGCCGCCGACGATCCCGCGCACGGGATCGACCTCGCTCCCCTGCCCGTTCATCTCGAACGCGTGCGCGGCGTGGAAGTAGCCGAGCGAGAGCTCGAGCCCGCGCGAGCGCGCGAGCGCGGCCGGGTTGTAGTAGCCCGCCGCGACGCCGCGCGTCTCCGCCGCCGCCGCGCCGCCGAGCGCGACCTCGCGTGAGCCGAAGCCGTACGTGTCGGGCGGGTTCGCGCGCGCGAGCGCGGGCACGAGGAGCGCGGCGACGGCGAGCGCGGCCGCGCGCTTCAAAACCGCACCGTCCCGGTGAGGCCGAACGCGGTGATGCGGCCGTGATCGAGGACCCAGTGCCGCTGCACGAACGTGTCGAGATCGACGTGGCGGAGCCCGAGCCCGAAGCCGCCGGTCACGACGAGCCGCGTCCCGTCGAAGTAGCGCGTCGGCACGGCGACGACCGTCTTCGTCGCCGGATCGAACGCGCGCGACTCCGGGAGCGAGCCCGGCAGCGCGGAGGTCTCGACCCATCCGCCCGCGCGGGCGCGCAAGACGACGCCGGGGGCGAGGTCGATCCCGTGCTCGGCGCCGGCGCGGACCACGAACGTGTCGCGCCACGCGATCTCCGGCGGGGCGAGGCCGCACGTCGTGACGCCGGGGCTGCACACCAGCGTGGGCTCGACGAGCCCCGGGAAGTCCCGCCATCGCTTGTAGACGCCCTGGAGCGCGAAGGTGGAGCGCGCGTCGGTGCGCGCGACCTCGACGACGATCTGCGCCGGATCGTACTGCGCGAGGCCGGCGATGTCGAAGACGGGGATCGGGAGCGTCGTCAGCTTCGATCCGTCGACCGTCACCGCGAAGCGCGCGTCGAGCTCGCCACGGAAGACCACGCCGACGCGGTAAACGCTCGGCCTGCCGAGCGCGTCTCGCCCAGCGCCGTGCTCCCAGGTCGCGCCGATCGTCGGCGCGTAGGTCGTGACGAGCTGGTTCTCGACGCTGGAGCCCTCCGCGGTCGCGACGACGCTGCCGCTCAGCGCCGCGAGCGTGGCGACGCCGAGGCCGGCGCGCACGCCCCACCCGACGTCGACGCCGAAGCCGGCGCGCAGCGTGACCGACTGCGCGCGATCGGTGAGGAGCGGGAACTGCGGCGTCTCGGGGTAGAGCACGCGCGCGCGGACGAGGAGATCGCGCGGCATGTAGAGCGCGGCGGAGACGCCGACGCGATCGCGCAGGAAGCCGCCGAACGGGATCGGGATCGCGGCGCCGGCGAGCACACCTTTCGCCGCGGGCGCGTCCGTGCGCGGCGTGAGCGCGAACGCGGCGCCGCCGAGGCCCAGCGTCACCGCGTTCCGTCGCGTGAGCGATCCGAGCGCGGGGTTGTGGTACGCGCTCTCCGCGCCGGTCCCGTGCGTCGCGCCGGTCGCGCCCATCGCGCTCGTCCGCGCGCCGTACCCGAAGAGGTCCTCCGGCGACGCCGCCGCGCGAGCGGGCACGACGAGACTCGCCAACACGGCGAGGCCGAAGCACGCGCGCGTCATTTCTCAACGTCGGGGCTTCGCCCCGACACCCCACCCCAGACACGGCCCTCGCGCTGCGCGCTCGGGGCGCTTTGCGCCCGCTGGGGCGGCCGCTTCTGGGGCCCCTTCTCGAGGTCGGGGACTTCGCTTCGCGACTGTGGCGGCCCGTCTTTTGCCGCGAGCTGGCCGCAGGCGGCGTCGACGTCGGCGCCGCCGCTGTAGCGCTTGTGCGAGAACACGCCGCGGGCGCGAAGGACGTCGCGGAACGCGGCCTCGACGTCGTCGGCGGCGCGCGCGAACGGGTCCGGCGCGCCGATGCCGTTGTACGGGATGACGCTGAGGCGCGGCGACTTCCCGGTCCGCTCGCGGAACGAGAGGATCACGTCGGCGAGCGCGTGCGCGTGCGCGGCGGAGTCGTTCACCCCGGCGAGGAGCGTGACCGCGAACATCGGCGCGAGGCCGGTCAGCGCGACGTGCTCCGCCGCCGCGTCGAGCACGTCCGCGAGCGCGTGCGATCGCTCGATCGGCATGAGCGATCGCCGCGTCTCCGTGAGCGCGGACCCGAGCGAGAGGCCGAGCCGCACCTTCGGCGCCGCCTGCGCGAGGCGGCGGATCCCGCTCGGCAGCCCCGACGTGCAGACCGTGATCGCGCGCGCGTCGATCGCGAGCGCGGAGGGCTCCATCATCACCTCGATCGCGTGGAGCACGCGATCGAGGTTCGCCATCGGCTCGCCCATCCCCTGGAAGACGACGCCGTGCACGCGCGTCCCGGCGGGGAGGCCGCGCCGGACGACGCGCACCTGCTCGACGATCTCCCACGTCTCGAGGTTGCGCTGGAGGCCCATCCGCCCCGTCGCGCAGAACGTGCACGCGAGCGCGCAGCCGACCTGCGAGCTCACGCACACGGAGAAGCGGCCCTTCGCCTCGAGCGGGATGCGCACCGTCTCCACGACGTGCCCGTCCGCGGTCGCGAGCGCGTACTTCACGAACGGGTCGACCTTGCTCGCGCGCTCGGCCGCGATCGCGAGCGACGGCACGTGGCCCGCGCGGACGACCTCCTCGCGCGACGAGCGGCGGATGCCGGAGCTCGGCGTCTGCGGATCGACGTCGCGATGGACCTGCGAGACGACGCGGCGCGCCTCGTCGAGCGTGAGCGCGGGGAGCTGCCGCGCGAGCGCGGCCGGCGTGATCCCCTGGAGCGCGACGGGAGCGGCCATGACGGTGCCCGAGGCTAGCGGGCCCGACTGGCGGAGGCCACCCGGCACGAAGAAGGTGCTAGGTTGATCGCGTGTTCGGCTTCAGCTTCTCGGAGCTCGTGGTCGTCGTGCTCGTGACGCTCATCGTCATGGGCCCGAAGGACCTGCCCAAGATGCTGCGGAAGCTCGGGCAGTGGGCGGGCAAGATCCGGCGCGCCGCGGCGGACCTCCGCGCGCAGTCCGGCATCGACGACGCGCTCCGCTCGGAGGGGCTCGCGGACGACATCGCGGAGATCCGGAAGCTCGCGCGCGGCGAGCTCGACGCCGTGCAGCGGGCCGCCCGCGTCGAGGCCGACGCGCCGAAGCCGATCGCGCAAGAGGACTACGCGCGCGGCGACGACTTCAACGTCTTCCGCGACCGCGAGTACCCGCGCGACGGCGCCGACTCGTACGGCTGCCTCCCCGACAACGCGATCGTCTACGCGGAGGGCCTCCCGAAGAGCCCGCTCGCACGCGACGCGCTCTACCTCCTCGGCGACGAGGACGCCGAGCTCCCGCCCTTGCCCCCCGCGGAGGAGACCGAGGCCCCCGAAGAGACCGAAGCTCGGGCGGAGGCGGAGGCGTCATGACGACGGCGGAGACGAGCGAGCACGACGAGCCCGAGGACGACGTCAAGATGACGATCTGGGAGCACCTCGGGGAGCTCCGGAAGCGCCTCGGCCGCGCCGCGATCGGCCTCGTCGCGGGCGCCTGCGTCTGCTGGGCGTACCGCCAGCTCCTGCTCGACTGGCTGATGGTGCCGTACGCGAAGGCGTGGGGGGAGCGGTTCCCCGAGCTCGTCGCCGCGGGCCAGAAGCCGGAGCTGCAGACCCTCGCGCCCGCCGACGCGTTCGTGAACTACATGCAGCTCGCGCTGGTCGGCGGGGTCATCCTCGCGACGCCGATCGTCTTCTACCAGCTCTGGGCGTTCATCAGCCCGGGCCTCTACTCGCGCGAGAAGCGCTACATCATCCCGTTCGTCGTCTTCTCGACGACGCTGTTCACGTCGGGCGTCGCGTTCGCGTACTACGTCGCGCTCCCGTTCAGCTTCCCGTTCTTCTTCTCGCTCCTCGGCGAGGTCGGCTCGCAGTCGGGCGTCGTCCTGACGACGAAGCCGACGATGGAGTACTACCTCGACTTCGCGGAGCACATGCTGCTCGCGTTCGGCTTCGTCTTCGAGCTGCCGCTCTTCATCGGCTTCCTGTCGCTCGCGGGGATCGTGACGCCGCAGCAGCTCGTGCGCTTCAGCCGCTACGCGATCGTCGGCGCGTTCGTCGTCGGCGCGTTCGTCACGCCGGGCCCGGAGATCTCGAGCCAGATCGCGGTCTCGAGCGCCCTCATCGCGCTCTACTTCATCAGCGTCGGCCTCGCGTTCTTGATCGCGAAGAAGAAAGAGGCCCCCTCACAGTCGTGAGGAGGCAGGCGGCGCGGCGAGGAGGAGGCTGACGAGCTTCGGTCCCGCCGTCTCTTCGAAGGCGCTCACGATGAGCGCGTCGTACACGAACCCGTCGTCGCCGGGCGGCGGCAGCGGGGCGCCGGGGAGCGAGCCGGGCAGCCCGGAGATCCAGTCGACGGGGAGCGTCTCCGGCGGCGTCGCCTTCAGCGAGAACGTCAGGACGCGGAGGTCTTGCGGGACCTGGATGAGGACGTCGACCTTGACCTGGACGCCGAGGTAGCGCCGCTTCGTGTCGCGGGAGAGGAAGGTCGCGCCCGACCACGCGACGTCGACGTCGACGACGAGGGTGGGCGACGGCACGTTGGGGAACGGCGGCTTCGGCGGCGGCGGGAGCTCGGCGGCGGTCGCCTCGTCGATCGACGCTCCGACCTTCAGCGGGAACACGTCGGCGGGGAACACGGCGTGGAAGGCGCGCTCGATCCCGCGCACGATCGCGGCGTCGCGCGCCTTCCCTCCTTCGCCGGCGAAGAGCGGCGTGACCTCGGCGGCGCCGCCGGGCGCGGGCGCGCCGTCGTCGTCGAGGAGCCCCTTCGCCAGCAGTCGGTCGGCGGCGGCGAGGCCCGCGACGTTCCGGCGGCGGATCCGGACGTCGAACGGAACGGGGCGCTCCTCGGCCCAGGTGAGCATCGACTCGATGATGGGGACGACGTTCTTGTCGGACGTGCTCTGCTTCTGTTTGAACGTCGCGCGCGTCTCGGCGTAGACGTCGCGGATCTTCGTCTGTCCCTGGAACGCGTCCGGCGCGTCGGGGTAGCGGGCGATGAACGCGCGGACGCCGGACACGGTGGTCTGCGCGAGGAACTCGGCGTGGAGCGCGTCGCGGAAGAGCGCGCGCGCCTCCGCCTCGACGCCGGACTTCGGGTACGCCTTGAGGAACTTGTCGAGCTCCTCGACGAGCCGCCCGCCCTTCTCTTTCTTCGCCTCCGCGAGCTTCGCCTTCGGGATGATCGTGCTCGAGACCTCGGGCGAGCGCAGCCCGCCGCCGCGGACGTAGGCCTCCGCGAGCGCGACCTCGGGGTGCGCCTCGAGGCGGGCGAACACGCGCTGATCGCTCTGCCAGTTGCGGAGCCGCCACGTCGCGACACCGAACACGAGCCCGCAGATGAGCGTGATCGCCCAGATGAAGCGCGTCCAGCCGGGGCGGCCCTTCGCGAGGAGCCCGAAGTCGTTCGTCGGCAGGAAGTTCCGCGCCCGTGCGTCGGCGAAGGGATCGAAGGCGAGGAGCTCCGAGAGGTCGCCGCGCGCCATCGCCTGGAGCAGGATCTGCCGTGAGCTCTGGACCGCGGCGAGCTGCGACTCGGCCTGGTCCTGCCCCTTGATCTCGAAGACGAACGACTTCTCGGGGAACGCGAACCAGAGCGTCGAATACGTGTATTTTCCACCCTTCGTGTGATGGACCGGGTCGATCGACTGGAGGTCCGAGAGCGGGTAGAGCTCGAGCTCGCGCGTACGGGCGTCGACGAGGTCGAGCGGGAAGACGTACACGCCAGGCGCGAACGGGAGGGAGCCCCGGAGCGCGCTCCGCCGCCCCAACATCGAGAGCGCGAGCCCGATGAGGCCGCAGGCGGCGACGTAGAACCCGAGCCAGCGCCGGTCCTGCACCGGCGCGGCGGAGGCGCCGAACTGATGGAGGACGCCGACGACCATCGCGCTGAGCGTCAGGATGAGCAGCAGGTACCAGAGGACGGGGCTCCGCGCCTTCGAGACCCGCCGACAAATCGGCGCCGCCGACGGCGACACCGACACCAACGACCGCACGAAGCGCTCGCGACTGGTGCGCGGAAGGTCATTGAAGTCGACTTGACGCAAGGCCCGCCGAGCCTAGCATTCATGGTCGGGGGCTTCGCCCCCGACACCCCCACCCCGCGAACACGGCCCTCGCGCTTCGCGCGAGGGTTGCTTCGCAACCGCTGGCGCGGCCGCTTTCGCGGGGCCCCGGGGGGCTCGCCGGCGGCCTGCGCGGGGTCCCGGGGGCTCGCCGGCGGCGAGCCTGCGAGCACGGCTGCGAGCAGGGGCGAAGGCCCGACTATGAAAGACTCACGGGGACGCGGCGGGCGTCCATCCAGAGGCCGTCGATGTCGTAGGCGGCGCGGGCGTCGTCTTGGAAGACGTGGACGACGACGTCGCCGAAGTCCATGAGCACCCAGCTCGCGTGCGGGAGGCCCTCGACCGCGAGGGCTCGCTTGTTCTTCTTGCGGAGCGCCTCTTCGATCGCGGCGGACAGCGCGGTGACGTGGCGGTCGCTGCGGCCGGACATGAGCACGAGGAAGTCCGCGTAGTCGACGCGGCCGGCGACGTCGATCACCTCGAGGCCCGAGGCCTTCTTCTCGATCGCGGCGGTCGCGACGAGGACGGCGAGCGCGCGCGCCTCGTCGCTCGCGGTGCTGACCGGCGACGCGGCGCGCGGGGCCGAAGCGCCGAGCGACTTCGGCTCCTGCGACGCCGGCGGGCGCGCCTTCTTCGGGCCCGTGTCCGCGCCCTCGCGCCGCGATCGCGGGGCCGTCGCGCGCGCGGGTCGAACGCCCGGCAGCGACGCGCGCGCCTTCTTCTTCGCGCCCGGCCCGCCGGAGGAACGCGGCGTAGCTCCGCCATGCGAGGAACGGATCAGCGGGCGATCCCCGCCCCCGGGCTTCTTGTTTGCGGCCACGAGCGGATCGTCGACCGACCCCGCCCCCCCGTCAACCAAGGATTTGCCGCCTGCTAGGAAGCCCTCGTCTGGCCGTCGCCGTCGACGATCCACTTCATCGTCGTCAGCGACTCGAGGCCCATCGGGCCGCGCCAGTGGAGGCGGCTCGTCGCGATGCCGATCTCGGCGCCGAGGCCGAGCTCGCCGCCGTCGTGGAAGCGCGTCGACGCGTTCACGACGACACACGCCGCGTCGACCTCGCGGCGCCATCGCTCCGCGTGCGCCGCGTGCGGCGTCACGATCGCCTCGGTGTGGCCCGAGCCGTAGTCGGCCACGTGCGCGAGCGCGCCCTCGAGGCCGTCGACGACCTTCACCGCGAGCACCTTGTCGAGGAACTCGCGTCCCCAGTCGTCGTCGGCGGCGGGCTTCATCGACGGCACGAGCGCGCGCGCCCGCTCGTCGCCGCGGAGCTCGCAGTCCGCGAGCGCCGCCGCGATCGAAGGGAGGAGGCGCGCTGCGTCGGCGGCGTCGACGAGGAGGCACTCGAGCGCGTTGCACACGGCGGGACGGCTCGTCTTCGCGTTCCGCACGATCGCGACGGCGCGGTCGACGTCGGCGCCGCGATCGACGAAGAGGTGACAGACGCCCTTGTAGTGCTGCACCACCGGCACGCGCGCGTTCTCGGTCACGAACCGGATCAGCGCCTCGCCGCCGCGCGGGATCGCGAGGTCGACGAAGTCGGTCTGCTGCACGAGCGCGCGGACCGCGTCGCGATCGGTGAACGGCAGCACCTCTACCGCCGCGCGCGGGAAGCCGCTCGCCTCGAGCGCGTCGCCGATCGCGGCCGCGAGCGCGGCGTTCGAGCGCGCCGCCTCCGAGCCGCCGCGGAGGACCACCGCGTTGCCCGCCTTGAGCGTGAGCGCGCTCGCCTCGACCGTGACGTTCGGGCGCGCCTCGTAGATCATCGCGACGACGCCGAGCGGGACGCGGACGCGCGTGACCTCGAGGCCGTTCGGACGGCGCGTCTTCGAGACGACGTCGCCGACGGGATCCGGCAGCGCCGCCACCTCGCGCACCGAGCGCGCGATCGCCGCGACGCGGGCATCGTCGAGCGTGAGGCGATCGAGCATCGCGCCGCTCGTCCCGCGCCCCCGCGCCTCCTCGAGATCGGCCGCGTTCGCGGCGAGGATCGAAGGCGCCGCCGCCTCCACCGCCCGCGCGATCGCCTCGAGCGCCGCGTCCTTGTCGGCCGTGCTCCGCGGCGCGACCGCGCGCGCAGCCCTCCGCGCGCCAAGACAAATCTCGCGAACCGCATCATCGATCCTGCTCATCACCGACCACTCTAGCGCGCCCCCCCGCTCACTCGACCGGACAACCCCGGGGTGCCCTCTCGGGGCCGCGGAGCGCGCCTTCGCGCGACAACCCCCGGCAGGAGAGCCCGAGATGACAGCGCCGGGTACCCTCTCGGGGGGCCCGGGGCCGCGGAGCGCGTCTCCGCGCGACGGCCCCCGGCGGGAGAGCCCGAGACGACAGCGCGGGGGGTACCCTCTCGGGGGGCCCGGGGGCGCGGAGCGCGTCTCCGCGCGACGGCCCCCGGCGGGAGAGCTCGAGAGGGCAGAGCCCTCTCGAACAAGCCAAGCCTAGAACCCGATCGCGAGGTGGAGGCCGGTCTGCACGTAGCCGCGGAGGCCACGGATCTCGTCGTCGATCGGGCCGATGAGGCCGCCGGTGAGGTTCGCGCCGACGCGGACGTCGGCGTCGTCGAGGCCGAGCGCATACTCGAGCGCGAAGCGGCCGGTGCCGACGCCCGCGAAGCCGCTGCGATGATCGGGGCGGCTCACGTGGAGGACACCCGCGCCCATCCCGATGATGGGATGGATCCGGCCGCGCTTGTTGAGGTCGAGCGTGATCTCACCGCTGTAAATGCCGACCGAGTCGCCCGTCGGCGTGCTCGTGCCGTCGTCCTTCTTGCCCTCGCCGCGGAGCCACGCGGCCGAGAGGCGCGCGCCGACGGAGCCCTGCCCCATGTCGGCGCCGAGGCCCACGCCGTAGCCGAGGCCCTTGCCGGTCGTGAGCGCGGTCGGGCCGAGCGTGAGGCGGAGGAACGAACGATACAGCTCCGGCTCGCGCGCGATGAGACCGTCGTCGGCCCGGATGGGCTCGGGCGGCGGCGGATCGCTGAAGCGCCCCGGCGGGACGGCGACCGCGATGGTGGCCTCGTCCGCCCTCGCTTCGCGCTCCGCAGCGAACATCACGGTGGTGACAGAGACCAGAGCCAGCGTCGAGAGGAGGAGCGGTTTCGTCATCGCAAAGAACGAAACGCGCTGCTCCGCTCGGCCTTACAGTGAGGTATCCTCGCGGAATGACGCGCTGGCGTCGGCTTCTCTTCCTCGTGGCGGTCCTCACCATGGCCCCCGTCTCCGCCGTGGCGCAGCCCGCCGGCGGCGCGGTCTCCGCCGAAGACCAGCGGAAGGCGCAGGAGCACTTCCACAAGGCGCGCGAGCTCTATGGCGCCGGCAACTACCGCGAGGCGATCCACGAGCTCGAGGTCGCGCGCGGCCTCGACCCGAAGGCGAAGGACCTCGTGATGAACCTCGCCATCGTCAACGAGAAGGCCGGCAAGTACGACGAGGCGCTCGCGTGGTTCAAGACGTACCTCGAGATGGACGGCATCACCGCCGCGGAGCGCTCGAAGGCCGAGGCCAACATGAAGCGCATCGAGGGCGCGAAGCGCGAGCACGCCGCGCGGACCCCCTCCCCGCCCGCCTCCGGCACGCCCGCGCCGCCGCCGTCCGCTACCGCGTCGGGCGCCGAGCCCGCGCGGACCGATCCGCCGAAGGGCCGCGTCGACGGCGCGACCATCGCCGCGGGCGCGATCGCCGGCGTCGGCCTCGCCGCCGGCGCGACGTTCGGGATCCTCGCGCTCACGCAGCGCCCGAACGGCTTCGTCACCGGCCGCGACGGCACCTTCGCCGATCTCCAGTCGAAGACCGACGGCGCGCACACGATGGCGATCGTCGCCGACGTCGCGCTCGGCGTCGGCGTCGTCGCGACGATCGCGACGCTCTACCTCTACTTTGGGCGCACGAAGGAGCCGGCGAAGAGCGGCTTCGTCGGCGGCTTCCGGTTTTGACGCGGAGCCGCCGCCTTCGCCGCGCGTTCGCGCTCTCGACCGCGCTCGTCAGCGGCCTCTTCGGCTGCCAGCTCATCGTCTCGAGCGCGGCGCCCGACTTCCGCTGCGAGCCCGGCTTCCCCGGCGCGTGCCCCGAAGGTCAGACGTGCGAGCCGACCGCGCGCGTCTGCGTCGCGAGCGTGACGACGGAGGGCGGACCGAGCGACGTGGCGCCGGACCGCGACACCGGCGGCGACGGCCCGGCCGGCGACGACGACGACGCCGGCGGCCGCGCGCAGCTCGGCGAGCCTTGCGACAACCAGCGTCCGTGCGCGTCGACCCTCCTCTGCGGGACGAGCAACCTCCTCACCACCGCGATCCTCGCGAGCACCACCGACGCGATCTGCACGAAGACCTGCTGCACGAGCACCGACTGCGGCGACGGCTTCGTGTGCTTCGGCGCCGGCACCGGCGGCAGCTACTGCGTCTCCGCCGCGCGCGCGAAGCGCGAGGGCCTCGGCACCGGCGCGGCCGGAGCGGAGTGCGCCGCGCCCTCCGAGTGCCGCTCCGGTCTCTGCGTCGACGACCATTGCCTCGACACGTGCTGCACGGCGGAGCACTGCACCGGCGAGACGCTCTGCCGCGTGAAGAGCCTCGCGGCGCCGCCGCCCGCGCGCGAGAACTGGGTCTGCGCCCTCCCCGAGCCCGGCGCGTCGCTCGAGGCCGGAACGGTCTGCTCCGGCAGCACGACGCGGTGCATGAACGACAACTGCAGCGGCTTCCCGCAGAAGTGCAGGCCCACGTGCTGCAACAGCGAGCAGTGCGCCGCGCTCCACCCGAGCTTCACGACGTGCGCGTACGGCGAGTTCACGACGACGGGCTCGCACACGAAGTGGTGCTTCGACAGCTCCGGCACGCGCCCGCTCGGCGAGGCGTGCAACGGCAACGGCGACTGCGCGAGCCGCTTCTGCGATCCCGACCAGAAGAAGTGCGCGGCCGTCTGCTGCCAGGACACCGACTGCACGCGGGGCGAGGTCTGCCGCCCCGCCGCGTCGGGGACGCCGTTCCTCCGCTGCGTCCCCGCGGCGTCCCCCGAGTGACCACCAAGGAACGACGAATGCCCTTTTTTGCTGTTTTCCGCTGCTTCCGCGGCTGCGACGGATCCTTCCCGCTCACGCAGGCGATCTACCGCTGCCCCACGTGCGACGGGCTCCTCGCGGTGAAACACGACCTCGCCGCGCTCGCCGAGACGCCCGGCGCCGAATGGAAGAGCACGTTCGACCGGCGCTGGAGCGCGACCGCGTCGTCCGGGGTGTGGAGCAAGCGCGAGTGGGTCGCGCCCGGCGTCCCGGACGAGCACGTCGTGACGACGGGCGAAGGGATGACGCCGCTCTACCCCGCGCGCCGCCTCGCGGAGGAGCTCGGCTTCGGCGAGCTCTTCGTGAAGCAGTGCGGGACGACGCACACCGGCTCGTTCAAGGACCTCGGCATGACGGTCCTCGTCAGCGTCGTGAACCACGCGGTGAAGACCGGCGCGCTCAAGGTCAACGCGATCGCGTGCGCGTCGACCGGCGACACGTCGGCGGCGCTCGCGGCCTACGGCGCCGCGGCCGGCCTCCCCGTCGTCGTCCTCCTCCCGCGCGGGATGGTCTCCGTCGCGCAGCTCGTGCAGCCGCTCTCGCACGGCGCGAAGGTGCTCGCGCTCGAGACCGACTTCGACGGCTGCATGGCCGTCATCCGCGAGCTCGCCGCGCGCGGCCTCGTGTACCTCGCGAACTCGATGAACCCGCTCCGGATCGAGGGGCAGAAGACGGTCGCGATCGAGATCGCGCAGCAGCTCGGCTGGAGCGTGCCGGACTGGGTCGTGATCCCGAGCGGCAACCTCGGCAACTCGGCCGCGCTCTGGGCCGGCTTCTCGATGGCGAAGGAGCTCGGCGTCATCGATCGCCTGCCCCGCCTCGCGATCGCGCAAGCGGCGAACGCGAACCCCATGTACCTTGCATACACCGCAGGGACGCTGAAGACGGGGGAGGTCGCGTCCGTCACCGCGAAGCCGACGCAGGCGTCGGCGATCCGGATCGGCGCGCCGGTGAGCGCGCCGCGCGCCGTCGCCGCGCTCGAGGCGATGAACGGCGTCGTGGAGCAGGCGACCGAGTCCGAGCTCGCCGACGCGTGCGCGCGCGCGGATCGCTCCGGCCTCTACGCCGATCCCCACACCGGCGTCGCGATCGCGTGCGCGCGGAAGCTACGCGCGAAGGACGTCATCAAGGCGAACGAGCGCGTCGTCGTCGTCTCGACCGCGACCGCGCTGAAGTTCACCGAGTTCAAGCTCGGGTACCACGAGAAGAAGCTCCCCGAGATGGACTTCCCCCTCGCCAACACGCCGGTGCCGCTCCCCGCCGACGTCGACGAGGTCGCGAGACATCTCGCGTAGGTCTTCGACGCGAGGGGCTGACGCCCCCGGCACCCGCTCAGTCGCCGGAGTCGGCGTCCTCGATGTCGGCGTCCTGCTGCTGCTGCGGGTCGGCGTCGCCTGCGTCGCCGGCGTCGGTCTCGGTCGACGTCTCGGGCACGTCGCCGTCGCCGACGACCGCGCCGTCGCCGACGCCGTCCGCGTCGACGAGGACGCCGGAGTCGATGAAGCCCGCGTCGATCTGCGTGCGATCGAAGTCGACGATGAGCTCGCAGCCGCCGAGGGCGAAGCCCGTCACCATCGTGGAGGTGAGGGCGACGAGCGGGAGGACCTTCTTGATCGTGATCTTCTTCATGATGCGCTCAGAACTGGAAGACGCCGCCGAAGCCGCCGCCATGCTGGTTCACGTAAGGCGCCGGCGTGAACTTCACGAGCGGCTTCTTCTTCGCCGCGGGCGCGGCCGCCGTGCGCGGGAGCTTGGCCTTCGCGCTCGAGGGCGCGTCGTTCGAGAGGAAGAGGACGGCGCTCGTGACGCCGAACGTGATCGCGATGCCGAACATCATGTCGGCGACGAGCGCGTTGTTCTCGCCGTCGTCGGCGCGCTCGGTGGTCGGGTTCTTCTTGAACTCGCTCGAGTCGTTGAGGGCCTTGATGCCGAACACGGTGCCGACGCCGGCCGCGACGATCGCGACGCCGCCGGTGACGTACGCCGGCACCTTGCTGCGCGGCTCGGGCGGCGGAGGCGGCGGGGGCGGCGGCGGAGGCGGCGGCTGCTCGGCGACCACGGGCGGCGGGGGCGGCGGGGGCGCCTTCTTCACGAGCTCGATCTTCACGTCCTGCTTCGACGCGTACGTGACGTCGACGTCGTAGCTGCTGTTCTCGTAGCCCTCCGCGCCGACGAGGAGCTTGTGCTTCCCGGGCGTGAGCGGGATCTCGACCGGCGTGGTCTTCTCGTACGGCGTCTGCGCGCCGTCGAGGACGATGGAGGCGCCCTCGGGCACGGTGATGACGTTCACCGTGCCGGGCGTCGCCTGGATCGCCTCGACGCGCTTCCTCGCCTGCTCGACCTCGTCGTTCATCTTCTTCGCCGCGGTGGCGTCGGCGATGAACTTCTCGTACGCGGCGACGGCCTCGGTGAAGTGCTGGAGGTTGTCGTGCGAGACCGCGACGTAGCGCTGGGTCGCGATGTCGGCCTTCGCCGCGTTCGACGCCTCGAAGTCGGCGAGCGCGCCGGCGTAGTCGCCGGCCTTGAACTTCTTCTCTCCCGACGTGAAGAGGGCCTTCGGATCGGCGGGCTTCTCTGCCGCCGGGGGCGCGGGCGCCGGCTGCGCGGACGCGGGGCTGACGAAGACCAGCGAAGAGACCAGAGCGACCGCGACACCCGTCGCGACTCGCTTGGATTTCCCGAAGATGATCATGGCGGCAACTCTTACACCAACTCGCGCCGCGCTGCGCCAGCTATCTCTTATTCAGCGTCGGGGGCTTTGCCCCCGACACCCCCACCCCAGACACGGCCCTCGCGCGGAGCGCTCGGGGCGCTTCGCGCCCGCTTTCGCGGCCGCTTCTGGGGCCCCCGGCGGCGGGGCGGCAAGACGGTAGCGCGGTAGGGCAGTAGGGCAGCACGGTTGGGCGGTTGGGCGGTTGGGCAGCGCGGTTGGGCGGTTGGGCGGTTGGGCAGTAGGCAGCGCGGTTGGGCGGTTGGGCGGTTGGGCAGTAGGCAGCGCGGTTGGGCGGTTGGGCGGTTGGGCAGTAGGCAGCGCGGTTGGGCGGTTGGGCAGTAGGCAGCGCGGTTGGGCGGTAGGGCGGTATGATTTCGGTTCTTCTTCCTTATCGGAATGCTGTGGGGACGCTCGATGAGGCGATCGGGAGCATTCGGGCGGATCTCGGGGGGGAGGACGAGATGGTGCTCGTCGATGACGGCAGCACGGACGGCGGGGCCGCGATCGCCGCCCGGTACGCCGGCCCACGTGTCATTCAGGTGACAACGCCGGGGGTCGGTATCGCTGCGGCGCTCAACGTCGGGTTGACGCGGTGCCGCGGTCGCTACGTCGCGCGGATGGACGCCGACGACGTCTCGCTCCCCGGCCGCCTCGCTGCGTCGCGCGCTCTGCTCGATCGCGATCCCGCGCTCGCCGTCGCCGCGGTCCGGGTGGAGCTCTTCGGCTCCCCCGCCGCCGGGATGGAGCGCTACGTCGCGTGGCAGAACGGGATCGTCACCGCCGAAGAGCACGCGAGCGCGATCTTCGTCGAGGCGCCGGTTTGTCATCCCGCGACGCTGATCCGGCGCGAGTCGCTCGCCGCGGTCGGCGGCTACCGCGACGGGCACTTCGCGGAGGACTACGACCTGTGGCTCCGCATCGTCGCGGCGGGGATGGGCATCGCGAAGGTCCCCACCGTGCTCTTCCGCTGGCGCATCCACCCCGGCAGCCTGACCTGGAGCCACGCGCGCTACTCCGCCGACGCGCACCGCAAGCTCCGCGCAGGCTACCTCGCCGCGCGCCTCCCCGGCCCGTTCGCGCTCTGGGGCGCGGGCGCCGCCGGCCGCCGCCTCGCGCGCGAGCTCGAGGCGCACGGCCCGCGCCCCGACTTCTTCATCGACATCGATCCGAAGAAGATCGGCCGCACCGCGCGCGCGCGTCCGATCCTCGCCCTCGACGACGGACTCGCCCGCGCTCGCGCCGAAGGCCTCTTCGTCATCGTCGCCCTCGCCGCCCCGGGCGCCCGCGACCTCGCCCGCGCCCGCCTCGCCGCCGGCGGCTTCCGCGAGGGCAGCGACTACCTCTGCGGATGTTGAGTTTTTTTTTCAACGCAGGGGCTGCGCCCCTGCACCCCGCTCGCACGATGCAGAAAAACGTCAGAACGTTTTTCTGCCGCGTGCTCGCTCTGAACGCGAGCTTTGCTGTTTGCCTACTTGGTTGGCTTTTTGGTTGGTTTCTTTGCGGGCTTCTTGGTGGGGGTGGGGTCTGGCGTCGGTGGGGTGAGGTCGAGGCGGAGGAGTTGGTAGCGGCCGTGCTCGCGGCGGAGGACGAGGTCCTTCGTGTCGCCGCCGACGCGGAGGTGGAAGCGGACGCGGTCCATCGTCAGGATGTGCTGCCAGTCGTCGGGCTCGGGGTTGGCGCACGTCTCCCACGGGTTGATGCGCGTGGTCTTCGACTCGAGCATGAGCCGATCGACGATCGCGGCGCGGAGCGCGTCGATCGGCGACTCGAGCAGCATGTCCTCGAGCTCGCGGTCGCGCCCCGCTTGCGTGTTGAACGAGGTGGAGCCCGACTCCGACACCATCGCGAGCGAGATGCGGCGGTAGAGCGTGTGGACGTTCGGCTTCGGCGCGCCGAGCTCGGCGACGACCTCGAGGCACGCCGCGCGCGCGTCTTCTTGCTGCGATTCCGTGTCGACCTTGGCGCCGGCGCGCGCGACGGCGTCGGCGACGAGGGTGGCGGGGACCGACATCGCGACCGCCTCGCGCGATCGGATCTTCAGCGTGTTCACGCCGAGCACGTTGAAGCGCTCGCTCGTCAGCGGTCCGCCGCTGTTGCCCTTGTCGATCGGAGCGGTGTGCTGGATGTACGAGGCGCCGTCCCAGGGATCGACGAAGTGCTGGTTCGAGACGTAGCCGCGCGTCGTCTGGTAGGAGGGTCGCGCGTCGAGGCCGGGGTAGCCCGTCGCGATGACGACCTGATGGTCCTTCGCCGGCTCCGTCTCGAGCGCGAGGCCGTAGCTGACGGTCGGCTTCGACGGCTTGAGGATCGCGATGTCCGCGTTCGGATCGGTGTACGCGATCTGCGCGGGGATGACGGCGCCGTCCGGCATCTGCAGGCTCGCGCTCTCGCCGAAGTCGACGACGTGCCGGTTCGTGACGACGTAGACCTCCCCCTCCCGCGGGACGACGAAGAAGCCGCTCCCGAAGCCGCCGCGCGTCGCGCTCTCGAAGACCGTGCGCCGGAGACCGACCGAGAGCTGCGACCACTCGTCGAGGCGCGCGCGGATGCGACCTTCGGGCAGGACGCGGATGACCACGACCATCTTGCGGAGGTCGGGCTCCTTCGACGTGACCCACTGCGTCCGGCGCACGGCGGTGAGCGGCTTGTCGTCCTTCTCCTTCACGCCGCAGCGGGCGTAGAGCTTGTCGATCGCCTTCGCGATGCCCTCGTTCTTCTCTTCCCCCATCGTCGCCTGGAGCGCCTCGGCCTGCTTCTCTTGCTCCGTGAGCGAGCGCTCGGCCTCCTCGATCTTCTGCACGAGCGTCTTCAGCTTGGCCTGCAGGTCCGGGCTCCTCGGCTCGATCTTCTGGAGATCGCCGCGCGTCTTCGGGAGCGCGGCGGCGGACCAGTCGGCGAGGAGGAGGTTCAGCGCCACCGACGCCGTCGCCGCGCAGTCCGGCTCCTTCGGCTTGCACGGCGCCGAGAACGCCGGGCGGAGACGCTCCACCTCGGCGTAGATCTCGCGCATCTGCTTCGCGTGCGCCTCTTGCGACTTCGTCGCCGCGTCGAACCAGGCGACCGGCGTCGCGAGCGCCTTGTCGGCCGCGTCGACCTCGGTCGTGAGACTCCGGTCGAGCTCCACCGCTCGCTTCAGCTGCGCGCGGAGCTCCGTGTAGCCGGCGATGAGCTTGCGCCCGGTGCGGATCCGAGCGGCGGCGGTGGGGCGCGGGCCATGCTTCGCGAGCGAGTCCGACGCCTGCTCGAGCGCCATCGCGCCGAGGAACAGCTCGTTGCACGCGGCCTCGCTCGCCTGCCCCGCCGGGCCCGCCGGCGCGGACGGCGCGGTGGCCGGCGTCTCCGGCGGCGGCTCGCCTCCCCCGCAACCGACAGCGAGCGCGGCGACGCCCAGCGCCGCGAGCGCTCGCTCCGCTCTCACCGCGCGCCTTCGGCGAAGATGCGATCGTATTTGGCGCCGAACGTCGACCAGCTCGCGAGGCCGTCCGCGTCGAACGTCGCCCTCGTCTCGTTGCCCTTCTCGACGTACGTGACGCTTCCGTCGGCCTGACGCTTCGCGACCGCGACGGCCGGCTTCTCCGCGACCGCGACGAGCGGGATCTTCACCGGCGCCGCCTTCTTCGAGGTCGCCGCCGCCTGCATGCGGCTCATCCACCCCGGCATCATCAGCGACGTCAGCCCCGTCTTCGCGGACATGCGCTTGCTCACGACGTCGAGGCGATCCGCGCCGAGCTTCACGCTCCAGCCCTTCGCGTCGCGCGCCGCCTTCACGTGCACCGTGGTCTCGTTGTTCACGACGTTGTGGAGCCGGATGTCGCTCTCGCCCCCGCGCGCGTTCGCGACCGCGTAGGCCGTGGTGTCGACGCCGTTGATCTTGCCGCCGCTGACGTCGAGCGCGATCTCGGTGCCGAACGTCTTCGTCCCGCCCTTCGGCTCGGCGTACGTCACGAGCTCGTAGTAGCCGATCGTCTTGCCCTCGGACTGCATCTTGTAGATGACGACGCGCTTCGGGGCGGGGCTCGGCGGCGGGTCGAGCGTGAGCGAGCCGAGGACCTCGCTCGCGAAGGCGTGGAAGCGCTTGTCGAAGCCGACGGTGCGGTCCGAGCACGCGAGCGTGAACGCCGCGCTCGAGGTGACGATCACCTTGCGATCGGCGACGAGCGTGCCCGCCTCGTCGTGCACGCTGCCGCGCGCGGAGAGGACGGGGCGGCCGCCGACGACGGACACGTCGAGCGCCGTGACCTCCGTCGTCGTCTTCGCGACGGTGTCGCTCTTCTCGATCCCATCGTCGCCCCAGTCGTGCTCGCCGCGGAGATCGGCGGCGGCGAGGCTCGCGGGGAAGAGGCGCTCGTCGAACGCGGTGCAGTACACCGTCTGCCCCTCGCCGAGCTTCGCCTGGATCGTCGTGTAGAGGATGCCCTTCGTCGGCGACGCGTGCGTCTCGACCTTCGGGGTCTCGACCGCGTGGAGCTTCGTGACGATGCGACCCTCGAGCATGCTGACCTTGTGCTCGTTGCCGGCGAGGGCGGCGTCGCGCTTCAGCGGCGGGACTGCGGCCTCCTTCTTCGCCGGGGCCTCGATCGTCGCGGCGGTCGTGTGCGTCGCGGCGGGGACGACCTCGGCGGAGGCGCACCCCGCGCCGGCGCTCATGAAGGCGACGAAACCAAGCAGCCGTGCTGAGGACATGTCCAGGCCTTCCGTGTAAGGACAGGTAAGTCTTTTCGGCATACGATACGCTTGCCGAAACGCAAGGCGCGACGATGCGTTTTCCTGCGCTTTCTACGGCCCGGCGGCGGCTTCGTGGTCGGGCTCGACCAGCTCGACGAGCACGCCGCCCGTCGCTTTCGGATGCAAAAACGCGACTTTGTGCCCCCTGGCCCCCTTGCGCGGGGTCTCGTCGATGAGCTGGACGCCGAGCGCCTTGAGGGTCGCGAGGGCGCCTTCGATCCCCTCGACCTCGATCGCGATGTGATGGATCCCCGGCCCGCGCTTCTCGAGGAACTTCGCGAGGCCCTCGTTTCCCTTGGGCGAGATGAGCTCGATGCTGGTCTCGCCGATCGGCAGGAGCGTCGCCTCCGTCTTCTGCGACGCGACGACCTCGCGCACGTCCGGCTCGAGGCCGAGGACCTGCTTGTATTTCGCAATCGCTTCATCGGTGTCCGCGACACAGACGGCCACATGGTCGATCTTCTTGATCTTCAGCATGACGCTCCCCCCAGCATAGTTGTAGAGTCCGCCGCCATGAAGGCCCTGAGATTCGCTTCGCTCGCATCGTTCGCCGCCGCCGGCTTCGTCATGTTGTCCACGCTCACCGCGGAGACGGGCTGCAGCTCGGCGCTCGCGCAACCCTTCGAGCAGCTCAAGGGTCAGCCGATCACGATCCATCGCCTCCAGAACTTCGAGCCGCCGCAGGCGCAAGCGCAGCAGCCGGGGCAGTCGCCGATCCCGGGCCTCCAGATCCCGCCGCAGGTCATGCAGTGGGCGCAGGGCGCGGCGCAGATGCTCCCGCCGGGCCTCATCCCGCCGGGCATCCTCCCCGGCTCGACGCCGGTCCCCGCCGCGGCCGACGCGCCGCGCTTCTACAACTTCCGCATCCTCGGCACCGCGCAGGTCGCCGACGCGAAGCTCCGCGAGGAGGTCAACGAGCTCTTCGGCAAGGCGGACAACTTCGAGCCGCCGAAGCAGTCGTGCATGTACGCCGAGTTCGGCTTCCAGATCGGCCAGGCCGGCGCGCCGACGGTGCAGGGCGCGCCGCCCGCGGCCGGCACGCCGGCGGACATCCTCGTCTCGCTCTCCTGCAACCAGGTCGAGCTGAAGACGTACGCCTGGCCGCACGGCGGCAACACCGGCCTCAAGGACGACACGGCGAAGAAGATCATCGAGATCGTCCAGAAGAGCTTCGGCGGCTGAACGCGCACGAGAACCCCGCCCTCGCCTGGGTCTATCGCCGGTTCTTCGAGAACATCGCGGTCGACGAGGCGTGGGCGCGCGAGGTCCACGCGGCGGAGGCGCGCGGCACCGTCGTCTACGTGCTGCGGAACCTCTCCTTCGTCGACTACCTCGCGCTCGACTACCTCACGAAGAAGCTCTCGCTCCCGCGGATCGGGTTCGCGAACGACCTCGGCGTGCTCTCCTCCGTGCTGCCGCGCAGCGAGGCGCAGCACGTCCAGCGGCTCCGTCGCGCGATCGACTCCGGCAGCTCCGCCGCGCTGTTCCTGAAGCGCCCGCCCTCCCTCCTCGAGCCGCAGCTCCGCCGCGGCCGCCGCGAAGGCGACGCGTTCCTCGAGGAGCTGCTCGCTCTTCAGCGGGAGCTTCGCTCGCCGATCCTCCTCGTGCCGCAGGTGTTCGTCTGGACGAAGAGCCAGGACGAGCGGAAGCAGAACGTCGTCGACGCGCTCTTCGGACCGCGCGAGTGGCCGGGGAAGATCCGCACCGTGACGCAGTTCTTGATGAACTACCGCCACGTCACGCTCCGCGCCGGCGAGCCGCTCGACCTCCAGGAGTTCCTCCGCGCCGAGGAGGGCGGCGCGCAGGAGCTCTCGGGGGTCCGGGGCGGCGGAGCGCGTCCAAGCGCGGAGAGGCCTCTCGAACAAGACGCGGTGCTCGTGCGGCGCCTCACCTACGCGCTCCTGCGGCGGCTCGAGCGCGAGCGCCGCGCGGTGGTGGGGCCGACGAAGAAGGCGCCCGATCGGCTGCGCGATCAGGTCGTGCGGAGCCCGCGCCTGCAGAAGGTCATCCGCGACATGGCGGGCGAAGGACAAGAGCAGCGGCGCGTGCTCGGCTTCCGCGCGCTCGCGATGTTGCGCGAGCTCGAGGCGGAGATCGATCCCAACGCCCTCCGCGCGATGGACGCGGCGTTCGATCAGACCGTCGCGCGGATGTACTCCGGCTTCGAGATCGACAAGGAGGGGCTCGAGCGCCTGCGCGCGGCGGCGAAGGACGGCACGCTCGTGCTCCTGCCGAGCCACAAGTCGCACGTCGACTACATCATCCTGACGCGGCTCTTCATGCACGCGAACATGCCGGTGCCGCTCGTGGCCGCGGGCGACAACCTCTCGTTCTTTCCGCTCGGCCCCGTCCTCCGGCGCGGCGGGGCGTTCTTCATCCGCCGCAGCTTCAAGGGCGACCGCCTCTACGGCGCCGTCGTCGACGCGTACATGCGGCGCCTCATCCTCGACGGCTGGCCGCTCGAGTTCTTCCTCGAAGGCGCGCGCTCGCGCACGGGCAAGCTGTTGCCCCCGAAGTTGGGCCTATTGTCCATCGTCGTCGACGCCGTGCTCGGCGCCGCCTCGGAGGGACCGCAGCGGAAGGTGTACTTCTGCCCGATCTCGATCGGCTACGAGCGCGTGGTGGAGGAGCGCGAGTACGTGCGCGAGCTCACCGGCGGCGAGAAGAAGAAGGAGGACGTGCGCGGCCTCTTCGCGGCGGCGGAGACGGCGCTCGGCCGCTACGGCCGCCTCAACGTGCAGTTCGGGGAGCTCGTCACGATCGACGGCGTCATCACGGAGCTCGGCGGCTCCGGCGTCCAGGCGCTCACGCCGGCGCGGCGCCGCGCGCTCGTCACGCGCCTCGCCTACCGCGTGATGAACGAGATCAACCGCGTCACCGCGGTCACGCCGAGCGCGCTCGTCGCCGCCGCGCTCCTGACGCACGGCCGCCGCGGCATCACGCACGAGGACCTCGTCGCGTCGTGCGAGCGCTTCGTCGCGATCCTCAAGGCGGAGGGCGCTCGCTTCACGCCGTCGCTCCGCGTCGTCACCGGCACGAGCTTCGAGCTGCGCGTCGGGGCGATCCAGGAGGCCTGCGAGCTCTTCCAGCGCGCGGGGCACCTCGAGACGCATCGGCCGGGACCGGTCGGGGAGAAGGCGGCCGCGCCGCGGCCGGGACCGGAGGCTATGTACGTCGTGCCCGACGTCGCGCGCCTCTCGCTCGACATCGCGAAGAACCTGCTCGTCCATTTCTTCGTCACGCGCGCGATGCTCGCGACCCCGCTCGTCGCCGCGCCGCAGGGCCTCACCCGCACGCAGCTCGAGGAGAACGCGCAGGCCCTCTCCCGCCTCTTCAAGTACGAGTTCCAGTTCCGCGCCGACGCGACGTTCGAGACGATCTTCGCCGAGACGCTCGCGGCGATGCAGGCGAGCGGCGAGGTCGCCGCGCGCGACGGCACGTTCCTCCTCGCGCCCTCCGGCGAGCCACGCGAGCGCGCGGTGCTGCACGCGCGGATGATCCGGAGCTTCCTCGAGGGCTATCGCGTCGCCGCGCGCGGATGCGCGGCGCTCCTGAAGGGCCCCCTCGCCCCGAAGGACCTCGCGAAGCGCGTGATCGCGACCGGCGAGCGGATGTTCCTCGCCGGCGACATCGCGTACCGCGAGGCGGTGAGCCGCCCCGTCATCGAGAACGCCCTCCTCGCGTTCGCCGAGCAGGGCTACCTCGGCCGCGCGGACGGCAAGTACGTCCTCGCCGAGAGCTACGCGAGCGCCGACGCGGTGAAGGTCATCGAAGGCCGCGTCGCGGCGTGGCTGCCGAGCCCCACGCTTTGAGCTGACGCGCCGTCAGCAGAGGCGGCGCTTGCGGTCGATGCGGTCGAGGCTCTGGAGCTCGTCGACGAGGCCCGCCGCCATCGCGCGGGCGATGCGTGTAGAATGCACGGAGCGGTCCGGATCGTTGACGGAGGAGGTCTCCTCGAGGAGCTCCTCGACCTCTCGCGCGAGGCGAAGCGCGCGCTCGAGCGGCGACTCCTCTTCCCTACGCGTATAAACGACCCGCGGACCCTCGAGCGCCATGCAGCCTCCGTTACGACGGCAGTTGTGTAGCCCCGTTCCGGTATCGCGCAAGGAACTTCTCTCTCAACCAACGTCGGGGGCTCTGCCCCCGACACCCCCGCCCCAGACACGGCCCTCGCGCGGAGCGCTCGGGGCGCTTCGCGCCCGCTTTCGCGGCCGCTTCTGGGGCCCCGGGGTGACTTGGAGGACTTGCCGAGATTGTTCGAGTTCGGTAGCGAATGGGGGGTGCGGTGGGTCGTTGCTCTTGCGTTTGGGTTGGTGGGGTGTGGGAGGACGCCGTCGCCGCTCGTGCCGCAGTTCTCGGGGTCGATCGGGACCTGCAACCGGGGGGTGCTGACGGGGTCGGCCGAGCTCCCGCGCTCCGGGGAAGGGTTCAAGTGGCTCCGCAACGACGACCATCACCACGGGGTCCCGCGGTTCGTCGCCGCGATCGAGCGCGCGGCCGGATCGGTGGCGCGGCAGCGGCCCGGCGCGATGCTGTCCGTCGGCGACATCTCGGCGCTCCACGGCGGCATGCTCATGCCGCACCTCTCGCATCGGAGCGGTCGCGACGCGGACCTCCTCCTCTACTGGACCACGCTCGACGGCGCGCCGGTCGAGACGCCGGGATGGATCCGGATGCAGGCCGACGGCCTCGCGTGGGACGAGAAAGGGAAGCGCTTCCTCCGCTTCGACGTCGAGCGGACGTGGCTCCTCGTGAAGGCCCTCCTCGAGGACCCGGAGGCGCGCGTGCAGTGGGTGTTCGCGAACCGGAAGGTCAACGCGCTCCTCGTCGAGTGGGCGCGGGCACGCGGCGACTCGAACGCGACGATCGCGCGCGCGATCGACGTGATGCTCGAGCCCCGGCCCGGCGGGCCGCACGACGATCACGTGCACGTCCGCACCGCGTGCACGGCGGCGGAGATCATCGCCGGCTGCGAGCCCACCGGTCCGCCGCGGCCGTGGCTCCTCGCGCTCGACGACGCGTTCGAGCTGCCGAGCGACCACGAGCTCGCGACCGCGCTCTTCCAGCCGTACCGGAGCGATGGGGCGAAGCGCTGAGAACGCGCTCGTCCACGCCGACGCGCGCGACCTCGGACGCTTCGTCGCCGCCGGCTCCGCCGACCTCGCGTACCTCGATCCGCCCTTCAAGGTCGAGAAGACCTTCGGCGCGCGCGTCGCGCGGGGGACCTCGCGCGCGAAGGGGCCCGTCGCGTACGACGACACGTGGCCGTCGCTCGAGGCATACCTCGCGTGGCTCGAGGAGCGCGTCGCGATCGTGCGGGCGCTCCTGTCGCCGCGCGGCACGATGTGGCTCCACCTCGATCAGCGCGCGGTCCACGAGGCGAAGGTCGTCTGCGATCGCGTCTTCGGCGCGCGCTCGTTTCGCGGTGAGGTGATCTGGGTCCCCGGCAACGGGAGCAAGAGCCGGACCGGTCCGGGGATGGGCCACCAGACGCTGCTCCTCTACGCGCGCGGCAAGGAGCCGATCTGGAACGCGAAGGATCCCGCCCTCCGCGCGCCGTTCGCGGCGACGAGCCAGGCGATGCACTTCAACAACGTCGACGCGGACGGTCGCCGCTACCGCGATCGCACGGTGGGTGGGAAGACGTATCGCTACTACGCCGACGAGGGGCGCGCGCTCGGCAGCGTGTGGACCGACTGCCCCTCGATGAGCGCGAACACGCCGCTCCGCGCGGAGACGACGGGGTACCCGACCCAGAAGCCGCTCAAGCTGCTCGATCGCATCGTGCGGGCGTCGAGCGCGCCGCGATCGCTCGTCGTCGATCCGTTCTGTGGATCCGGCACCACGCTCGTCGCCGCCTCGAGCGCGGGGCGGCGCTTCGCCGGCGCGGACGTCGGCGCGCTCGCGATCGCGACGACGCGCGCTCGCCTCGACGCGGCTCGCATCTCGTACGCGATGCGTTCATGATCGCGGGATGAGCCTCTTCCCGCTCTTTCTCCGCCTCGACGGGAGAGACGTCCTCGTCGTCGGCGCCGGCGCGGTCGCCGAGCGGAAGATCGAGGACCTCGCCGCCGCCGGCGCGCGCGTGCGCGTCGTCGCGAAGACGGCGACGCCCGCCGTGCACGCGATGAGCGCCGAGGGCGCGTGCACGCTCTCGCTCCGCGCGTTCGAGGCGCGCGACGTCGGCGCGGCCTGGCTCGTCGTCGCGGCGACGGCGGACGCGGCGACGCAGAAGGAGGTCTGCGACCTCGCCGCCGCGGCGCGCATCTTCGCCGTCGCGATCGACGATCCTCCGAATGGCTCCGCGATCTCGGCCAGCGTCGTCCGGCGCGGGCCCTTCACCGTCGCGATCTCGTCGTCGGGCGAGGCGCCCGCGCTGTCGCGGCTCCTGCGCGAGGTGCTCGAGCAGGCCCTCCCCGCCGACGACTGGATCGAGGCTGCCCGCGCGCTCCGCGAGCGATGGAAACGCGAAGGCACCCCGATGGCCTCACGCTTCCCGGAGCTCGTCCGCGCGTTCAAGGAGCGCGCGCGGTAGTTTCAGTCTTCGAAGAGCGTCACGCGCCACGGGTGGGGTTCGCCGTCGGCCGAGCGGACCTCGATGAAGTACGGCTGATCGCGACGGAACGGGAGCGTCGGCGTGGTCGCGAGGTTCAATGGCGCCGCGTCGCCGACGCTGACGAAGAGCTGGACGGCGCCGTGGTACTGGATCTCGAACCTCGTCGCCGTCGAGCTGATGCGGAACGTGAGGAAGTCGCTCTCGCTCACCACGCCGGCATCGGCATCGGCGTCCGGCGCGCCTGCGTCGGCGTCGCTCGCGTCGACGGCGTCCGCGTCCGCGGTGTCGCCGGCATCGTCGGGCCCGGCATCTCCCGCGTCGTCGGTCCCAGCGTCTGCGGTGTCGGGCGGCGGGGCGGCGACGATGCGGACGATCCCGCAGCGCGAGCCGGTGAGCGTGTTCGCGGTCGCCTTCGTGTCGTTCGGCTCGACCTCGAGCTGTCCGTTCGCGACGCAGGGGATCGAGGTTCCGCCGACGTCGAAGACGATCGCGTCCTCGGGTCCGGCGTCGCGATCGCCGATCGGACGGATCCCGCTGTCGTGGACGAACGGCGCGTCGGTCGGATCGTTCGGTCCCGTCGCATCGCGCGGCGCCGTATCGAGCGCCACGTCGCTGCCCGCGTCGACGACCGAGGCCGCCCCAGCGCCATCGTCATCCCCACACGCCGCCCACACGAAGACGCTCGCCATCGCCCCCCCGACGAACACCACACGCCCCAGCCTCCACATCCAGAGAGAATGCCACGCACCACCACCACCAAGCATCTTTCAGGCGATACGACACCGAGCACTTCACGCGATGCGGCCACGCGCGGGCGTGGCGGCGCGCTCGGGCGCGGCGGTATGCGCGGGCGCGGCGGGGCTGATGACGCGCCTCGCGACGACGTCGCCGATCACGACCAGCGCCGGGGTCGCGAGGGCGGCGTGCTCGACGGCGGCCGCGATCGTCGCGAGCGTGGCGGTGACGACGCGCTCGTCCGGCAGCGTCGCGCGCGACACCACCGCCGCCGGTGTCTCCGGCGCGCGGCCCGCCGCGATGAGGCGCGCCGTGGTCTCGCCCAGCGTCGAGAGACCCATGTAGAGCACGATCGTGCCGCTCCGCGGGAGGTCGGCGAGCGGATCCGCCGTCGAGTCGTGGCGCAGCTGCGCGGTCGCGAACGTCACCGCCTTCGACGCGTCGCGGTGCGTGAGCGGGATCCCGCTCGACGCCGCGGCGCCGAGAGCGGCGCTGACGCCGGGGACGATCTCGAACGGGATCGCCAGCGCGGTGAGCTCCGCCGCCTCCTCCCCGCCGCGCCCGAAGACCATCGGATCGCCTCCCTTCAAGCGCACGACGTCGTGACCGGCGAGCGCGCGCTCGAGCACGGCGGGATGGATCGACGGCGCGCTCGGACAGGTGCCCTTCCTCCGGCCGACCGGGATGCGCTCCGCGCCCGCCGGGATCAGGTCCATGATCGCGGGGCCGACGAGCTCGTCGTACGCGACGATGCATGCATTCTGCAATATACGGAGCGCCTTCACCGTGAGGAGGTCCGGATCGCCCGGGCCCGCGCCGACGAGGAACACGCGGCCGCGGGGGGCCGACTTCGCGACGACGAGCATCAGGGCGCCGCCGTTCCCCAGCGGCGCGCGACGAGGCGCTCCACCGGACCGAAGAGGACCCGCTCGCTCGCGCGCGACAGCACGACGATGACGACGACGACGCCGAGGACGAGCGCGGTGTCGGCGAGGTCGCGGCCCGTCTCGAGGAGCTGCCCGAGGCCACCGGAGACGAAGAGGAGCTCGCCCGCCATCAGCGAGCGCAGCGCGAAGGTCCAGCCCATCTTCGCGCCGGTGAGGATCCCCGGGAGCGCCGCGGCGAGGAGCACCCGGAAGAGGAGCGTGAAACCTCGCGCGCCCATCGTGCGCGCGGCGCGCTCGATCGAGGGCGGGAGCTGGCGCACGGAGCTCTCGGTCGCGAGCGTGATCGGGAGCGCGGCGCCGAGGACGACGACGACCTGGATCGCCGCCTCGGACAGACCGAACCACACGATCGCGAGCGGCAGCCAGCAGATGGAAGGGACGCTCGACAGCCCGAGGAGCAGCGGGCCGAGCGCCCGCTTCAGCGCCGGGACGCGCGCGAGGACGACGCCGAGCGGCACGCCGAGCGTCAGCGCGAGCAGGTACCCGAACGAGAGGCGGAGCGCGCTCACGACGACGGCGCGTCCGAGCATGCCGCCGCGCGCGGACGCGACGAGCGAGCGCGCCACCTCGAGCGGGCCCGGAAACAGCGCGCTCCGCGCCGCCTCAGACGCCGCCGCCCAGACGACGACGAGGACCGCCGCGACGACCGCTCTCTGCAGGATGCGCGTCGCCGTCGGCTTCGACTCCCCAGGCACCATCCGCCTCCTCCCTCGCCACCTTCTCGACCTCGCTCCGGATCTCGTCCGCGATGCGCTGCGCGATCTCCATCGCCCGCGCGTCGCGCACCCGCGGGCGCGGCAGGTCGACGTGGACCTCGCCGACGATCCGCCCCGGCCTCGCCCCGATGAGCACGACGCGATCGCCGAGGCGCACCGCCTCGTCGATCTGGTGCGTCACGAACACCATCGTCGTGCGCGAGGCGCCGACGAGGCGCTCGACCTCGCTCTGGAGCAGCTCGCGCATCTGCCCGTCCAGCGCCGCGAAGGGCTCGTCGAACAGGATCATCCGCGGTCGCGTCGCGAGCGCGCGCGCGATCGCCCCGCGCTGCCGCATCCCCCCCGACAGCTCGTGCGGATACATCCCGCGGAACCGCGAGAGGTGCACGAGGCGGAGCAGCTCCTCGACGCGGGCCTCTCGCTCGGCGCGTTCGACTCCGGCCATCTCGAGCGGGAACGCGACGTTCTGCGCGAGCGAGAGCCACGGGAACAGCGCCGCGTCCTGGAAGACGACGGCGCGCTCGGGGCTCGGGCCGTCGATCGGCGCGCCGTCGAACGTGACGCGTCCCGCAGTCGGCGCGACGAGGCCGGCGAGGAGATTCAGTATCGTAGACTTGCCTCCACCCGAAGGACCGACCAGGCACAGCGCCTCGCCCGGCCCGACGGCCAGCGTCACGTCGTCGAGGATCGACGTATCTCCGAGCCGTAGGCTGACGTGCTCGAGCCCCGCCGTCGCGAGCCCCCGCCGCTCCGGCGCGCGCGTCACCACGTCCGCCAAGCTGGAGAGTTTCGCCGCTGCGGACATTGGTTCATCATAATGAACGGCCACGAAGAATCAATACGTCCCGAGACGGCAGCCGGCCCGTCAAATCGGCTGCGGCAATGGGTCGGTGCGAGCCGCGAAGCGAGCGCCGCCGGATGCGGCTTCAGCGCTCGTAGAGGATGACGTTGTGGTAGCGCGCTTCCGACGAGCCGTTGTTCTCGTACGCGTGCGAGCGGTCGGCGGGGAACGAGACCGAGTCGCCGGCGAGGAGGTCGATCGTCTCGCCTTCGACGTGGAGGCGAAGGCTCCCAGAGAGGACGACGACGAACTCGTGTGTCCCCGCCGCGTGCGGCTCGGAGGTGTGCGTCGCCCGCGCGGCGAGGCGCAGCTCGTAGATCTCGACGAGCGCCGACGCCCCTGCCGGGGTGAGCGGCCGGCTCTCCAGCTTGCCGTCGAGCGACCGCAGCACCTGCGCCTCGCCGCGGCGAAGCACGCTGATGCCGGTGCGCGGCTGCCCGAGCAGGTCGGCGAACGGGACGCCGAGGCCGACCGCGATCTTCCAGAGAAGGCCCACCGTGGGGTTCGTCTTGCAGGTCTCGACCTGCGAGAGCGCCGCGCGGCTGACGCCCGACGCCCGCGCGAGGTCGTCGAGCGAGAGGCCGCGCACCTTCCGTTTGTGCCGGAGGTTCTCCGCCACGCGCCGCGCGAGCTCCGCCGCACCGACGTCGTCGCCGAGCGCCTCCGCGACCGCCGACTCCGTACCCTTCTCTACCCCGCTGCCTGCTTTCCGCTTGCGTACCGCCAACACCTTCTCCACTATAATAGACATTCAAACGCTATGACGAATCGCGCCTCGACCAACCTAGCATTTGCAGACGGCGCGGGGCGCGACCGCGGCGTCGTCGTGTGGCTCACCGGCCTCTCCGGCGCGGGGAAGTCCACGATCGCCGAGGCGCTCGCGCCGGTGCTGAGGGCGGCGGGGGGCCGGGTCGAGGTCCTGGACGGCGACGTCGTCCGAACGCACCTGTCGAAGGGGCTCGGCTTCTCGCGCGAGGACCGCGACCTCAACGTCGCGCGCATCGCGTTCGTCGCGCATCTACTTCAACGAAATGGCGTCCACGTCATTGTCGCCGCGATCTCGCCCTTCCGCGCGGCGCGCGAGGCGGCGCGGGCGCTCATCGGCGACTTCGTCGAGGTGCACGTCGCCCCGCCGCTCGAGGCATGCGTCGCCCGCGACACCAAGGGCCTCTACAAGAAGGCGCTCGCCGGCGAGATCGCCTCCTTCACCGGCATCAGCGACCCCTACGAGCCGCCGCTCGCCCCCGAGCTGACCCTCGACACGAGCACCCTGACCCTCGCCGAGAGCGTCGCCCGCATCGTCGACCTGCTCACCGCCCGCCGCGCGCCCCCCCGAAACGACGACTCGCACGCCGCCCCCGCCGGACGGAGCGACGAACACGCTCGACCGCCCGAGCACGAACCCCCGAGCGCACGGACCGACGACGCCCGACACACGCCCCCCGAGCGCAGACACCCGAGCGCACGGACCGACGCCGCGGAGCCGCTCACTCCGCCAGAGCGCGAACACACGAGCGCCCGAAACCACGACGCTCGGCCCCACACGCCGCCGGAGCGCGGACGCACGAGCACGCTGAACGACGACGCTCGAGCGCTCACGCCGCCAGAACGCGAACGCACGAGCGCACGAACCGACGACGCGCGGCCGCACACGCCGCCAGAGCACACGCACACGAGCGCGACGAACGTCGACACGCGACCGCTCACGCCGCCCGAATGCGAACCCCCGATCGCACGGACCGACGACACGCAACCGCTCACGCCGCCCGAATGCGAACGCACGGGCGCACGAACCGACGATACGCGACCGCTCACGCCGCCGGAGCGCGAGAGCGCGAGCGCGCTGAACGACGCGCGGACGCGCACCGCGCTGGGAAGTCGGAGCGACGAGCGCGCAGCGGCGGGCGCGGCGTTCGAGGGGCGCGATGGCGGAGGGGTGGAGGCGCGCGAGCGGGTGGGCGCGCCTCCGCGGGGTTGGGGGAACGGGCGGAACGACGATGCTCGTGCGGGTGGGCCGCCGGAGGGGGGATGGGGGGAAGATGCGCGACGAGCGCGGGCGGGGGGCGCGGGCGGAGATGCGGACGGAACGGAGGAGACAGCATGGCGGCGGTGACACTTCCGAAGTTCTCGGAGGCGCGGGACGTCGACGAGTTCGTCGCGAAGCTCGAGGCGTTCGAGCGTGGTGAGATCGGGCCGGATGCGTTTCGCGCGTATCGACTGACGCGCGGGGTGTACGGGCAGCGCCAGGAAGGCACCCAGATGCTGCGGGTGAAGATCCCGTTCGGGCGCCTCGACGAGACCGCGCTCAACGCGCTCGCCGACGTCGCCGACGCCTACTCGCGTGGGTTCGGGCACGTCACCACCCGCCAGAACGTCCAGTTTCACTTCGTGAAGATGAGCGACGTCGAGGCCGCGATGCGGCGCCTCGACGAGGCCGGCCTCACCACCCGCGGCGCGTGCGGGAACTCCGTGCGCTCCGTCACCGCGTGCGAGCTCGCGGAGGTGTGCAGGGCCGCGCCGTTCGACGTCACGCCCTACGCCGAGGCGATCACGCGGCTGTTCCTCCGCCATCCGCTGAGCGAGACGCTCCCGCGCAAGTTCAAGATCGCCTTCAGCGGCTGCGCGAACGACTGCGCCAAGGCTGCGATCCACGACCTCGGGTTCATCGCCACGACGAAAGACGGAGAGAAGGGCTTCAAGGTCGTCGCCGGCGGCGGCCTGTCGTCGTCGCCGCGGAACGCGCTCGTGCTCCACGAGTGGGTGCGCGGCGCCGAGATCGGCCGCGTCGGAGAGGCGATCGTGCGGCTCTTCGATCGCCTCGGCAACCGCGAGAACCGCCAGCGCGCGCGCCTCAAATACGTGCTGAAGAAGCTCGGCGACGACGGGTTCCGCGCGACGTACGCCGCGATCCGCGCCGAGGTCGACGCCGAGGCCGCCGCCGAGCTCGCGCTCCCCGAGCTCGCCGGGACGACGCCCGGCACCCCGATCGAGAGCGCGGACGCGAAGCGGGACGCGGACTACTTCGCCTGGCGCGCGTCCTCGGTCGTGAGCCAGCGCGACCACGAGCACGTCGCCGTCTACGTGCGCCTCCTCCTCGGCGACGCGACGAGCGCGCAGCTCCGCGAGATCGGCGCGCTCGCGAGCGCGTTCGGCGACGGCACCGTGCGCCTCACGATCGATCAGAACCTCCTCCTGCCGTGGGTGCACCCGCGCTCCCTCCCCGCCCTCTTCGCGCGCCTCGACGCCGCCGGCCTCGCGAAGCTCGATCTCCACACCGCCCGCGACGTCACGAGCTGCCAGGGCGCCGACACCTGCAACCTCGCGGTGACGTCGTCGCGCGCGGTCGCGAGGGCGATCACGGACAAGCTCGAGGCGCTCGGCCTCGGCGCGAGCGGCGACGTCGCGAAGACGATCATCAAGGTGAGCGGTTGCCCCAACTCGTGCGGGCAGCACCACATCGCCGACCTCGGCTTCCACGGCGGCGCCAAGACGATCGGCGACACGACCGTGCCCGTCTATCAGCTCCACCTCGGCGGCGGCGTCGACCCGCGCGGGGCCCGCTTCGGGCGGCAGGTCGTGAAGATCGTCGCGCGCCGCGTGCCCGACGCGGTCCTTGTGCTGCTCCGCCTCTACGAGGCCGAGAAGAGCGACGGCGAGACGCCGGCCGCGTTCTTCGAGCGCGCCGACGCGAAGAAGGTCGTCGCCGCGCTCGGCGACATCGTCTCCGCCGCGCCGCGCCCCGACGAGGCCGCCGACGTCGGCGAAGCCTCCGGCTTCCTCGTCCAGCTCGGCGAAGGAGAGTGTGCCGCATGACCACCCGCGCCAACGCCAACGCATCATGACGCACGAGCGCGACGATGACCTCGCGGCCGCCAACGCGCTGCTCGAGCACGCGTCGCCACGCGAGGTCCTCGCCCACGCGGTCGCGCGCTTCGGCGACGACCTCCTCTTCACGTCGTCGTTCGGCGCGCAGAGCGGCGTGCTCCTCCATCTCTGGAGCGAGGTCGCGCGGCACCTGCCCGTCGTCTTCATCGACACCGGCTTCCTCTTCCCCGAGACGCACGCGTACCGCGACGAGCTCGTCGCGCGCCTCGGCCTCACCGTCCACGTCGTACGCCCCGACGTCGAGCACGACGCGTTCGTCGCGCGCTACGGCGCGGACGTCCAGCAGACAGACGCCGACTTCTGCTGCGGCCTCAACAAAGTCGCGCCGCTCGCGCCGCTCCGCGCACGCGCGCGGGCATGGGTCTCCGGCCTCCGCCGCGATCAGAGCAAGACGCGCGCGGACCTCGCCGTCCTCGAAGCGGACGGCCCGCTCGTCCGCGTGCATCCGCTCGCGGCGATGACCCGCGCCGGCGTCGCGGAGTACCTCCGCGTCCACGACGTCCCCGCGCACCCGCTCGCCGCGCGCCGCTACCTCTCGATCGGCTGCGTCCCGTGCACGCGCCCCGCGGCCGAAGGAGAAGACGAGCGCGCCGGCCGCTGGGCATGGTCGAACAAAACCGAGTGCGGCCTGCACACGGCCACGGCCCGCGCAGACCGGACGGCGCGGACGTGAGCACCTCGCCGCGCGTGGACGGGAGGGCGCGGGCGTGAGCACGTCGCGGCGTGCGTTCCTCGGTGGGCTCGCCGCGGCGGCGCTCACCGGCGCGACCGGTTACGCGCTCGCGCGGCGGCCGGGCAAAGACGTCCTGCGGCTCGGCGCGATGACCAACCTCACGCACGCGCCGATGCTCGCCGGCCTCGGCTCCGGCCGCATCCAGGCCGCGCTCGCGCCGCTCGTCGTGGAGACCCGCCTCTTCCGCGCCGGACCGCGCGTCGCGGAGGCGCTCGTCGGCGGCGCGATCGACGCCGGCACCGCCGGCCCGTCCGCGATCGTCGTCCATCACGCGCGTCATCGCGACGGCGGCGCGGGCCTCCGCGTGATCGGCGGCTGCTGTTCGGGCGGCGCCTCGCTCGTCGTGACCCCGAAGAGCGGGATCCGCGGGAGCGCCGACGTCCGCGGCAAGCGCCTCGCCGTCACGCAGATCGGCACCGCGCAGGACGTCTCGCTCCGCTGGTGGCTGAAGCAGGCCGGCCTCCGCGACGCGGCCGCGGGCGGCGACGTCACCGTGCTCGCGATCGCCGCCGCCACGATCCTCGATCAGATGAAGCGCGGCGAGCTCGACGGCGCGTGGCTCCCCGAGCCATGGGCGACGCGCGTCGTCCACGAGGAGGGCGCGCTGCGGCTCATCGACGAGCGAGACCTCTGGCCCGATCGACGCTTCGCGACCGCCGTGCTCGCGACGCGCGCGCGCGACGCCGAACGGCCCTGGGCGCCGGCGCTCGCCGCCGCCCTCGCCGCCGAGGTCACACGCGCGTCACAGGATCCGGAGACGGCCCTCGACGAAGCCCACGCCGAGCTCACGCGACACGTCGGCAACCCCGGGAAACGCTCGCTCTTTTCAGTTGCGAACGAATACGTCGACTTCACGTCCGACCCGCTCCGCGCGTCGATCGAGGCCTTCGGCGAGGCCGCCGCCGCGCTCGGCCTCGCCCCTGGTCATTCGACCGATCATCTTTTCGGAGATTGACCGGACCCGGGGTACGCTTCGGGCCGTGCCGGCGATCCAAGATGCGCTGATGCCGGGGACGGTCTTGGCCGGCCGCTACCGCATCGAGCGCACCGTCGGCCAAGGGTCGATGGGCATCGTCACCGAGGCGACGGACCTGACCCTCCAGATGCGCGTCGCGGTGAAGGTGATGTCGCCCGAGCGCGCACACAACGAGGAGGCGCGCCAGCGCTTCATCCGCGAAGCGCGCGCCGCGAGCGTGCTCTCGAACGCGCACGTCACGAAGCTGTACGAGGTCCTCGAGCTCGAGAACGGCGTGCCCTTCCTCGTGATGGAGTTCCTCGAGGGCTCCAGCCTGGAGGCGATCGTGACGCGCGACGGACCGCCCCCGCTCGACGTCGTCCTCGACTGGTCGCTCCAGGCGCTCGAAGGCCTCGCGGAGGCGCATCGCGCCGGCTTCGTGCATCGCGACATCAAGCCCGAGAACCTCTTCCTCCACGATCCCAAGAGCGGCCCGCCGATCGTGAAGGTGGTCGACTTCGGCGCGGTGAAGGAGATCGCCTCGAAGGCGACGCGCCTCACGAAGACGGGCTCGACGATGGGCTCGCCCGCGTACATGCCGCCGGAGCAGGTGCGCGCCGAGGACGACATCGATCAGCGTGCCGACGTCTGGGCGATGGGCGTGTCGATCTACGAGATGACGACGGGGCGGCTCCCGTTCGGCGGCGACTCGATCCCGCAGACGCTCGCCGCGATCCTGCGCGAGGATCCGGTCCCGCTCCGGCAGCGCCGCGGCGAGTGCTCGCCCGAGCTCGAGGCGCTCGTGAACCGCGCGCTCTCGAAGGACCGCCACGCGCGCTTCGCGAACTGCGCCGAGATGCTCGAGGCCCTCCGCGCCGTGCGCGCGCAGCTCAAGCAGACCTCCCCCGTCACGAAGACGCTCTTCTTCTCGCCGTCGAACAACCCCGCCGCCCAGTTCGGGCAGGGCTTCCTCGACAGCGGGCCGCTGCCGCCGAGCACGCCGCGGCCGATGCCCTCCTCGTCGATCCCGGACGAGTTCGCGGAGACGACGGCCGCGCGCAGGGCGGTAGTGCAGCAAGCGACGGCGCCGGAGAACGATCCGAGCCGCGTCCGCCCGCGCGTCGTCATCAACGCGCGCGGTCACGTCATCACGACGAGCAACACGAACCAGCCCGCGCCGAAGAGCACGCCGGCGTGGCTCCCCTTCGTCATCGCCGGCGCGGGCGGCCTGCTCGTCGCCGTCATCGTCCTCCTCGCGCTGACGTGGCGTTCGAGCTCTCCGCACCCGAGGCCGGCGCCGGCTACGTCGTCGTCGGCGCGACCTTGATCGCGCCGAGCCACGCGTCGAGCTCCGCGAGCGCGCGGTCGGCCATCGCCTGATAGCGATCGCGCTTCCGCAGCTTCGGATCCGCCGGCGGCGGGATGCACGCCCAGGTGATGTTCGAGGGCTGGAAGCGCTCGCTCTCGCGCATGAGGTGCGTCCGGATCCCGCCGAGCGCGGTCGTCTCCGGCGGCGGCGAGAGCGCCTCGCCGCGCAGCGTCTGCGCCAGCATGATCGCGCAGACGAGGCCGCCGGCGCAGCTCTCGACGTAGCCCTCCACCCCCGTCACCTGGCCCGCGAGGTACACGTTCGGGCGCGCCTTGAGCTGCATCCGCTCGTCGAGCATCTTCGGCGAGTCGACGAACGTGTTCCGATGCACGCTCCCGAAACGCAGGATCTCGGCTTCTTCGAGGCCGGGGATCATGCGGAAGACGCGCTGCTGCTCGCCGTACGTCATCCGCGTCTGGAAGCCGACGAGGTTGTACGCCGTCATGGCCTGGTCCTCGGGGCGGAGCTGCACGACGGCGTAGGGACGGCGTCCGGTCCGCGGATCGGTGAGCCCGACCGGCTTCATCGGCCCGAACGCGAGCGTGCGCTCGCCGCGCGACGCCATCACCTCGATCGGGAGGCAGCCCTCGAAGTACTTCACGTCCTCGAAGGAGCGCGGCTCGACCTTCTGCGCCTCCACGATCGCCCTCACGAACGCGTAGTACGCGTCCTTCTCGAACGGGCAGTTCACGTAGGCCTCGTCGCCGGTCGCGGTCGCGTCGAGCTTTTCGTCGCTATCGACGTTTTCCGCGCCCTTCCCCCAGCGCGACTGCTTGAAGACCCGGTCCCAGTCGATCGAGTCGGCGCTGATGATCGGCGCGATCGCGTCGTAGTACGCGAGGTGCTGCGCGCCGACCGCGCGCGCGATGTCGGCCGCGAGCGCGTCGCCGGTGAGCGGACCGGTCGCGATGATGACGGGGCGATCGGGCGTCGCCTCCGGGATCGCCTCGATGACCTCGTGCACGATCGTGATGCGCGGGTGGCTCGCGATGCGCGCGGTCACCGTGTCGGCGAAGACGTCGCGGTCCACCGCGAGCGCCCCTCCGGCCGGGACGCGCGCGACCTCGGCCGCCTGCATGACGAGCGAGCCCGCGCGCCGGAGCTCCTCCTTGAGGAGGCCGACCGCGTTCACCAGCGCGGCGCCGCGCATCGAGTTCGAGCACACCAGCTCGCACAATTTGTCGGTGTTCTGCGCCGGGGTGCGCGCTTTCGGCTTCTGCTCGACGAGCGTGACGTCGATCCCGCGCTCCGCGAGCTGGTACGCCGCCTCGCACCCCGCGAGCCCCGCTCCTACTACAAGGACCTTCATCCGCGCTCAGACCATCGAAAACATCGGTTTGCTTCGAAAGATTGGTACGCTCGGTAACGGATGTCTTCGAGCCGCGTCAAGCCCGGCGACGTGCTGGGCGACAAGTATCGCGTCGAGAAGGTGCTCGGCGCGGGCGGGATGGGGATCGTCGTCGCGGCGAAACACCTCGACCTCAACCAGCGCGTCGCGTTGAAGTTCATGCTGCGCGAGGCGATGGCCGACAGCGCCCACGCGGAGCGCTTCCTGCGCGAGGCCAAGGCGGCGGTGCAGCTGAAGAGCATCCACACCGCGCGCGTGCTCGACGTCGGCAAGCTCCAGAACGGCGAGCCCTTCATGGTCATGGAGTACCTGGAGGGCCACGACCTCGACGCGGAGATGCAGCAGCGCGGTCCCCTCCCGCCGCACGTCGCGGTCGAGTACGTCCTGCAAGCGAGCGAGGCGCTCGCCGAGGCGCACGGCCTCGGCATGGTGCATCGCGACGTGAAGCTGAAGAACCTGTTCCTCACGAAGACGGTCGACGGCCGCCCGCTCGTGAAGGTGCTGGACTTCGGCCTCGCCAAGCAGATCGGCGGCGGCAACGGCGACGTCTCGCTCACCGCGACGAACTCGGTGTTCGGATCGCCTCAGTACATGTCGCCGGAGCAGATGCGATCGGCGAAGGACGTCGACTACCGGAGCGACATCTGGTCTCTCGGCGTGTGCCTCTACGAGCTCCTCACCGGTCGCGTCCCGTTCGATGCCTCCGGCGTCGCGGAGATCTGCGCGATGGTCCTCAAGGACCCGGTGCCGCGTCCGTCGCAGCACGTCTTCGGGCTGCCGCTCGATCTCGAAGCGGTGATCATGCGGTGCCTCGAGAAGGACCTCAACCGCCGCTACCAGTCGATCGCGGAGGTCGCGTTCGCGCTCCAGGGCTACGCGTCCGACGAAGGATCCGCGCGCCGCATCCTCACCGTGATGCAGCAGTCCGCGCAGAAGGTCGACATGCCGACCCTCGTCACGGGCGAGCCGCAGATGGAGGGCACCGGCAAGACGCTCAACGCGTGGGACTCCGGGAGCCCGCAGGTCCGGCGCACGACGTCGCTCTCGAAGGGACAGCTCCTCCTCGTCGCCGGCCTCATGGTCTCCATCGTGTTCGGCGCGACCGGGCTCGGCCTCCTCGTCCTCGTGAAGAGGCGCCCGACGACCGGAAGCGCTCCGACCGCGACGGCGGTGGTCGAGCCCCCCGCCGAGCCGCCGCCGCCCGAGACCGCGTTGCCGCCGCCGGTCGAGGCGCCACCTCCGCCCGAGCCGACCGCCGCCGCCGAGCCGCCGGTCGAGCCTCCGCCGGTCGAGCCT
The DNA here is from genome assembly GCA_019637155.1 of Labilithrix sp. Classification (NCBI taxonomy): domain Bacteria; kingdom Pseudomonadati; phylum Myxococcota; order Polyangiales; family Labilitrichaceae; genus Labilithrix; species Labilithrix sp. The sequence continues at coordinate 73,532 of JAHBWE010000010.1, read as the reverse complement.
CCGGTCGAGCCGCCGCCCAAACCTCCGAGCGCGGTCGCGGCGCCGCCCGTCGTGCGACCGCCCCCCGCGCGACCGCCCGCGCCCGCGCCGCCGCCGGCCCCCGCGACGTCGACGAAGAAGGTCCCGAAGACGCCCGAAGGCTCGAACTACATGTGACGACGTGCCCGAAATTGGGCGACAATGGCCGCGATGCGGCGACGCTTCGTCTTCCTTTCCCTCACGACGATGACGCTCCTGCTCGGCGTCGCCCACGACGCGCGCGCGGACGGCGATCCCGAAGGCGCGAAGAGGCACTTCGAGGCGGGGCGAAAGCTGCGCGACGACGGCGACTGCGCGAAGGCGATCCCGGAGTTCGAGAAGAGCCTCGCCGCCGACAAGTCGATCGGCGCCTACTACAACATCGGGTTCTGCCAGGAGCAGCTCGGCCTGCGCCAGGAGGCGTACGAGGCGTACCGTCTCGCGAAGGAAGCCGCGAGCGCGAAGAAGGACGAGCGCCTCAAGGAGATCAGCGGCGCGCTCGCGGCGCTCCTCGAGACGCCGAACGTCCGCCTCGTCCTCCCGCAGCCGCCTCCGAGCGGGATGCAGATCTACGTCGACGGCGCGCTCGTGCCGCAGGCCCTCTACCAGAACGAGACGGTCGTCTTCACGAAGGCGGGCGGCTCGCACGACGTCCGCGTCACCGCGCCGGGCTACGACGAGCTACAGCTGAAGGTCGAGACGCGCGAGCTCAAGGGGATCGACCTCAAGCCGGCCGGCAGCACGAAGCCGGCGACGCCGGAGGGCCCCGCCGCGACGAAGTGGTCGTTGCAGCACTGGGGCGGCGTCGGGGCCATCGGCGCCGGCGTCGTCACCGCCGCGATCGGCGGCATCATCCTCCTCGCGTACAAGGTCACGCAGGACACGAACCTGCGCGATCACGACGCCGCCGAGAAGAAGTGCAACGGCGGCGACGCGCCGTCGTGCGATCGCGCGCGCGACATCGCGATCCGGTACAACACGCGCGAGGACGAGATGAAGGACAACATCCCGCTCCTCGTCGGGCTCGGAGTGAGCACCGCCGTCCTCGTCGGCGGCGGCGTCGCGCTGTTCCTCCTCGCGAAGCCCGTCCCGGTCGAGGACAAGACCGCGCGCCGCGCGCCGCCCAAGCCCACCGTCGCCCTCACGCCGGCGGTCGGCCCGACGTTCCAGGGGCTCTCGCTCGCCGGGACGTTCTGACGGCTACGCGCGCTCGACCGCGACGACGCCCTGCACCTTCTGGAGGGCCTTCATCACGTTCTTGAGCTGCGAGAGATCGGAGCAGACGAACGTGAAGACGTTGATCGCCTTGCCGTCGTCGCCCGCGCGGCAGTTCGCCTCCGAGATGTTGATGCCCATCTGGCTGAAGGTCTGACCGACGGTGGCGAGGATGCCGGGGCGGTTCGCGGTCACGACGCGGAGCTGCACCGCGCGGTTGATCTTCGCCTTCGTGTCCCACGTGATCTCGACGCGCCGCTCGGGATCGGTGTCGAACGCCTTCGGGCAGCCGCGGCGGTGGATCGTGATGCCGCGGCCGCGCGTGATGAAGCCGAGGATGTCGTCGCCCGGCAAGGGGTTGCAGCACTTGGCGTAGCGGACGAGGACGTCGTCGATGCCGTTGATGCGGATGCCGCCGTCGTCACCCTTGATGACCTTGCGGACGAAGCCGGCGAAGCGACCCTCGCGGAGCTGCTCCGGCGGCGAGCTCTCCTTGCCGTCCATCGACGGCGGCGTGAGGACGTCGAGGACCTCCTTCGGATCGATCTTGCCGTAGCCGATGCCGATGAGGAGCTCTTCCGTGTTCTGGACGTTGAGCGTCTCGAGGATCTTCCGGAGCTCGTGGTCGTTCTTGAGGAGCTTGCTGAGCGAGACGGAGGACTTCTGGAACTCGCGCTCGAGGAGCTCGCGGCCGAGGCGGAGCGACTTGTCGCGCTGCTCGGTGCGGAGATAGTTCCGGATCTTCGCGCGCGCGCGCGTCGTGACGACGAAGTCGAGCCAGTCCTTCGACGGCTGCTGCTGGTTGCTCGTCACGATGTCGATGACGTCACCGTTCCGGAGCTTGTAGCGGAGCGGCTCGAGCTTGCCGTTCACGCGCGCGCCGGTGATGTGCTCGCCGAGCTGCGAGTGGATCGCGAACGCGAAGTCGACCGGGGTGGACCCGCGCGGGAAGACGCGGACCTCGCCCTTCGGGGTGAAGACGTAGACCTCGTCCTGGAAGAGGTCGACCTTCACGCCCTCGAGGAACTCGGCCGGATCCTTGAGGTCCTTCTGCCACTCCATGAGCTGGCGGAGCCAGCCGAATTTCTGCGCGTCGGTCTCGGCGATGCCGCCGCCGTGCTTCTCCTTGTATTTCCAGTGCGCGGCGATGCCGCGCTCCGCGACGCGGTGCATGTCGTGGGTGCGGATCTGGATCTCGATCCGCTCCCGCCCCGGACCGATCACGGTCGTGTGGAGCGACTGGTACATGTTCGGCTTCGGCAGCGCGATGTAGTCCTTGAAGCGGCCCGGCACCGGCGTCCACTTCGAGTGGATGACGCCGAGCGCGGCGTAGCAGTCGCTGACCGACTCGACCAAAACGCGGAAAGCGATGATGTCGTGGATTTGATCCACCGACGAGTCGTTCGCCTTCATCTTGCGCCAGATCGAGTAGAGGTGCTTCGCGCGGCCGGTCACGTCGGCGGCGAACCCCTGCTCCGCGAGGCGGCTCGACAAGGTCTTGCTGACCTCGACGATGTACTTGTCGCGCTCCTTCTTCGTCTTCGCGACGCCGTCCTTGACCTCGTGGTAGCCCTCCGGCTCGAGGTAGCGGAAGGAGAGGTCCTCGAGCTCGCTCTTGAAGGCCTGGATGCCGAGGCGGTTCGCGAGCGGGGCGTAGATCTCGAGCGTCTCGCGCGCGATGCGCTCCTGCGCCTCCGGCTTCATGTGCTCGAGCGTCCGCATGTTGTCGACGCGATCGCAGAGCTTGATGAGCAGCACGCGGATGTCGCGCGCCATCGCGACGACCATCTTGCGGAAGTTCTCCGCCTGCCGGTCCTCCTTCGAGGTGAAGTTGATCTTGCCGAGCTTGGTGACGCCGTCGACGAGCGACGCGATCTCCCCGCCGAACTCGCGCTCGATGTCCTTCGTCGTCGCGAGCGTGTCCTCGACCACGTCGTGGAGGAGCCCGGCGCAGACGCTCGCGGTGTCGAGCCGGAGCTCGGTGATGATGCCGGCGACGCTCGCGGGGTGGATGAAGTACGGGTCGCCGGACTTCCGCTTCTGCCCCGTATGAGCTTTTTCGCTGTAGTCGTAGGCTCGCTTCAGCAAGTCTACGTCCGCCGCCGGTTGATAGGCGCGCACGCGATCGATGAGGTCTGTCGACTCGATCATCAGGTGAAGCGAGTCCAAAAGGTAACACTGGCGATTTGGGTGGGCAACGTAGTGGTACAGTCGTCGTATCGTGGCTGCTAGTCCCGATCGCCCGAAGGCTGCCTCCGCCCCCAAGAGCTTGGTGGCTGGTACGAGCGTCGACCGCTATACGGTCGAAGCGCTCATCGGGCGCGGCGGTATGGGCGAGGTCTACCGCGCGGTCGACGACCGGCTCCGGCGCAAGGTCGCGCTCAAGGTGGTCCGGCCCGATCCCGACCGGAACCCCGACGGGGTCGCCCGCCTCCTCCGCGAGGCGCGGGCGGCGGCGGCCCTCACCCACCCCAACGCGGTCGCGATCCACGACCTCGGCGAGGAGGACGGCCTCTTCTTCATCGTGATGGAGCTCGTGAGCGGGCAGCCCCTCCTCGCCTACGTCGGCGACGAGCGCGTCTCCCTCGCGCGGCGCCTCAAGTGGCTCGGCGAGATCGCGAGGGCCCTCGCGACCGCGCACGCGAAGGGCGTCATCCACCGCGACGTGAAGCCGTCGAACGTCATGATCTCCGACGACGACGTCGCGAAGGTCCTCGACTTCGGGCTCGCGAAGCCGATCCACAAGAGCGGCGCCGCGCCGGAGAGCATGGGGTTCCGCACGATGGCGGGCCGCATCCTCGGCACCGTGCGCTACATGGCGCCGGAGCAGATGCTCGGCGCGGAGGCCGACGGGCGCGCCGATCAATACGCGCTCGGGATGACGGCGTACGAGCTCATCGCCGGGCGCTACCCGGCGTCGAAGCAGTTCGAGCTCCCGCCGATGCTCGACGGCGTCGTCGACGGCTTCCCTTCCGACGGCGCGAAGGCGATCGCGCGCATGCTCAGCCGCCACCGCGACGACCGCTTCCCGTCGATGGACGACGTCGCGAGCGCGTTCGAGGACGTCGCGCAGAACCGGCCGGTGCGGGCCCTCTCCGTCTCGGGGAAGCCGCCTTCGCCGCCGAGGCAGGAAGAGTCGTCGATCGCGCTCACGATGCCGGAGCCGCCGATCGGGAGCACGCTGACGTCGGCGGCCGACGACCTCAGCGCCGACTCGCAGCTCGCGGCGGAAGAGGCGCTCATGCCGACGGTGACGCCTAGTCAGCTTGTTCGAGAGGGGCTCCGCCCCTCTCGAGCTCTCCCCGCCGGGGGTATCTCGCGCGAAGACGCGCTCGACGCCCCCGGACCCCCGCGAGAGGGGGGGGGCCCGGCGTCCACGACGGCGGAGGCGGCGGAGAAGGCCGCGCCTTCGCCGGGGGGGAGTGGGGGGGTGAAGGGGGGGGCGACGCTCGCGTCGGCGAATGCGGGGGACGCGGTCGCGAAGGTGCGCGCTGCGACGGCGAAGAAGGGGCGGCCGGCGCCGGAGGTCACGTCGGCGCCGCCTCCGCCCGCCACCGCGCAGCCGGACACGCCGGCGGAGATCGTGGCGACGAAGCCGTCGCGCGAGCCGGCGCCGGCGCCGAAGAAGAACAACACGCTCGTCTTCGTCGGCGCGCTCCTCCTCCTCGCCCTCGCCGCGTTCGCGGGCAACTACTTCGGAGCGCGATCGCGCGGACCGTAGCGGCGTGGCCTCGATCTACGTCCACTTCCCGTGGTGCCTCGCCAAGTGCCCGTACTGCGACTTCGTCAGCTACGCGACGACGCGCGAGGCGATCGACCACGCGGGCTACGCCGACGCGGTCCTCCGCGAGGCGTCGCTGCGCGCGCGGAGCGACGAGCGGCGGCGCGCGATCGACAGCGTGTTCTTCGGCGGCGGGACGCCGAGCCTCTGGGATCCCGCCGCGCTCGGGCGCGTCCTCGCGGGGCTCCACGAGTCGTACGCGATCGCGCCCGACGCGGAGGTCACCGTCGAGTGCAACCCCACCTCGCTCGACTACGACCGCGCGCGCGCGCTCCTCGACGCGGGCGTGAACCGGCTCTCGATCGGGACGCAGTCGCTCCGCGCCGAGCAGCTCAAGTTCCTCGGACGCCTGCACGATCCCGCCGGCGCGCAGGCGGCGGTGGCGGCGGCGATCGCGGCCGGGGTCCCGCGCGTGTCGACCGACCTCATCTTCGGGCTGCCCGAGCAAAGCGTGCAAGATGCACGCGATCAGGCGGCCGCGCTCGCGGACACCGGCCTCGCGCACCTCTCCTGCTACCAGCTCACGATCGAGCCCGGGACGCAGTTCGGCGAGCGCAAGAAGCGCGGGCTGTTGCCGCTCGCCGACGACGGCGCGGTCGCGGACGCGTTCCTCGCGATCGACGAGGAGCTCGAGGGGCGCGGCCTCCGTCACTACGAGATCTCGAACTACGCGGCGCCGGGGCAGGAGGCGCGCCACAACCTCGCCTACTGGCGCGGCGACGAGTACGTCGGCGTCGGCTGCGGCGCGTACGGGATGATCCGCACCGCGGAGGGCGGCGTGCGGTGGCGGAACGCGATCGTGCCGGGCGACTACGTCGAGCGCACGCGACGCGGCGAGGTCGAGATGTCGCGCGAGGAGCTGTCGCGCGAGGAGCTCCTCCGCGAACGCATCATGCTCGGTCTTCGCGTCGCCGAGGGCGTCGACCTCGGACGCGCAGGCGCGGACCTGGGGACGGATCCGTGGACGCCGGCGCGCCTGCGCGCGCTCGCGAAGCTCGAGGAGCGCGGCCGCGTCGTGCGCGACGGCGACGTGCTCCGCATCCCCCGCCCCGCGTGGCTCTTCGCGGACGACACCGCGGCGCGCCTCTTCTAACATCGGCCGATGCGCCGCACGCTCGCCCCGCTCCTCCTCGGTGTGCTCGCCGCGGCGTGCGGGAAGAAGCGCACCGGCCCGGTCGACGAGCCCCCGACGCAGCTGCCGGAGTCGGTCGAGTGCGGCGTCCCGCCGGGGCGAAGCCCGTTCGCCGATCTCACGTTCGGCCCCGGCGTCGACGGCGTCGTCTTCAAGTCGCCGCGCCCGCGCGACGGCGGGCAGCACAGCGAGGTCGGGCGGCTCGGCGCGCCGTGCGCCACCGCCACCTCGCGCGAGGCGTGCGAGACCGCCGTCGCCGCGGCGACCGCGGCGGCGGGATGGCGTCACGTCGGCACGTACGCCGGCCGGCCGGATCTCGACTACGGCTATGGCGTCGTCACGCGCGGGGACGATGTCCGCGTGCTCGCGACCGCGGAGGAGCTCCAGAAGCTCGTCGCGCCGATCGAGTCGCTGAAGGAGGCGGTCGCGCTCGCGCGCTTGGTCGAGGGCCCGCCCCACTGCAGCTCCGGCAACGCGCGCACGGATCCCGACGGCTTCGTCCTCCGCTACCAGCCGTTCGTGTGCGATCGCCCGACCGTCGAGCGCCTCGTGAAGGTCGCGCGCGACGGGACGATCTCGGTCGTCGCCCAACGCGACCTGAGCCAGGGGCGACCCATCGGGTGCTACGAAGGTCGCCGGCCGATCGGGTTCGTCGTGGAGCCGCGGCCGTGGCTCGCGTCCCTCCCCGCGCACGTCGCCGAGATCGCGCACATGGAGGCGGCCGCGGTCGTGGCGTTCGCGGAGCTCCGCGACGAGCTCCGCCGCCACGGCGCGCCGGGCGCGCTCGTGGCCCGCGTCGAGCGCGCGCGACGCGACGAGGTCGTCCACGCCGCGATCATGACGGCGCGCGCGGAGGCGCTCGGCGCACGGCCACGCGCGGTCGCTCCTCCTGTCGCTCCTCCTGTCGGCGAGCGACGCACGCTCTTCGAGCTCGCGCTCGACAACGCGACGGAGGGCTGCGTCCACGAGACGTACGGCGCGCTCGTCGCCGCGCACCAGGCCCGCCACGCCGCCGATCCCGCGCTCCGCCGCGCGTTCGCGCGCATCGCGCGGGACGAGGCCGCGCACGCCGCGCTCGCGCTCGACCTCGCCGACTGGCTCGCGACGCGGCTCGATCCCACGGAGCGAGCGCACGTCGAGGCGGCCCGAGCCGCGGCGTGGCGCGACCTCACCGCCGAGTGCGCGCGCCTCCCCCCGGCGCCCGAGGTCGTGCACGACGCAGGAATGCCCACCGCCCCGATCGCAACAGCCCTCGTCACCGCGCTCCACCACGCCCTCGCGGCGTGACGCGGCGACCGCGCTCGCGACTACTTGCGGTCGGTCATTGCGGGATCGGGGCCGGGTGGTGGCGGCGGCGGGGCGGGCTTGTCGGTGTCCGCGGCCGGCGGAGGGCGGCGGCGGACCTTCGGTTTCGCTGCAGGCGTGGACGGAGCCGGCTTCACCTCTTGCGCGGCGCTCGGGACGCTCGCGGATGGCGGCTTCGCGACGGCGGCGGGGAGCTCCTCGCTCGCAGGAGGCGGCGGCGCCGTGGCGGCGGGGACCGGCGGAGCATCCTCCCTTCGCATGACGAACAGCGCGCCCGCCGCGACGGCGACCGCGACGATGACGACGGCGAGCGCGCCGACGAGCTTGCCACCCCCCTCCACCGGCGCGCGGATCGACTCAGGCGGCTGCGAGACGACGGCCCGAGCCGCGCCGTCGTGGGGCCCCAGAAGCGGCCGCGAAAGCGGGCGCGAAGCGCCCCGAGCGCGCAGCGCGAGGGCCGTGTCTGGGGTGGGGGTGTCGGGGGCGAAGCCCCCGACGTTGAAAAGACCGGCGACGCGGAGGATGCGGTCGATCGAGGTCTGCGCGGGCGCGCTCGCGAGCGGGGCGAGGAGGAGCGCGAGATCGGCGACGCTCGGGACGCGCTGATCGGGTGACTTCGCGAGGCAACGATGGATGACGTCCTCGAGGAGCGGCGACGCGCCGGGCACGAGCTGCCGGAGCGACGGGGGCGGCGCAGTCGCGATCATCGCGCAGAGCCCCTGGATCGTGTCCGCCTCCCAGACCGCGCGGCCGGTCACGAGCTCGAACAAGATGACGCCGAGCGCCCAGACGTCCGAGCGCGCGTCGACGTCCTTCGCGGAGAGCATCTGCTCCGGCGACATGTAGCGCGGCGAGCCCATCATCGTGGCGGTGCTCGTCAGCTGCGTGGACGCGCTGCCGTCGCCGGTCTTCGAGATCCCGAAGTCGAGGACCTTCACGAGCGGCGAGCCGTCCTTGCGCCGGGCGAGGAAGAGGTTCGCGGGCTTGAGGTCGCGATGCACGATCCCGAGCTCGTGCGCCTCGACGATCGCCTCGCAGGCCTGGAGCACGTACTCGACCGCGTCCTCCGGCGCGAGCGGCGACGCGAGCGCCCCGAGGTCCGCGCCCTCGAGGTACTCCATGACGAGGTACGGCGCGCCGCTCTCGAGGACGCCGGTGTCGACCACGCGCGCGACGTGCTCGCTCGTGATCCGAGCGGCGGCCTTGCCCTCGCGGAGGAAGCGCGCGACCGCGTCCGCGTTCTCGCACGCGGCGGGGAGCAGGAACTTGAGCGCGACGCGCTGATCGAGCTGGAGGTGGCGCGCGGCGACGACGACGCCCATCCCGCCCGCGCCGAGGATCCGCTCGACGACGTACTTGCCCGCGAGGACGTCCCCCGACTTGACCGGCGCGACGACGGACGACGCGTTCACGGTGTCGGCGCCGCCCTGCACCGGCGTCGTCGGCGCCATCACGTCGATCGGCCGCGCCTTCGGGAGCAACGACGACGACCGCACCACCGCCGAGACGAGCGCGCGACACTCGTCGCACTCGGCGAGGTGCACCTCGACCGCGCGCCGGAGGGCGGAGTCCCCCTCGCCGCGACCGAAGGCGAGGATCGTCGCTTCGTCCGGGCACTCATTCATGATGGGGCTCCGCCCCATACCCCGCCCCAACCCATCGACCGGCGCCCGCGGGCGCCGCTCTTCGGGCATTGGGGCCCCGGGGGTTGCCCGAAGCACGCGGGGGGACAGCAGAGCAGCGCACGGCAGAGGCCATCGTAATGGCTCGGGGCGCATGTTAGGAGGGTGGCATGCGTTTTTCGGTTCTGACTCGGGTGCTCGTGGCGGGGGTCTTCTGCGCCGGCGCCGCGACCGCGCAGCCCGCGAAGCCCGCGCCCGCGAAGCCCGCCGCTCCCGCTCCTGCCGCCGCGAAGCCCGCCGCGCCGACGCTGTCGCTCGACGTGAAGAAGGCGAAGCTCGACAACGGGCTCCGCGTCGTGATGCTCGTCGATCACACCGCGCCCACCGTCGCGGTCGACGTGGTCTACGACGTCGGCGGGCGAAACGAGGAACGCGGGAGATCCGGGTTCGCGCACCTCTTCGAGCACATGATGTTCCAGGGCTCCGCGAACGTGCCGCGCGGCGATCACTTCAAGCTCGTGACCGCCCACGGCGGCACCCTCAACGGGACGACGAGCGAGGACCGCACGAACTACTTCGAGATGCTGCCCTCGAGCGAGCTCGCGCTCGGGCTCTGGCTCGAGGCCGACCGCATGAAGTCGCTCGACGTGTCGCTCAAGAACTTCGAGAACCAGCGCGCGGTGGTGAAGGAGGAGTACCGCATGCGCGTCGAGAACGCCGCCTACGTCCCGGCCGACATCCGGCTCCAGGAGCTGACGTTCCAGGGCTACTGGCCCTACGAGCACTCCGCGATCGGCACGATGAAGGACCTCGACGCGGCCCAGCTCGACTGGGTCCGCGCGTTCCACAAGGCGTACTACGCGCCGAACAACGCGGTGCTCGCGATCGCGGGCGACTTCGACGAGGCCGAGGCGCTCGCGCTCGCGAAGAAGTACTTCGGCGACGCGAAGCCGACCGAGGTGCCGAAATACGAGCCGGGCCCGCTCCCCGAGCAGACCGCGCCGCGCAACGCCGTCGTCGAGGACACCCACGCGAAGCTCCCTGCCCTCCTCTACGGCTGGACGCTCCCGCCGAGCGGCGAGCCCGACAACTACGCGGTCCAGATCGCGGGCGACGTCCTCGGCGACGGCGAGAGCTCGCGGCTCTATCGCGTCCTCGTGCGGGAGCGCGGGCTCGCGGTGGAGGTCGACCAGGGCGTCGCGCACCACCGCGGCCCCGACATGTTCGAGCTCACGGTGAAGCTCGCCTCCGGCGCGAAGGTCGCCGACGTGCAGAAGGTCATCGACGCGCAGATCGCGGAGCTCGCGAAGAACGGCCCCACCGACGACGAGCTGAAGAAGGTGCGCGCCCGCACGCAGTCCGGCTTCATCCTCGGCCTCGAGTCCAACATCGGCCGCGCGAACAAGCTCGCCGAGTTCGAGCTCTATCGCGGCGACGCGAGCCTCCTCAACAAGGAGCTCGACAAGTACCTCGCCGTCTCGAAGGACGACGTGAAGCGCGTCGTCACCAAGTACCTCACCGCCAACCGCCGCTCCCTCGTCGAGGTGAAGCCCGCGGCGCCCGAGAACAAGGCGGAGAAGAAGTAGCCATGAAGCGTCTCGTCCTCTCGATCTCGTCCCTCCTCCTCGTCACCGCCTGCGGCGCGCCCAAGGTCGCGTCGACCGGCCCCGCCAAGGTCGAAATCCCGGCCTACGACGGCATGCCGCCGCCGAAGAAGAAGGCCGCGCCGGCGCGGCAGAGCCCGCCGCCGTCGGGCGCGACGAAGGAGTCGCCCTTCCCGAAGGTCGCGCGCTCGAAGCTCGCGAACGGCCTCGGCCTCGACGTCGTCACCGCGAAGACGCTGCCGCTCGTGAACATGCGCGTCGTGGTGAAGGCGGGCTCCGCCTACGGCGCCGCCCCCGGCCTCGGCGACCTCACCGCCGAGATGCTCAAGAACGGCGGCACGCGCGCGCTCGCGAGCGCCGAGCTCCTCCGCCGCGTCGAGACCCTCGGGAGCAACCTCTCGATCGCGACGAAGGCGGACTCGACGACGATCGCCCTCGTCGTCACGAAGGACAAGGTCGCGGAGGGCCTCTCGCTCCTCTCGCAGGTCGTCCGCGAGCCGCGCTTCGACGACGGCGAGCTCAAGAAGTACAAGACGCGCCTCGTCGACCAGACCGAGGACCAGCTCCGCTCGAACGGGCGCTTCACGGCCGGCTGGATCGCGTGGAACGAGCTGTACGGACCGACCCACCCGTACGCGATGCGCGACGCGCTGCCGGCGCAGATCGCGAAGCTCGGTCGCGCAGAGGTCGTGGCGCACCACAAGAAGTTCTTCGTCCCGTCCAACGCGACGCTCATCCTCGCCGGCGACGTCGACGAGGCGCAGGCGAAGGACCTCGCCCAGAAGTCGTTCGGCGCCTGGACCGGCGGCGCCGCGCCGAAGATCGACTTCGCGGAGCCGAAGGCGCCCGACAAGACGCGCGTGATCGTCGCGCACCGGCCGAAGAGCGCGCAGTCCGACGTCTTCGTCGTCCTCCTCGCGCCGGAGCGGCAAACGAAGGAGTGGCCGCGCCTCCGCGTCGCGACCCACGTCCTCGGCGGCGGCGTCGCGAGCCGCCTCTTCGGCGACGTCCGCGAGCAGCGCTCCCTCGCCTACGCGGTGTCGGCGTCGATCAGCGAGCTTGCGCACGGCAAGCAGCCGCTCATGCTCTACGCCGGGACGCAGTCCGCGAAGACGACGGAGGCCGTCAGCGGGCTCCTCGAGAACCTCGATCGCATGGCCACGAGCCCGCCGTCGGCGCAGGAGACCGAGACCGCGCGTCGGTACTTGAGCGACAGCTTCGCGATCTACATGGAGACGGTCGGCGCGATCGCGTCCCTCGTCGGCACCCAAGAGTCGCTCGGCCTCCCCGACAGCTACTGGGACGACTACCGCCGCGAGGTCCGGAAGACCGAGGCCGGCGACGCCGCCGCCGCCTCCCAGCTCCTCTTCGGCGGGGCGAACGAGCGCGCGCTCATCGTCGTCTCCGGCGACGCGGACGCGATCGGCCAGGACCTCACGCGCTTCGGCGAGGTGACGGTGGTGGACCCGGAGAAGGAGTTCAAGCCGATCAAGAAGCTCGAGGCGAAGAAGTAGCGGCGATGGCAGCGAAGAAGACGACCGCGAAGAAACGCACCGGCCCGGGCCCGAAGCGCAAGCGCGTGCTCGCGAAGAAGATCGCGGCGGAGCGCGCGGCGAACCCGCCGCCGAAGGAGCGCGACCTCACCGGCAGTCAGACGCGCTACCTCCGCGGCCTCGGGCATCACCTCGATCCCGTGGTGCAGGTCGGCAAGGACGGCATCACCGACGGCCTCGTCGCCGCGACGAAGGAGGCGCTCCTCGCGCACGAGCTCGTCAAGGTGAAGGTGCAGCAGGAGGCCCCGCTCGACCGGAAGGACGTCGGCCCCGAGCTCGCGAAGCTCGCCGCCGCGTCGTTCGTGCAGGTCCTCGGCCGCACCGTCCTCCTCTACAAGCGCCATCCCAACAAGCCCAAGATCGCGCTCCCCCCGAAGGAGTAGAGCGGGTTCCGCGCGGGACAAACGAATTCGCGGAGCCGGAGATCCCAGATACGCTGGGAGTAATGCGAGCGCCCTGCCGGCACTGCGGAATCGCTCACGACGCCTACGCGGCGTGCGTTCGGCGCCCGGAGAAGGGCGCGCCCGCGATCGGCGACAGCCAGCTCGTCGGGAAGGTGCTCGGCGAGCGCTACCGCGTCGGCGAGGTGATGGGCGCGGGCTCCACCGGCACCGTGTTCGCGGCGGAGCAGCTCGCGTTCGCGAAGCCCGCGGTGGTGAAGGTCCTCCGCGCGCGGCACGCGACCCCCGAGCTCGTGAGCCGCGTGTTCCACGGCGACGCGCTCGCGGCCTGGAGCCTGACGCACCCGTCCTTGTGCGAGGTCTTCGACATCGGCTCGCTCTCGGACGGCACGCCCTACTTCGTGATGGAGCGGCTCGAAGGCGAGACGCTCCAGGCGCGCATCACGCGCGAGAAGCTGTCGCTCGCGGCGGCGATCGACATGATGATGCAGCTGCTCTCCGCCATCGTCGCGATGCACGCGCGCGAGCTGCTCCTCCGCGACCTCCGCCCCGCGAACGTGTTCCTCGTGAGCCGCCGCGGCTGCCGTCCGCTCGTGAAGCTCCTCGACGTCGGGCTCGGCCGCCTCGCGCCGCTCGATCGCCTGCAAGAGCACTGGACGAACGCGGGCCCGCAGCCGGGCGGCCACCCGCACTACCTCTCGCCGGAGCGCGTGCGCGGCGAGCACGTGGTGGAGCACGCGAGCGACCTCTTCGTCGCGGGCGCGATCTTCTACGAGTCGCTCACGGGCGAGCGGCCGTTCGGCGGCGCGGCGTGGCGCTCGATCGTCGACAACGTATGCCGCGCCGAGCCGGCCCCGCTCCACGAGCGCCGCGGCGACATCCCGCTCGAGCTCTCGCAGTTCGTGCAGCGCACGCTCTCCGCCGCGCCGCAGAAGCGCCCCGGCACCGCGAAGGAGATGCAGGACGAGCTCCGCGCGATCTTCGAGGACGCGCGGAAGGCTTCGGTGTCGATCTACGCGCCGCCGCCGGTCTCGCGCCGCATGACCCCGAGCCCGATCGCGCGGAACGTCGTCGCCGAGCCGTACGACGAGACCGCGACCCGACGCGCGCCGGTGTCGATCCGCTCGCACGACGGCGCGCCGTCGCCGCTCGGCGAAGAGCCCCATCCCGCGGTCCTCGACGAGATGGAGCAGACGCTCGAGCGCATCGGCCACGCGCAACCGCCACCTTCGACGAAACCGGGCTTTGCGCTCGGTGTCCCCGCCGCGCTCACCGGCGAAGAAGACGAGACGCAGACGACGAGGATGAGCCCCGACATCCGCGCGCGCATCGACCAGCTGATGAACCCCAAGGGCAAGACGCGTTAGAGCGGCACAGGTCCGCATTTAGGCGGGCGAAAAACCTGTGGACAATACCTGAACGGATTGGGAGGAGCCGGTGGGCATGTTGTTCACGCCTGAACGTAAGGCATGCCTTTCCATGGAGTTACGTTCAGTATCTCGACCTCGGTCGAAGGGTGGACGGACCTACCAGATGATGGAGCCCTTTAATCTTGCCACCACAAGATGTAGCGGTATAGAACCTCTTCCTCGCCCGCCGGTGCGCGTGGACGGCTCTCGAGCCCACACCTCGTTCCACCCGCAGGGCTTCGCTTTCGTATCCTTGATCAGTAGCCTTTGTTCAGTAGCCACGGTCTGGTAGCAACTGAGTAACGGTTCGCGCGTTCCCCTGACAGCCTGCGCAGCTCGCTGAACAGACGGGAGGGGACGACGCAAATCAGGAACGACGGCAGAGCGCCATCGCGGCGCAGGCAAGAGCATCGAAACAGAGAGCGACGAGAGGGCGGCCCCCGACCATCGGGTTGGAGGCAGCGCCGTCGGCGTGCGCGCGTCCCGAAGAAGCCCGAGCGCGGGCAGGGACGCGCGAAGCCGTGCGGCGTCGGTGACGGGCATTCGCGCGAAAGGCGCCGGGCGGGTTCCCGGGCGGTTCGCAGGAGCGGGTAAAGATGGCTATGGGAGTTGGTTCGCGGGATTCGATGGGCGCCGACAAGATGCGGAAGCAGGCTGCAGCGACGCAGGCGAAGGCTCGTCCGGCGCAAGCGCAGGCGCAGGCGCAGAAGAAGAGCGAGCGCAAGAGCTCGCCTTCCCTGCACACGCCGCCTCGCAAGGGCGGAGGCCGCGGCGTCACCGTCGCGCGCATGTTCACGCGCCCCGGCGTCGACCCCCTCGAGAGCGGCGCGCCCGGCCTCCCCACCCCCACCGGCCAGAAGACCGAGCTCGTCTACGAGCGGCGCTCGAGCATCATCACGAACCCGGACGGCTCGATCGTCTTCAAGATGGAGGGCGCCGAGATCCCGTCGCAGTGGAGCCAGCTCGCGACGGACATCGTCATCTCGAAGTACTTCCGCAAGGCCGGCCTCCACGGCGACGCGAAGGTGGGCGAGAAGAGCGTGCGCCAGGTCGTCCACCGCATCGCGCACACGATCCGCGACGCGGCCGACAAGTTCGGCGGCTACTTCGCGACGAAGGCCGACGCCGACGCGTTCGAGGCGGAGCTCTCCTTCCTGATGGTGCACCAGGCCGGCGCGTTCAACTCGCCGGTGTGGTTCAACTGCGGGCTCTGGGCCGAGTACGGCATCACCGGCTCCGGCGGCAACTGGGCCGCGGCCGTGGCGGGCCTCCCCGGCTACCAGGGCCACAACGGCGCGAAGAGCAAGGGCCCGGCCCAGACCCAGGTCTTCGAGACGAAGAACGCCTACGAGCGCCCGCAGTGCTCGGCGTGCTTCATCCAGTCGGCGAACGACGACCTGATGAGCATCTACGACCTCATCAAGGCGGAGGCGCGCCTCTTCAAGTACGGCTCGGGGACGGGCTCGAACTTCAGCAACATCCGCGGGCGGCAGGAGAAGCTCTCCGGCGGCGGCACGTCGAGCGGCCTCATGAGCTTCCTCGAGGTCTTCGATCGCGCGGCCGGCGCGACGAAGTCGGGCGGCACCACGCGTCGCGCCGCGAAGATGGTCTGCCTCGACATGGACCACCCCGAGATCGAGGACTTCATCAACTGGAAGGTGCGCGAGGAGAAGAAGGCGCTCGCGCTCATCGCCGCGGGGTACCCGAACGACTTCAACGGCGAGGCGTACCACACCGTCAGCGGCCAGAACTCGAACAACTCGGTCCGCGTGACCGACGAGTTCATGACGGCGGTGAAGGCCGGCGGCAAGTGGCAGACGATCATGCGCACGAGCGGTGAGGTCTGCGAGACGCTCGACGCGAAGAACCTCTGGGGCCAGGTCGCGAAGGCGGCGTGGCACTGCGCCGACCCGGGCGTGCAGTACGACTCCACGATCAACCGGTGGCACACGTGCCCGAACTCCGGGAAGATCAACGCGTCGAACCCGTGCTCCGAGTACATGTTCCTCGACGACACGGCGTGCAACCTGTCGTCGATCAACCTGACGAAATTCCTCAAGGAGTCCGAGGACGGCGTCCAGAGCTTCGACGTCGACGGCTTCCGCCACGCGTGCCGCGTCTTCTTCATGGCGCAGGAGATCCTCGTCGATCTCTCGAGCTACCCGACGGAGCAGATCGCGCGGAACAGCCACGACTACCGCCCGCTCGGCCTCGGCTACGCGAACCTCGGCTCGCTGCTGATGCAGATGGGCGTCCCGTACGACTCGGACGAGGGTCGCGCCATCGCCGGCGCGCTCACCGCGATCATGTGCGGCAAGGCCTACGCGACGAGCGCGGAGATGGCGTCTACGAAGGGCGCGTTCGTCGGCTTCGCGAAGAACCGCGAGCCGATGCTCAAGGTCATGGGGATGCACCGCGACGCCGCCTATCAGATCAACCGCGACAAGTGCCCGACCGCGCTCTACCGCGCGGCGTGCGAGGACTGGGACGTCGCGGTCCGCCTCGGCGAAGCGCACGGCTACCGCAACGCGCAGGCGACGGTGCTCGCGCCGACCGGCACGATCGGCCTCTTGATGGACTGCGACACGACCGGCGTCGAGCCTGACTTCGCGCTCGTGAAGTTCAAGAAGCTCGCCGGCGGCGGCTACTTCAAGATCGTGAACCAGTCGGTGCCGAGCGCGCTCAAGAAGCTCGGCTACAGCGCGTCGGAGATCCAGGAGATCGTCGCGTTCGTCACCGGCACCAACACGCTGCTCGCGGCGCCGAACGTCAACCGCAAGACGCTGAAGGACCGCGGCCTCCGCGACGAGGAGCTCGCGAAGGCGGAGGCGGCCCTCCCCGGCCTCTTCGACCTCGACTCCGCGTTCGCGCCGTGGGTCCTCGGCGAGGACACCTACGATCGCCTCGGCGTCACGAAGGAGGCCCGCTCGGTGCGCGGCTTCTCGCTCCTCACGACGCTCGGCTTCACGAAGGCCGAGATCGACGAGGCGGCGGACCACATCATCGGTCGCATGACGATCGAGGGCGCGCCCTACCTCAAGCCGTCGCACTACCCGGTCTTCGACTGCGCGAACCGCTGCGGGAAGACGGGGCAGCGCTTCCTCCCCGCGATGAGCCACGTGCACATGATGGCGGCGGTGCAGCCGTTCCTCTCGGGCGCGATCTCGAAGACGGTGAACCTCCCCAACGACGCCACGGTCGAAGAGGTGCAGGAGGTCTACGAGGAGGGCTGGCGCCTCGGCCTCAAGGCGGTCGCGCTCTACCGCGACGGGTGCAAGGCCTCGCAGCCGCTCTCGACGAAGAAGGACTCCGAGAAGGAGGAGAAGCTCGAGGCGAAGCTCTCGGAGACGCAGCACTCGGGAGAGACGCTCGCGCCGATCCCGAAGACGAGCGAGCCGCAGGAGACGACGCAGCTCTCGCTCCTCCACGCCGGCGGCGCGACGGCGGCCGCGGGCTCGCGCCCGAAGGGTCTCCGCGTCCGCCTCCCGAAGAAGCGCGTCGGCTTCACGCAGGAGGCGCGCGTCGGCGGTCACAAGATCTTCCTCCGCACCGGCCAGTACGAGGACGGCACGCTCGGTGAGATCTTCATCGACATGCACAAGGAGGGCGCCGCCTTCCGCTCGATGATGAACTGCTTCGCGATGAGCGTGTCGATCGGCCTCCAGTACGGCGTGCCGCTCGCCACCTACGTCGAGCAGTTCACGTTCACCCGCTTCGAGCCGCAGGGGATCGTCGAGGGCCATCCGTACGTGAAGATGGCGACGTCGATCGTCGACTACCTCTTCCGCACCCTCGCGGTCGAGTACCTCGGCCGCTACGACCTCGCGCACGTGAAGCCGGAGAGCGAGCAGGAGATCCCGCACGCGGGCTTCGTCGGCGGCGGCATCAAGGAAGACCGCCCGTCCGACAGCGAGCGCATCCGCGCCGAGGCCGCCCACTCGCTCGCGTACACGCCGGAGGCGATCCAGCGCATCGGCGCCGAGGCCGAGACGCTCGAGCGCACCGACGGCTACGAAGCCGCGGCGCTGGCGACCCCGGGCAAGACCCCGGAGCCGAAGGCGAAGACGGCGGCGCACGCCTACGGCAGCAGCGAGCCGGTGAACCCGCTCGACGCCCAGCTCGACGCGATGATGGGCGACGCCCCCGTCTGCGACGGCTGCGGCCACATCACCGTCCGCAACGGCGCCTGCTACAAGTGCCTCAACTGCGGCAACAGCATGGGCTGCTCCTAACGCGAACCGCGACGAACGGTGGGGCCCGCCGGGGCCCCAGAAGCGGCCGCGCAAGCGGGCGCGAAGCGCCCCGAGCGCTCCGCGCGAGGGCCGTGTCTGGGGTGGGGGTGTCGGGGGCAACGCCCCCGACGTTGAGTAAGTCACGACCTTGCATCGTGACTGAGCTTTGCCTAAGGGAGAGCGCCACATGGCACGAATGGGGGAAGCTGCGAACGTCGACGAGGACCTCACGGTTCGGTCGCTCGAGGAGTACGCGGAAGCGGAGGCCGAGTCGCGGCGGCATCGGGCGGCGACGGAGCTGCGGCTGCCGGAGGGTGACACGACGCGCGCGGCCTCCACCATCCCGCCGGGGAGCAAGGACGCGACGGGCGCCTTGACCGACGAGCTGCGGGAAGGGCTCTGGGCGGCGATCGCCTCGCACGCGCTCGTGGGGGACGAGGAGCCCGGCGCCTGGAGCGCGGGGGTGCACGGGCCGGTGGTGCATCACGTCTGGAGCTCGCCGCCGATCGCGGGGGATCCGGACAACGTCCCGGAGGACGTGGTGGAGCTGATCGAGGAGTGGTTCTCGATCGCGAAGACGGGCGACGTGTACGCGCTCCTCGAGACGGTGCTGGCGGGCTTGCCCGACGCGAGTCAGGCGCGCTTCGCGTCGGCGTGCAACGGCATGCTCGAGCACGGCCTCTCCGATCATCGCTTCGTCGGGCGGCGCATCATGCCGATCGCGTCGAAGTCCGACGTCGCGACGATCGAGCGCGCGCTCGTCGCGTGCCGCGCGAAGAAGCTCGACGAGGCGGAGCTGCGCCTCCTCGGCGCGCTCGAGCACCTCGCGAAGAAGCCGGAGCCGGATCCGCAGGAGGTCGTGCACGAGGCGATCCGCGCGGTGCAGGCGACGGCGTTCGCGCTGACGAAGGACCGCCCGCTCGATCTCGCCGACGCGCTCGACACGCTCGAGGAGCACGGCCACATCGACGCCGCGCTCAAGGCGCGCCACGGCGGCCTCTTCGCGTGGGTCGCGCAGAACGGCCGCCGCCCCCGCGCCGACGACGCGCGCCTCATCCTCGTCACCTGCGCCGGCTTCGTCGCGACGCTCGCGACACGGATCTGAACGCAGCGACTCCGCGAGCGCGCCCGACGTCTTCGACGCGAGCGGCGCCGGCGGCTACTTCGCGAGCGCGCCCGACATCTTCGACGCGAGCGTCTCGAGCAGCGGGCCGTAGCCCGAGGTCGGGTCGACGCTGCAGATCGAGGCGGCGAGCGCGCGATCGCCGAGGCCCTTCACGACGCGGAGCGGGCGAAGCGTCGGGTACGCCTTGGCGCGGATCTGCGTCGTGCTCCCGTCGGACTTGCAGAGCGGCGGGTTCGGCGAGTTTGCCGGGTTCGTCGGATCGTCGTTGCACTCGCACGCGTCGTACGGGAGGCACTGGCGCTCCTCCGGGAGCGGGAGCGTGCACGCGTACTGGAGGTCCTTGTTCCGCGTGTTCCACTCGCGGCCGTGCACCGGATCGGTGCCGTTGTCTCCGCGCGCCTCGTTGCCGCCGGACAGGCCGGGGCGCGGAGAGACCGACGGGATCATGTGCGGGTCGATCCCGGTGTCGTCGTACGCGTCGGGATCGCGGCCGAGGATCTTCGTCCAGTCCGGGCTCGTGCCGGCGAGCGCGGGCGGGAGGCCGCCGATGAGCTGGAAGAAGACGAGGCGGAAGGAGCGATCGCCCTCCGGGAGGTCGCAGAGGTCGGGCGCGTCGGGCGCCGGCAGCGCCGCGGCGAAGAGCGGGTTCGTGCACGTCCGCGCGTGGACGTAGTTGCCGGCGGCGTCGTGCTCGGTGTCGCGGTTCGGGACCTTGCGCGAGGACAGCGCCTTCACGTAGCGCTCGATCGGGTACTGCGGATCGACGCCGTAGCGCCGCTTCATCTCGTGGAACCGCACGTTCAGGTCGTCGTCGTTGGGGCCGTAGTAGCCGTCGTAGCCGGGGCCGGACTGACCCGGCGCCGCGGACTGCGTGCAGTTCACGTCCTGCTTGATCTTCTGGCAGCCCAGCGTGCTCGCGTCGCACGTCGCGGCCTCGGCGCACGACGCGCAGTCGGGGCTCGCCGGATCCGTCGCGCACGCGCTCGTGCCGCGCGCCGCGGTCGTCCCTTGTGCGCTCGTGCCGCGGGCCACCTTCGAGAGCGGGACGTTGCGCACGGTGAAGTGCCACCCCTTCCCGCCGTTCGCGCGCGGGTCGACCTGGGAGTCGTCCTCGTCGGTGAGCATCACGATCGCGACGGCGGAGTCGGGACGGAAGAACGCCTTGCGCTGCGCGAGGAGCTCCTTGTCGACGCCGACGTACTCGACGGGCTCGCGCCGGATCGTCTCGGGCGGATCCGGCTGCGCGACGAAGCGGTACATCGCCTCGAGCTGGGCCTCGAGCCCGCAACCGCTCTGGCCGACGCCGACGATGATGTCGCTCGCCGCCTTCTCGAACACCGCGACGTCGCCGCTGCCGGAGAACGAGAGGAAGCCGCTCTCGGCGCCGGCGACGACCGCGCCCTCGGCGTTCTTGTTGAGGAGGTGCGCGCGGTCGTTCGTGCGCGGAGAGTCCTCGGGGCAGACGTCGCCGCCCTGGTTCCCGAGCGAGCTCGAGATGACGCCGAGGTGAAGGTCGACCGGCTTGTGCTCGTTCGACGGCGTGACGAGGCGCCGGATGACGCGCGAGACCGCCGTCGCGAGGAGCGCTTGCTTGTCCCCCATCGACGCGGAGTTGTCGACGACGAAGAGGAGATCGACCTTCGACGCCGGGAGGAGCGGCTTGTCTTCTTCGACGATCGGCTCGGGACCGCCGTCGACGTCGCCGGCGTCCGGGTCCGCGTTCCCCCGCTCCTCTCCCCCACCGCAATGAACGACGGCCGGCACGAGGACGAGGAGCGACGAGAGGAGCAGGGCCGAGCGCTTCATACGCCGACGATATCGCAACGCGTATGCCACCCGAATTTTACGGCCGTTCTCGCACGCACCTCCGCGCGCTCTCTGGCGAACGGGTCACGGTCCGCGTGCGATCCGGCTCAGATCACGCGGCGCTTCGTGAGGAGCCAGTCGGCGATCGCGCCGCCGTTCGCCTCGAGGGCGCTCCACTCCGCGGCGTGGTCGGCGCGCGGGAGGAGCTTCCACGTCACCTCGCTTCCGCAGGCTTCGTGGTGGCTGCGGAGATCGATCGCGAGGGAGTGGAGCGGGTTCGCGTCGCCGACGAGGAAGTACACCGGCGCGCGCGCGATCCCCTCCGGTGCGCAGGGCCCACCGGGAGAGACGCCGCCGCCGTGATGCACGAGCGCCGCGAACATGCCCCCCAGCTCGCGCGCGCGGAGGCCCATGTACGAAGCGCCGCCCGACCAGCCGGCGAGCCACACGCGCGAGCGATCGAGCGGCCGCTTCTTCTCGAACGCGTCGACCTGGCTCTTCAGCCACGCCGGATCGCCGTTCCACTGCCACCAGCTCCCCTTGCATCCGAGCTCGACGGGGCACTTCAACGCGAGCACCGCGACGCCGCGCTTCGCCGCGTGCTCCTCCCACGCCGAGACGAGCGTGCTCGGCGGTTGGCCACCGTCGCCGTGGAGGACGACGAGGAGCGGCACCGGCTCCGCGCCGGCGGGGTACGACGCGCGGCAACCCGTGCATGGTGCATCGTTCGCTCGGACCCGCGCGGGCGGCGCGCCGGCGTCGGCGTCGGCGTCGGCGAGCAGCGCGACGCCGGCGAGGACGAGCGCGAGCTTCATCAGAGGCGGCGGAGCGACGTCTTGAGGAACGGCTGCCAGAACGGCGTCGTCACCGCGACGTCGTTCGGCTCGACGACGAACCACGCCGTCGACGCGTCGGGGCGGAGGACCTGGAAGCTCTGCGCCGGCATGTAGCTCTGGCCGAGGAGGAGCGCGACGCGACCGTCCTCGGCCTTCGCGACGTCGAGGACGAGGACGGCGTGGCCGAACGGCGACCCGCTCATCCCGAAGAAGTCGCCCGCCGCGACATCGGTGAAGGCGACCTTCTTCGCGTCGCGCTCGAGCGACGCGGTGCCCGCCCACGCGAAGACCTCGTCCATCCAACCGCGCGCGAGCGCATGCGTGTCCTTCGCGGGCGCGGCGACGCGCTTGAACACGATCCCCTTCCCTTCGATCACCGCGCGATCGCCGGCGACGTAGCCCTTGTACGAGAGGGCCTGGCCCGAGACCGCGCGGTACGTGAGGTCGCGCTCGCCCTTGCCGTAGCGCCACTCGGCGTGAAGGCGGATGATCGCGTCGGCGCAGTGCTGGAGGTCCTTGTTGCCGACGTCGATGTCCACGACCGCGGAGATGTTCGGATGCGCGCCGTTCGAGTAGAGCGGGTTCCCGCGGAAGTCGACGACGGGCGAGCCCTCCGGCTGGAGCGGCAGCGCGCGGAGGAAGCGACCGAAGCTCCCCTCCGTCGTCTCGACCCGCGTGAACCCGACCGGCGGCGACGCGAACCGGACGTTCAGACGATCGGAGCCCGGCGCAGTCGGCCCCCACGGATACGCGGACGAAGGCACGAGCTCCACCGGCGGCGTCGACGCGACGACGGGCTGCGCGGCGGGCACGGTCGACGCGGCGGGTGCAGGCGACGCGGCGGGCGCAGGCGACGCGGCGGGCGCGGGCGACGCGGCGGGCGCGGCGGCGAGCCGAAGCGCGGGCGCGGGGGTGGGCTTCGGCGCCGGCTCCGCACGAGGGGCCGCGGTACACGCGAGCAAGAAGAGCGGCGCAAAGCGATGGAACATGCGGGACCGTCGCGCGGGACGTGCCGAGTGTGACGGACGTACACGCGGCTCGATACAACGCAAAAAGCAAGCCGCGCTCACGTGCAGTCGAGAACGCCCGCGTTCAGGCGAACAAGCCCTCAGTCGCGCGTGGGAGAGGGCGGGACGTTCGGCGGCAGGACGGCGCGCGCCCCCGCTTTCCCTTCGGCGATGTTGTCGAAGCGACGTGTGGTCGGGTACGCGAAGGCGACGTTCGGGAGCGATCCGAACGCGTCGAGCACCGACTCCCAGATCGCGGCCGTGGAGTTGCGCCGCGCGCGCGGCTGGCACAGGTACCGCATCGTCAGGCGGACGCCGTTCTCGACCACGCTCGTCCACACGACCGGGGTCGGCTTCGGGAACTTGATGTGCCGCAGCTGCGCCGCCGCGTCGATGCGCTGTCGCACCTGCGCGTCGAGCTTCTCCGCCTTCTCCTCGAGGATCCCCTCGAGCGCCTTCTTCGCCGCGCGCCAGTCGCTCTCGAACGTGATCGTGAGCTCCATCTCGTTCCAGATGTACCCGAACGCCTCGTCGTAGTTCGCGATCGTGTGCTTGAAGACCGAGCCGTTCGGGATGTGGAGGACGCGCCCCGTGCTCTGGTCCGCGTGGACCCAGTTGCCGACCTCGAGCACGAGGAAGCGGAACGGGCGGATGTCGATGACGTCGCCGCGGTCCTTGCCGACCTCGATGCGATCGCCGACGCGGAACGGACGGCGAACGATGATGTAGAGCCAGCCCGCGATGTTCGCGAGCGGATCCTGGAGCGCGATCGCGAGGCCGGCGGAGAGGAGGCCGAGGTACGTCGCGACGCCGGCGATGCCCTGCGTCCAGATCCGCGCGATCAGGATCGTCGTCGCGAGGCCGACGACGTAGCCCGCCACGCGCGTCATCTGGAAGCGCGACGCCGAGTCGTCCACCGTGCGCGCGATCACGCGGCGCGTGAGCCGGCCGACGAGCATCCACGCGACGAGGAGCGCGGCCGTGCCCGCGAAGCGCGCGAGCGTCTCGGCCGATACGCCGAACAGCCCCGCGACCCGCTCCGAGAACGCCATCGTCGGCGGGAGGATACTCGAAATGCCCGCGCCGGAGGACCGCCGCTACACGACGCGCAGCCCGAGCTCCGTCGCCATCGTGCGGTGGCTCGCCGTCGACACGACGAACGTGCTCGCGCGCGGATCGAGCCCGCGTCGTCGCGCGAACGCGAGCCAGAGCCCGGGCAGCGGCGGACGGCACCAGCACGACGGCGGCCCGTCGGCGTGCGTGCACACGCCGAGCTCCACCTCCCGCCCCGGCACCGCGCTCCGGATGCGCTCGAGCGTCGACGCGCACCACGCCTCGTCCGCGCCGGGACGCCAGCCGAGGACGAGGAGCGGCCCCTCCGCCGGCGCGCGCGTGACGTCGTCGTCGAGGCCGATCACGACGCCGCCCGTCGCGCCGGCGTGAGTCCGCGCGAACGCGATCGTCTCGATCGAGGTGAAGCCCTCGTCTTCCGCCGGCCGCTCGAGCTGGCGCTCCATCCGCGCGAGCGGCGCGGGCAAGAGGAGCCCCGGGTCCTCCCGTGCGCGCGCGGCGAGCTCGCGCCCGCCGAGGAGCGCGCCGTGACGCTCGAGCATCCGCGTCGCGACGTTGATGCGCGCGTCGGCGAGCGAGACGTCGAGGTGCACGCACCGCACCGACGCGCCGGCGCGATGCGCGACGCGCACGACCTCGCTCCGCGCCGATCGCGTGAGGTACGTGTTGTCGAGGACGACGCGCGTCGCCCCTGCCGCGAGCCGCGCCTCGAGGCGCTTCGCGATCCCGGCGAGGCTCCCGCCGAGCGTGTCGCGGTTGAGGCGCTCCCAGCCGTCCCACCGCTCGGCGAGCGTGGACTTCCCCGCCCCCGCGATCCCCATCACGATCGCGACCTCGGCCACGGGCTCCACCGGCGGCGCGGGCGGGCGGCGACCGAGCTTCGGGAAGCGCTCGTCGAGCGCGGCGAGGTCCTCCTCCGTGAGCGTGAGCTCGCCCGCGAAGGCCGCGCCGGCCGCGGTCTCCACCCGCCGCGCGCCGGGGAGGACGACGACGCGATCGTCGAGCGCGAGGAGGTAAGCGAGCATCACCTGCGCCGCCGTCGCGCCGCGCCGCGCGGCGACCGCGGCGAGGACCTGATCGCGCGCGAGCCGCGGCGCGTGCGCGACGCCGCCGAGCGGCGAGTGCGCGAACAACGTCGCGTCGCGCGCGCGGCACCACGCGATCATCCCGGCGCGCGCGGCGGCGTCGTGCTTCGGCCCGAGCGCGACCTCGATCGCGCGGATCGGCGCGTCGCTCGGCAGCTCGTCGAGGTCGCGGCGGCTCGGATTCGAGAGCCCGATCGAGCGCGCGAGGCCCTCCTCCTTCGCGCGGACGAGCGCGCGCACGCTCGTCGCGAGGGGCACGCGCGGATCGGGCGCGTGGAGCATGAGGACCTCCGGCGGGCGCCCGAGCGCGCCGACGCTCGCGCGCGCCTGCTCGAGGATCGTCCGCGCGCGCCCGTCCGCGACCCACGCGCCGCCCGGCCGCGACATCCCGACCTTCGTGACGACGCGGACCCGCTCCCGATCGGGCGGCGCGAGCGAGCTCAGCACGCGCGCGATCCGCTCTTCGCTCCCCTCGTAGGCGCGCGCGGTGTCGAGCCACACGACGCCGCGCGCGATCGCCGCCGCGACGACGGCGTCCTCTTCGAGCCGCATGCAGCCGAGCCCGATCCGCACACGCGGCATTCTACCCCTGGCGCGCCGTTCGCTGGCCCGGGCGCTGCATGTGGGAAGCCCATGCGACGTCCGGTTCTCTGCTTCGGCTTGGTCGTGCTCGGTCTCGTCGGGGCGTGCAAGCACGACGACGGGATGCCCACCGGCACGGCCACGATTCACAGCGGCACGCCGGGCGGCCCCCGTGTGACGAACCTGCCGCCGCAGACCGAGCCGCCCGCGATCGGGGTGCGCGCTGAGCTCGGCGACCGCCTCGCGCGGGCCCACTGCCGCCACGAGCGATCGTGCGCGCTCGGGGACGGAGAGACGAAGCTCCTCCGCGAGGAGGCGTGCTTCGCCGACTCGCGGTATGCGCTCCGCGCGTCGATCGATCAATGGCCGTGCGATCCGGCGCGCGCGCGCGCGGGGCTCGAGGAGTGTCTCCTCGCGATCCGCGACGCCGACTGCAGCGCCCGCACCGGCGAGGGCGCGCAGATCCGGGCGTGCCGCGCGAGCGAGATCTGCCGGCGAAGCAACATCGCAGGGCAGTGAGGGCAGCGAGGAGCACGCGCCTTCAGGTCGAGGTACATCGCGCTATCCTGATGACGTGCGCGCGGCGGCAGCGGCGGTGTTCTTCGTCCTCGCGCTCGGCGCCGGGCCCGCGTCCGCGTCGAGCGCGCTCGACCTCGTGCAGATCGCGCGGTCGTACGAGGCGAGCCATCAGGACGACCTCGCGCTGCGCCGCTACATGGACGCGCTGTCGCTCGACCCTTCGTGCGCGGAGGCGTACCTCGGCCTCGGCTCGCTCCGCGCGCGGCGCGGCGATCTCCACGAGGCCGAGCGCGTGTACACCGTCGCGCTCGACCGGCTCCCGCAGCTGCGCGCCGCCCGCGTCGCGCGGGCGATGGTGCGCCGCGGCCTCCGCGCGACGAACGAGGCGATCGAGGACCTCGTCGCCGGCGCGGAGGACGAGGTCGCCGCGTGGAAACAAGTCGCCGCGTGGTACGGCGAGGACGGCCTCGCCCCCGCGCAGCTCGCGATCTGGCGCCGCCTCCTCGCGCGCGCCGAAGCCACGAACGACGCCGCGCTCGCACGCGAGGCCCGCCTCATGGTCCGCGCCCTCGTCATCATCGTCGGCCCCGCCGACCCCGCCTTATCTCTTCAACGCAGGGGCTTCGCCCCTGCACCCCGCTCGCAGCCGTAGGACGCGGGCGAAGACGCCCGCATCCTCCGCTGCTCGCCGATGCTCGCCCCTTCGGCGCGGGCTATGGGATGGCGGCGGGAGGCGATGCGAGCGTGTGGAGGGCGCGTTGGGTGGCGCCGGAGCGGGCGGGGTCGATCGTCGCGGAGATGCGGAGCGGAGCGGCGACGAGGGCGAGCGGCGGCGCGTCGAGGAGCGCGAGCACGCGCGCGAGGGTGCCGCCGACGCCGGTGAGGCCGTAGCCGGCGACGGTGACGACCGCGTGCGGGCCGGTGAACGTCACGTTGCCGTCGCAGAGGCGCTCGATCTCGCGCGCGCAACGGGACCAGTCGGGCACGTTGAGGAGCGGCACGTGCACGAGCGCGGCGTCGTCGACGAGCACCGTGTCGCCGGTCGCGAGCTCGAGCTTCGTGAGCGCGGCGAGCAGCGGACCGAACGTCGTCGTGCGCGCGATCATCACGTTCTCCGTGGCCGCGACCGCGCGCACGTTCCGCCCCTCGTCGGTGGACGCGAGGTCGCGCGCGACCGTCTCGCGGTAAGGGCCGTCGACCGGATCGGCCGTGCGCCGCGCGACGATCGCGACCTTGTTGCGCCGCGCCCACTCGACCGCCTGCGCGTTCAGCACCTTCGCGCCCGCCTCCGCCATCTCGGCGAGGAGCGCGAGGTCGATCTCCGGCAGGTGCCGCGCGTCCGCGACGACGCGCGGATCGGCGGAGTAGACGCCGTCGACGTCGCTGTAGATCTCGCACCGCTCCGCGCCGAGCGCCGCCGCGAGCGCGACCGCGGTCGTGTCCGAGCCGCCGCGCCCCAGCGTCGTGATCTCGCGCTTGTAGCTCATGCCCTGGTAGCCCGCGACGATGACGACCTTGCCGCGCGCGAGCTCGTCTTCGATGCGGTGAGGCCGCACCTCGATGATGCGCGCGTCGAAGTGACGGTCGTTCGTGAAGATCCCCGACTGGCTGCCGGTGAAGCTGATCGCCTCGAGCCCGCGCGCCTGGATCGCGATCGAGAGGAGCGCCATCGTGACGCGCTCGCCGGTGGAGACGAGCATGTCGAGCTCACGCCGCGGAGGCTCCGCCTCCGTCGTGACGCCGAGGGCGGCCGAGCGGCGCGCGAGCGCGACGAGCTCGTCGGTCGTCTTGCCCATCGCGCTCACCACGACGACGACGTCGTGCCCCGCGCGCCTCGCCGCGACGACGCGATCGGCGACGTGCGCGATCTTCGCGACGTCGGCGACGGAGGAGCCGCCGTACTTCTGGACCACGATCGCCATCAGGCCGGCCGATACGCGTGGACGCCGAAGCTCCCCGCGACGACGAGACATCCGCGCGTCGCGTCCCAGCGCATGCCCGTGACGACACAGGACGAGCCGTCGTCCTCGCTCCGCGGATCGACCTCCGCGATGATGCGCTGCTCCCCGTCCGGCTGGACCCGGACGAGGAACGCGCGAGCGCGATCGGGCGACGCGAGCGCGAGCACGACCGCGCCGCCCGGCACGTAGGTGGCGGCCATCACGCGCCCCGTCTCGTCGAGGAGCCGCCACGCGGCGTCGCGCGCCTTGTCGTCGGCGTCGTCGCCGGGGACCGCGATCATGCCGCTCTCGTCGTCGACCGCGACCGCGAGCGAAGACTCGCGCGCCTGCGCCCACGCGCGGTCGGCCCACCGGAGCTCGTCGTCGCCGCCGATCGCGGAGCGATCGAAGAGCGCGTCGTCGGGCACCTCTCCGTCCTCGTCGGCGTCGAGCGCGGGGAGGTCCTCCTCGCGCAGCTCCTCGTCCTCGGCGAGCGGTCCTTCTTCGCCGCCGTCGGCGACGTAGACCTCGTCGCCCTGGATGAGGTCGTCGAGGCCCGCGCGCGGATCCACGTCGTCTTCCTCGAGCACCTTGCCCTCGGGCTGGATCGCGACGTCGATCGCGCCGATGTCGAGGCCCGCGTGGCCCTCCGCGTCCTCGAGCCAGCCGCCTTCGCCGCTCCCCGCCGTCGCGAGCTCTTCCTCTCCCGCCGCCGCGCCGAACGTGGCGTCGTCGAACGGATCGCCGTCGTCCTCGCGCGTGTCCGGGAGGTCGTGGTCTTCGTCCGCCGCTTCGTGCTCTTCCTCGCCGTCGAGCGAGGGCAGATCGAGCTCGACGTCGTCGCGCTCTTCCCCGCCCTTCGGACCCTTCTGCTCCGTCGCCGGCACGCCCTCCTTCGTACCAGCCCCCGCCGCCGGTGCCCACCTCGAGCATGACGATCGCGTCCACGCGCACGCGCGGCGTGGCCGTCTGGATACGAGCGCGAACGCGCGCGTCCGCGAAACCCGCGCGCGGACGGAGGGTATGGCCGATGCATCGCTCGCCGGTCGTGATGACGCGACGCGAGCACGTGGTCCTGAGGGTGGCGGCGCTGGTGGTCCTCGCGGCGCTCGCGGCCTGGCCGCGGACCCGGCCGACCCGCACGCAGACCTCGAACGCAGTTGCAATATCGCACATATCAAATTGATATTACGTGCATTTTAGCGCATAGCATCAAGCCGCCAATTCGAACGTAGACGCCCAAGAACGGCCTCCCTACGCTCCGACCTCCCATCGCAATGCGGCTCCTCGTCCTGTCTCGAAACGCGAGTCTCTATTCGACGAGCCGGCTCGTCCTCGCGGCGCGCTCGCGCGGTCACGAGGTCTCCGTCGCGGACCCGCTCCACTTCCAGATCGTGATCTCGCGCGGCCGCCCGGCGATGTTCCTCGGCGACCGCCTCCTGCCTCCGGTCGACCTCGTGCTCCCGCGCATCGGCGCGTCGATCACGAACTACGGGCTCGCGGTCGTGCGTCAGTTCGACATGATGGGGATCCCGGTCCTCAACAACGCGATCGCGATCGCGCGGTCGCGCGACAAGCTGCGCGCGATGCAGCTGCTCACGAAGAAGGACATCGACGTCCCGAAGACGGTCTGCGCGCGCACGCCCGACTCGGTCGACGCCGCGCTCGGCTTCATCGGCGGCACGCCCGCGATCGTGAAGCTCCACCAGGGCACGCAGGGGATCGGCACGATGATCGCCGACACCGCGCAGGCCGCGACCTCCTTGCTCGAGACGCTCTGGGCGATGGGGCAGGACATCATCCTGCAGGAGTACATCTCCGAGTCGAAGGGGCGGGACTACCGCGCGATCGTCGTCGGCGGCCGCGTCATCGCCGCGATGCGGCGCCAGGCGAAGAAGGGCGAGTTCCGCTCGAACCTCCACCGCGGCGGCCTCGGCGTCCGCGTCGACCTGAAGAAGGAGTACCGCCAGGCCGCGATCGCGGCGGCGAAGGTGATGGGCCTCGAGGTCGCCGGCGTCGACATGCTCGAGGGCAAGGACGGCCCGAAGATCCTCGAGATCAACAGCTCGCCCGGCCTCGAGGGCATCGAGCGGACGAGCGGCATCGACGTCGCGGGCGCGATCGTCGCGCACGCGGAGAAGTTCCTCGCGCGCCGGAAGAAGCGGCGCGGCCGCGACCCGATCATGGACGCGGAGCAGCGGCTGAAGCGGATGCGCCCGATCGAGCTCGCGCGGACGATCCCGCCGAAGCGCGCTCGCGCGTCGAGCTGAGCATGCTGCGCGCGGACATGGTCGGCGCCGCCGTCGTCTGGACGATCGATCGTCCGGAGGCGAAGAACGCGCTCGACCTCACCACGATCGCGGACCTCACCGACGCGATCCGCGGGATGGGCACCGCGCGCGTCGCGATCATCACCGGCGCGGGTGACACCTTCGTCTCCGGCGGCGACCTCCGCGAGCTGCGCGGCAAAGACTCACGCGCCGACGCCGAGATGCTCAGCGACAAAGGCTACGCGTTGACGACCGCGATCGCGCGCGCCCCCTTCCCCGTGATCGCGGCGCTGAACGGCCCCGCGATCGGCGGCGGCGCCGAGCTCGCCGTCGCGTGCGACCTCCGCATCGCGGCGCCCACCGCGCGGATCGCGTTCAAGCAGGTGCGCATGGGCGTCACGACGTCGTGGGGCACCGCCGGCCGCCTGCGCGAGCTCGTCGGCGCGGGCGCCGCCGCGCGCCTCCTCTTCACCGCGCAGGAGGTGAGCGCGAAGAAGGCGAAGACGATGGGGCTCGTCGACCGCGTCGAGGACGACGCCGTCGCGGCGGCGCGAGAGTGGGCGGACGAGATCGCGAAGGCCCCGTCCACCGCGATCGCCGCGACGAAGAAGCTCCTCCGCGCCGAGACCACCGAGCTCCGCGCGCGAGAACGCGAGCTCTTCGTCGAGACGTGGTCGAGCGACGAGCACCGCGCCGCGGTCGAGCGCTGGTTCGACGGCCGCCGGCGAAGCTGAGCGGGCGACGCCGTCACCATCCCGCCATGAAGCGCGAGCGTGGAGTTGGCGTGGCGGCGGGAGCATGAACTAGAGTTGCGTGGCATGCGGTCCCACCTCTTGCCGGCGATGACGCTCCTCCTCCTCGCGAGCGCGTGCCGTTCGCAGCCGCCGGACCCGGCGCAGGGGACGCAGAAGCCGACGAGCACGGAGTCGAGCCCCCCGCCGCCGCCGATCGTCACCGCGACCGACGCGAGCGACACCGACGCGGCGGAGGTCGTCGCCGAGGCCGACGCGGGCGCGGCGGAGGAGCCGCTCGAGGGCACGCTCTTCACGAAGCAGGTGCAAGGCGCCTTCCGCGTCGCGGGCTGCGGCGGGAGCGACGACTTCATCCCGCCGCACGTCGACAAGCAGATCGTCGACACGCACTGCGGGATGCTGACCGGGGCGTACGCCGAGTACAAGAAGGAGTGGCTCGACGTGGCGGGCCCCTTCCTCGCGAAGCTCCGTCCCGAGAACCTGCCGACCACGCTCGTCTACCCGTTCGGCGGCGGCGACCTCGTGAGCGCGCTCGCGACGTACCCCGACGCGACCGACATCACGACCGTGTCGCTCGAGATCGCGGGCGACATCCGCGCGATCGACAAGGCCGACAACAGGCGCCTCACGCAGGAGCTCGCGCAGCTCCGCGATCACCTCGGCAAGCTGTTCCTCAAGGCGCACTCGCGCACGATCAACCTCGACATCGAGACGCGCGGCGCGGTCCCGGGCGAGGCGGCGTACACGATGGCGGCGCTCGTCATCCACGGCTACGAGCCCACGTCGTACCGCTACTTCGCGTTCAACTCCGACGGCACGCTCAAGTGGCTGACCGACGAGGACATCGCGAAGAACAAGAACCAGGGCCGCGAGGGCCCGTTCGCGAACGCGGAGATCCGCTTCCGCAAGGTCGGCGACACGAGCGGCAAGGTCCGCATCCTCCGCCACGTCGCGCACGACCTCTCCAACGCGAGCGTCGGCGGCAGACCGGGCCTCATCAAGTTCCTCGAGTCGAAGGGCAAGCCGGTCTCGACGATGACGAAGGCGGCGAGCCACCTCCTCTGGGACGACGCGGGCTTCTCCGTCATCCGCGACTACCTGATGACGCACACGGAGTGGATGATCTCCGACACGACCGGCGTGCCCCCGCGCATCGCGAAGAAGTACGGCTTCGTGCAGGACTTCTACGGCCAGTACGAGTGGCCGGAGCCGTTCGGCACCGTGAACAACGCCGACGCGACGGCGTTCCACGAGGCGTTCAAGACGGCGAAGCCGATCAGCTTCCGCTACGGCTACCCCGACAACAAGAGCCACGGCCACATCGTCGTGACCCACAAACCGGAAGTCGTGACCAAGACCCCACCGTAACGACGGCGGGAACCGCGCGCGGGCGCGCGTTGTGGCGGGATGGTGGCGCATAGCGCGAGCAGGCGCGGGGCAATGCTCGTGTTTTCGTGGAGAAGCGCGATGGATCGGCGTTCGCATCGGGTCCTCGCGGCATGGCTGCGGAACCGGCGATCGAGACGAGCGGCGACAATTCTCCGCTCCTTCGCGAGGGCGAGCTCGTCGGCGGCCGCTACCGCGTCGAGCATTGCCTCGGCGGCGGCGGAATGGCCTCCGTCTATCGCGCGATGCACGAGGGGCTCGATCGCCCCGTCGCCCTCAAGGTCGTCTCCCCCGCCGTGCGCGAGCTCCCCGGCATCGCCCTCCGCTTCATGCGCGAGGCGCGCGCGGCGACGCGCCTCAAGAGCGAGCACGTCGTGCGCGTCTTCGACGTCGGGACGACCGACCGCGGCGCGCCGTACCTCGTCATGGAGCTCCTCGAAGGCAAGGACCTCTCCGAGATGCTCGAGGACGGGAAGGCACTCGAGAACGGGAAGGCGCTCTCCGTCGCGGACGCGATCGACTACGCGCTGCAGGCATGCGAGGCGCTCGCCGAGGTCCACGGCCTCGGCATCGTCCACCGCGACCTGAAGCCCGCGAACCTCTTCGTGACGCGCGGCGCCGACGGGATGCCGTGCCTCAAGCTGATCGACTTCGGCATCTCGCGCATCGACGCGCCGCTCTCGCCGAAGGACGCGATCGCGCTCACGAGCCCCGAGGTCGTGATGGGCTCGCCCCGCTACATGCCGCCGGAGCAGATGGAGTCGGCCGCGGCGGTCGACTCGCGCTCCGACATCTGGGGCCTCGGCGCGATCCTCTACGAGATGCTCGTCGGCGACGCGCCGTTCGACGGCGAGTCGCTGATGGACATCTACGCCGCCGCCGTGCGCGCGGCGCCGAAGCTCCCGTCCGCCGCGCGGGCCGACGTGCCGGAGGCGCTCGACGCCGTGATCCTCCGCTGCCTCGCGGCCGATCCGAACGAACGGTTCGCCGACGTCGCGGAGCTCGCGGCGGCGCTCGCGCCGCTCGGCGACGAGCGCGCTCCGATGCGCGCGAGCGCGATCGCCCGCGTGCTGGGCGCGACACGCGCGCGCGGCCAAGGCAGCGCCGCGCCAGACCCGGTCGATCCGAGCGCAGGCAGCACCCCGAGCTCCTCGCACATCCGCGAGCGCGCGACGCCGTCGCAGACGACGCGCCATCGCCGGCGAACGCTCGCCCTCGGCGCCGCCGCGATCCTCCTCGTCGGCGTCGGCCTCGGCGCGAAGCCGCTCGCCGACCGCTTCGACTCGCCCGCCGCCCTCCCCCCGACGCTCACGAGCGCCCCCCTCCCGCCGGTCGAGCCCCCCGCCGAGCCGTTCGGACCCCCCGCTCCAACCCACACGACCAAACCCTCCGCGCCGGAGCCCGCGCCTCCGCCGTGGAGGCCTCCTCCGAAGCGCGCGGACGATCAGTCGTTGTTCGAGGAACGGAAATGAAGCGTTTCGTCTTGTCCGCCGCCGCCGCGACCGCCCTCGCGTACGGCTCCCCGGCGCGTGCCGCCGACGACTCCGCCGCCGCGCAGGCGCTCTTCTACGAGGCGCGCCAGCTCATGAAGGAGAACAAGTTCGGGATCGCGTGCCCGAAGCTCGAGGAGAGCCTCCGCCTCGACTACGGCATCGGCACCGAGTTCAACCTCGCCGACTGCAACGAGAAGATCGGGAAGCTCGCGACGGCGTGGTCCGGCTTCATCAGCGTCGCGTCGGCGGCGCGCTCCGCGAAGCAGGCCGATCGCGAGAAGGTCGCGCGCGATCGCGCGAAGGCGCTCGAGCCGCGGCTCCCGAAGCTCACGATCGAGGTCCCCGCCGGCGCGCCCGCGTCGATGGAGGTGAAGCGCGACGGCACCGTCATCGGCGCCGCCGCGTGGAACACCGCCGTCCCGGTCGATCCCGGGACGCACAAGGTCACCGCGACCGCGACCGGCAAGCAGCCCTGGGAGAGCACCGTCACCTTGACCGAGGGCAAGCAGGCGAAGGTCAACGTACCGAAGGAGCTCCCGGACGCGGCGGTCGCCGCGGTCGCGCCCCCGCCGATCACACCGCCGCCTAATCAGGAAAAGCAGGAGAAGCAGGAGAAGCAGGAGCCGGCGAGCACGACGACGACGACCGCGATGTCGTTCCCCGAGCCGATCATCGAGAGCCGCGGATCGACCCAGCGCAACGTCGGCTGGATCGTCGCCGGCCTCGGCGTCGCGAGCCTCGGCGTCGGCGCGGGGTTCGGCATCCACTCGTACGCGAAGGGCCAGAGCTCCAACGACAACTGCGCCGGCGACCTCTGCAACGCGGAGGGCCTGCGCGACCGCAACGCCGCGATCCGCAGCGGCGACGTCTCGACCATCACGACGATCGCCGGCGCCGGCGCGCTCCTCGGCGGCGTCGTCCTCGTCCTCACCGCTCCGAAGAACCCGCCGAAGCGCGAGGCGGCGTCGATCGCGAAGTCGATCCGCCCCGTCCCGCAGGTCGCGATCAACGGCGCGGGCCTCTCTCTCCAGGGTGTCTTGCCGTGAAGCTCTTCGTTCGTTCCCTCCTCCTCGCCGGCGCGGTCGCCGGCTGCAACGCGATCCTCGACAACGATCCGGCGCGCCTCCGGCAGGAGACCGCGACCCCGACCGTCGAGCAGAACCAGCCGTCCGGCCCCGACGCCGGCGCTCCGCCCACGACGCCGCCCGTCGTCCAGGCTCCGATCCCGCCGGGTCCGCAAGGCTGCGCGGCCGGGACCCACGAATGCGGCGGCTCCTGCGCGGCGCTGAACGATCCGGCCTACGGCTGCGGCGCGGCGGGCTGCGCGCCCTGCCAGATCGCCCACGGCGCCGCGGCCTGCGCCGGCGCCGCGTGCGCGGTCGACACGTGCGACAAGGGCTTCGCCGATTGCAACGGCGACCCCGCGGACGGCTGCGAGACGGACCTCTCGAAGGCGGCCAGCTGCGGGAGCTGCAACGCGGTGTGCCCCGCCGCGACGCCGGTCTGCGCGCCGCAAGCCGACTCGTTCCAGTGCGGGACGGGCTGCACCCCCGCCGCGCCGCTCCTCTGCGGGACGGAGTGCGTCTCGCCGCTCGGGAGCGTGAACCACTGCGGCGGGTGCAACCAGAGGTGCCCCGACGTCCCGAACGGGACCGCGACGTGCACGGGCGGTCTCTGCGGCTTCACGTGTCAGCCCGACTTCAACACCTGCAACGGCGCCTGCGTCCCGAAGACGGATCCCGCCGCCTGCGGCCCGGCCTGCACGGTGTGCCCGGTCCCGGCCAACGGCGTCGCGACGTGCGCGAACGACACGTGCGGGTTCACGTGCGGCGAGGGCTTCGCGAGCTGCAACAACGACGTCACCGACGGCTGCGAGGCGTCGCTCAAGACCGATCCGCTCAACTGCGGCGCCTGCGGCGTCTCGTGCGGCGCGGGCCAGTGCGTCGACGGCCTCTGCGTGGCCGGCCCGTAGCTCAGCGCCGTCGCTCGAGCGGGCGCGCGCCGTGCTTCGCGTCGAACCACGAGGTGCGGAGCCGGCGGCGCAGCGCGGAGGCGTAGAGGCAATCGCGGAGGCTGTTCAGCTCGTTCGTCACCGTCCCGTGCGTCGTCGACGTGCGGATGCTGACGGCCTCCGCGTGGGTGAGGTCCGCGCGCGAGAGGCTCCCCTCGACGTTCTCGCGCACGACCGCGACGCCCGCCTTCTCGAGGTCCGCGAAGAGCCGCTGCGTGTTCGTCTCGGTGCTCCCCGCGGTGAAGTACGAGACGAGCTTGTGGCGCGAGCCCATCGGCTTGCCGCGGCCGCGGACGACCCAGTCACGGAAGACGTCGGTGTCGGCGTAGAGGGCGTCGAAGAGGTAGACCTCCTGGATCGCGACGCCGCCGTGTTTGATCGCGCACGCGGCCGCGTGGTAGCCGCCCGAGTGCGCGGAGACGACGACGCGTCCGACGGTGGCGGCCGCCGGCGTCGCGGAGGCGCCGAGCTCGCGTCGCACCTCGGCGCGATCGAGCCCCGCGAGCACGTCGGTGAGCATCTTCGAGAAGGTGCCGGGCGTCTCGTGGCGCCCCGCCGACGAGTCCGCCGCCATCACCGCGAGCTGCGGCACGACGAGGATCGCGTTCTGCTTGCTGTCGTCGAGCTGCTCGCGGAGCCGGTGCGCCGCGATCGCGCGCTCCGCGGTCGTGTTGTGACCGTGGAAGTGCACGATGAACCCGACCTGCCCGTTGGCGGCGGGACGGTGATGGCGCGGCACGAAGACGAGGACGGTGGGCGCGGCCGCGTTCGGCGCGCCGGCGAGCTCCATCGTGAAGGTGACGCCGCGCGGATCCGAGCTCGTCGCGACGACGCGCGCCGGCGCTTCCGCGTGCGCGATGCCGGGGCTGACGACGAGGGCGGAGGCCGCGAGGACGGTGCCGAGGACGAGTCCGAACAGGGGGTGGGTAGCCATGCTGAAACCTCCCACCCACCCTCTTGGAAACGCCGTCGATCGGCCAAATTTCCCGCGCGCATCAGGAACCGCTTACCGAACCGCGCCCCATCGGACCTGCGCCGGATCGCCCGCCGAGACCGGCGAAAACGCCTGCCCGAGGTGGAGGATGACGGGCCCTTCGAGCGCGAGCCCGCCGTCGCCGCGCCGGTCGAGCCGCTCCACCGCGCGGAGCTGGATCGCGAGCCGGACCGACGCCCGACCTCCGGGCGGCAGCCGAATGCGTGCAGTATACACATACACGCCGGCGTCGCTCGCGCGGAGCTCCGGCGCGGGCGGCGGCAACGCGAAGAGCCCCGCCGCGTCGCCCTCGACCTGCGCGACGGCGGTGAACACGCGCTCGGGCGCGCGATCGTCGAAGCGGATCGGGACGAGGACGGGCGCGGTCCCGCGGTTCACGATCGAGAAGACGACGTGCGCCCCGTCGCGCCGCGCCTCCTGCGCGAGGCCGGGGGCTTCACGGAGCGCGTTCCACTCCGCGTCGCCGACCGCGCAGCGTCGATCGCGCGCCGCCTCGAGCAGCGAGAGGCTCGGCCCGTCGCACGCGGGATCGAGCGGCAGCGCGTCCGCGATCGCCCCCGCCTCCCGGCGCGCCGACGGCGCCGGCACGCCGGCGTCGGGCGTCGGCGCGGGCGCCGTCTCGCGGCACGCCGCGACGACGAGGAGCACGAGGAGCCGGCGCATCGACCCTTTCTAACAGAGGACCCCTCGGGCCCGCGCGCGAGCCCGTAGAAGCTACCGCACGTCGAAGCTCACGCGGGCGTACGAGGAGCCGCCGGGCTCCTCGAGCTCCGCGGCGAGCGCGGCGTCGAGCGAGCGATCCGGCGTGATGCGGACGACGAGCTCGTGCGCTCCCTCCGCGAGCGGCGGCAGGCCGAGGTGCTCGAGGCGGGCGAGCGCGAGGTCGGTCTCGTTCGTGACGAGGCGGCAGCAGAAGCGCCGGCGCCCGACGTCGAGGACGTCGATCGACGCGAGCGCGCCGCCGCCGGCGGACCAGCGCAGGCGCCCGTCCTCCACCGCGACGTCCCGCGGGAGCGCGGGCAACACGAGGCGGACGTCCGCATCGGCGGGACCGCGCGCGCCCGACCACGCGATCGCCGAGCGACCGGCGCTCGTCGCTTCGATCATCGCGCGCCACCGCGCGCCTTCGAGGAGCGGGACGCGCGTCGTGACCGCAGGCGACGGCGCCGCCGCGAGGAGGAACCGTGCGCCGTCGATCGCGATCGACGCCGTCGCGCCCCACCGCGCCTCGGGCGCGACGCCCTCCGCCCCCGCGCTCGCCCGCAGCCGCTCGCTCGCGGCGACCGCGCGCGCCCGCAGCATCCCGGCGTCGCGGCGCTCACCCGGCGCGGCGAGCGCGGCGCCCTCGCGACGCACGTACGAGAAGCTCCGCGCCTCGCCGTCGCGCACGAGCACGTGCACGGCGATCGGCTCGTCGGCGCCGGGCCGCGCATCCCAGAAGTGGGGCACCTCGAGGATCGCGACCGCGTCACCGTCCGCGTTCGGCTCCGAGAGCGCGCTCATGGCTCCGCCGCCGTGCGCCGACGTGGTGACGACGTCGACGACGCACCGCTCCTCGTCGCACGGCGGCGCGAGCACTCCGACGACGACCGTCTGCGCGGGCACGGGCTCCGCCGCCGCCTCGAAGAGCGCGACGACGGGGTCCGCGCGCGTGACGCCGAGGTACAACGTCGGCCCCGTCTCCGCGCCGCCGCGGACGAGCAGATCGTACGGCGGGACGACGCCCTCGAGCGCGATGCGTCCGTCGCTCCGCGTGACGTCGTCGCGGCGGTCGCCGTCCGCGCCGCGCGTGCGGAAGCGTCTCCCGGCGATGGGCGCCCCGCGCTGATCGACGAGGCGGCCCGCGATCGTCACCGGCTGCCCGTCGTCGCTGGCTCCGTCCTCCGCGTCGTCGAGGCGCGGCGGCGCAGGCTCCGTGGCGCGCCGCTCGAAGGCGGGCGTGCTGACGGGCGCGGAGGCGGGAGCATCACCGCACGCGAGCGCGGCGACGACGAGCATGACGACGAGGACGAGGAGGCGCATGAGGTCCCGACAACCACGCGCCGTGCCGTCGACGCGCGCGAGCGATCTCCATCGGTTGCGACGCGCTCTCCCTGGCCCGGGCCAGACCGGGCCAGGCCAGGGGCCAGTTGGAGCGGCGACCGGAGGCCGCGATTGAGTCATTGCCCGCGAGGCGAGGTCGCGATGTATTCGCGCCATGGCCGATCTGAAGCTCGCGGTGAAGAACCTCACCGGCGCCGCGACCAAGGACGTCGATCCGAAGGAGCTTCGCCCCAAAGTCGAGGCGGTGCTCGAGGCGTTCGACGGCGCGCGCGAAGGCGCGCAGCTCGCCGCGGTCAAGGCAGTCGCCGCGGCGCTCATGAAGGCGAAGGGCCGCGGCGAGCAGGTCCTCGCCCTCGCGCTCGGCGCGATGGTCGAGGGCGGCGCGCCTCCCGAGGCGGCGTGGCCCGCGACCGAGAAGGGCCTCGCCGCCACGCTCGAACAAGCGACGGCGTTCGCGCACGCGGTCACGAACGCGGCCGGGAGCGAGGACCTCGCGTCCGCGCTCGGCTCCCACGGCGCGGTCGTCGCCGTCCTCATGCCCGGCGAAGCCGCGGCCTGGAAGTCGATGAGCGCGCGCTGCCTCACCGCCGTCGCGTGCCTCGCGCGATCGAAGGAGGTCCGCGCGAAGGCGCGCAAGGACGCGAGCCTCGCCGAGGCGGCGTGGGAGCTCTCCGACGCCGTCGGCGAGGTCGGCGCGCTCCTCCAAGCGCTCTCCATCCTCGACGACGCGGTGTTCGAGGTCCGCGATCCCGCGACGAAGAAGACCTGGCGCCTCGTCGTCGACGGCGTCTCCGCGAACGCGGAGCTCTACCTCCTCGTCGCCCACGCGACCGGCGCGAAGGTCGACGCGAAGGTGCTCGCGTCGCTCCGCGCCGGCGAGGCGCCGAAGAAGAAGCGCGTCACCCTCCCCTTCACGCTCGGTATCGATCCGGAGGAGCTCGCGAGCGACACCGCGCGCGCGCTCGTGCTCCGGCCCGGCGCGGTCACGATCGAGACCGCCCACCTCCCCGTCCTCGAGGGGCTGCGGCCCGACGTGCGCGTCGACGACGAGAGCGGCGTCGAAGAGGTAGAGGAGGTGCGGGTCAAGCCGCGTCCTCGCTCGAGCCGGCCGCTCGTCGCGCGGCCGCGCGCAGCGCCCAAGGGTCGATCGCGCCGCTGAACGGCACGACGCGCGGAGACCGGAGCCCGAACGTCCAGCGCTCGTCGACGCAGAGCACCATCGGGATGCAGACGACGTCGAAGGGCGCGAGGTGCGTGCCGGCGAGCTCCTCGACCGGGACCTCGATCACGACCGGCCCCACCAGCTCGGACAGCCGCAGCGCCGCCTCGCTCCGCGGCGGCGGCGCCGTCGCCGAGAGCCCGAGCCGCGCCGGCGCAGCGCACGCTTCGAGCGCCTCGACGCGAGCGCCGCTCCCGAAGTGGTGCACCTCGTCGACGACGAGCAACCCGAAGCTCGCGCCGGCGAGATCGAGCCGCCGAAACCCGCTCTCGAAGGTCATCACGGTGACGCGCTGGATCGTGTTCTCGCCGTCCCCGACGATCCCGATCGGCTCCTTCAGCGCCGCCGCGAGCGCGTGCGCCCACTCCGCGAGGAGCGCGCGCGTCGGCACGAGGACGAGCGCAGGGACCCCGAGCTCGAAGATCGCCGCGAGCGCGACGCGCGTCTTCCCCGCGCCGGTCGGGAGCGCGACGATCCCGCGCCGCTCGTGCGCGTACCATCGCGCGAGCGCATCTGCCTGGTAGTCACGCAGCCGCAGCGCCTCGATCGACCGTGGCTTCGCCGTCCACGCCGCGCGGAGGTCGCCCGCGAGCGCATCACCGTCCGCGTCCGCGCGCGCAGCCACCTCACCGAACAGATACGCGGGCGCCCGATGCCGCCCGACGTCCGGATCCCACACCGCGCCACGCACGCCCGCGGCCGACCCCTCGAGGAGGATCGTACCGCGCTCGAAGCCCACCGAGC
This sequence comes from Labilithrix sp., assembly GCA_019637155.1. Classification (NCBI taxonomy): domain Bacteria; kingdom Pseudomonadati; phylum Myxococcota; order Polyangiales; family Labilitrichaceae; genus Labilithrix; species Labilithrix sp. Next base: position 32,376 of record JAHBWE010000010.1, on the reverse strand, counting down.
TCGCCATACGCCGCCCGCATGAACGTTCCATGCCTGCATCCCCCTCTCATGATTCCCGCCACTTGCAACACGCAACCCCTGGCCCGGGCCAGACCGGGCCATGCCAGGGGCCAGCCCAAACCCCGCCTCCAAGGAGATTTTTTAGGCGCGCACGACTCTCCAGTCCGCTGCAACGCCTCGGGTATGCGGCGTCGCGAGGATCAGCCTTTCCGCTCCACATCACGCCCACGTCCCAGCCCAGGCACCCTCCCCGAGTCCACCACCCCACTCCCAGCCACGATGACGCGACAACGCGACGACGCCGTGCGAGAGCCCCCTCTCGGCCACAACCCCCGAACCAAACGAACGCGACGCAAACAACCTCGGCAGCGCCCCTGCACCAACGCACGGCTCAACAGGCCAACCACGCCCGCCCACGCATTTGGCACCCCAGCCCTCGCTGCGCGCTCGGGCCGCTTCTGCCCGCGGCGCGCTCGGACGCTTCGCGACCGACTGCGTGGGCTGCTTCTGCGGCTCCGCGGTGCGGGTGTACGATCGCGGGGATGAAGCTCGCGACCATCCTCGCTGCCGCTGTCCTCTTCTGCGCGTCGCCTGCGCTCGCGGACGGACCGTGCACACCGGCGGTGGCGGCGACGTGGGGCACGGGCGCGACCACGGCCACGACCAACGCGGCCGCGAGCCCGGCGCTCGACTCGCCCGTCGCTCGTGCGCGTGACCTCCTCGCGCGTGCTCGGCTCCTCGATGAAGCGGCGTCGAACGACGACAAGGCTGCGATCGAGCTCACCGCGCGGCTCCCCACCCTGCGCGCCTCCGCGAAGGCCGCGCGCGAGCGCGCCGACCGGGCGACGGGCGACGATCGCGAGACGCTCGTCGCGCACGCCGAGGAGCTCGAGGCCGACGTGATCGTGAGCGAGGCCGAGGTGATCTCGCGCAAGCGCACCGCGGTCGACAACCGCCAGACCGCCGCCGCCCTCCGCGCGCGCGCGGTCCACATCGTCCGCGAGCCCCCACCCGACGCAACCTCCCAGAACGGCGCGTCATGCGATCCACCGTTCCGCTTCACCGCCGACGGCCGGAAAATCTACCGCATCGAGTGCTTCCGCTAAGCGAACCGGCGCGGCGCTTCAGTAGCGCCACGGCTCGCGGCGATGCGGATCGACGCGGGGCAGCGGCCAGGTTCGGCGTTCGAAGTCGCGGCGCTCGAGCAAGATCGCGACGCGCGCGCGGTGCGGGCGGAATGGCTCGAGCAGCTCCAGCATGCGCGCGTCCGCCTCCGCCGGCGCCGTCCGCGGGAGCTCCTCGCCGCTCAGCGCCGCCGTGATCGTGAACGGCGCCCAGAAATCGCCGACCGGCACCGCGTCCGCCCAGCCGAGGCCGCTCCGCGCGATCTGGTTCGCGGTCCATGGCCCGATCCCAGGCACGCTCTGCACCTTCTCGACCGCGACCTCCGGCGCGACGTCCCGCAGCCGCTCGAGCGCCGCGCCGCGACCCGCGCCGCGATGGAGCGTGACCGCGCGACGAGCCCCGATCCCGATCTCGTGCAGCTGCCACATCGGCACGCGGTGCACCGCCTTCGCCGACGGCGCCGCGACGAGCTTCGTCCCCGCGACCGCCTCGCCCGCGACGCGCCACAAGCGCCGGATCGCGTCGCGCGCCTCCACCCCGGTGACGAGCTGCTCGATGACGCCGATCGCAAAGCTCTCGAACACGGTGGGCGTCTGCGCGATGCGCGCGTCGCCGTGCGCGAGCGGGCCGAGCACGGGGTGCTTCCGGATCCGCTGCACGAGCTCCGTCGGATCGTCGTCGACCGCGGCGATGCGGCGGCCCGCGTCGATCGCGCGCTCCACGTCCTCGCTCGTGGGCGCGCCGGTCGCGAGCACGCGGATGCGCACCGCGCCCGCGCCCGCGCTCCACGCGAACGCGAGCACGATCGCGTGCTCCCCGCCGCGCAGCGCGACGAGCCGCCGTCGCAGCCGCAGCGCCGGCGCGTACCCAGGTCCACGCGGGACGAACGAGCCCGTCGCGATCGCGCGCAGGTCCGAGCCCGCGATCCGCGCGCGCGTCGCGGCGTGGGATCCGAGCCCGCCTCGACCGGCGCGCGCCGGGCGCACCATCAGAAGGTCCCCGCGCAGCCGAGCGGACCGCACGCGACGGTCACCTGCGCCTTGGGCGCGGTCCCGATGATGACGCCGCCGCCGACGACCGCGGCGCCGCCGGCGATGAGCGTCACGATCGCGACGGTGAGCCACGTCCGCGCCGAGTCGATCTGGTCCTGACACGCCGGCGACTGCTCCACGCCGACGCCGGGGCACGAGACGTTGTAGTCGTCGACGTGGGCCTTCCGCACGAGGAGCGCGGCGCCCCCCGTCGCGAGGACGGCCGCGCCGGCGCCGACGAACACCCAGCCGAGGAGCCGCTGCCCGCGCCCCGGATCTTCGTGGCGCGGACCGGGAGCGACGCCCGGCGCGGCGGCGTCGGCGCGCACGACCGGCGCGGCGACGAGCGTGACCGTCTCGCGCGCGGTCCCGCCCGGCGGCAGCTCCACCGCGCGCGACGTGGGCTGCTTGCCCGGCGCGCGGACCTCGAGCACGCGCCGCCCCGCCTCGACGCGGTAGGGCCCCGCGCCGGACCCGATCTTCGTCCCGTCGATGTACACGTCGGCGCGCTCCGCGCCGCGCACCTCGAGCGATCCGACGTGCTTCCGGATCACCACGAGCGCCCCCTCGAGCGCGCCCTTGTTCTTCACGATCCACGGATCGCTCTCCGCCGCGAGGGCGGCGACGAGATCGGTCTCCGCGAGGACCCAGAGCCCGAGCGCCTGCTCCGCGAGCGCGACCTGCGCCCGCGCGCGCGGCGACGGGCTCTTCAGCTGCGCCTGCCGGAACAGGCCGAGCGCCTCCTCGTCGCGCCCCTTCTCCCGCAGCTCGAGCCCGCGCGCGATGAGCGCTTCGGCGTCGTCGGCGCGCGCGACGCCGGAGAAGAGCAGGAGGGCCGCCACGAGCGGCAAGAGCGACCAGCGCAAGACGGACGCGAGCTTAACGCAAGATCGGCGCGCCGTTCGGGGCCTCTGACGCCGGAGGGTCGGGCGAAGGTGAAGGTGACGGCGACGGCGCGGAGGCGGGCGACGGCGCGGAGGCCGGCGCTACCGGCGGACGCTTGCGCTTCGTCGACGGCGTCGTCGCCGAAGGCGCCGCGCTCGACGCCGGCGCGGCGCTGAGCGAGGACGAAGGCGCCGGCGGCGGCACGAACGCAGGCGAAGACGCGAGCGAAGGCGCCGCCGACGGCGCGGGCGGCGGCGACGCCGCGGGAGCCTGACCGTGCGGCAGGAGCCGCGGGACGACGACCGCGACCGCGGCGCCGATCGCGCCGAGCGAGAGGAGCGCGCCGACGACGAGCCCGGTCGCGAACGACTTGCTCCGCGGCGCCGTCGCGCGCGGCAGGTCCGAGTGCTCTCCCCACGTGACGTCGGTCGACGCGAGCACCGGCGGCGGCGTCGAGTGCAACATGCGCTGCGTCGTCGGTTTCGACGCGCTCCCGACGTCGACCGAGTCCATCGTCGCGTCGAAGGACTGCCACGGCCGGTTCGCCGCGCTCTGCTGCGAGCTCCGCGCGTACGGCTCGAGCGCCGCGCCGAGCTGGCCCACCGTCTGCCAGCGCGCGTCGGGCCGCTTCTCGAGGCAGCGCATCACGATGTCGGAGAGCTTCGGATCGAGCCCCGGCCGGAGCGAGAGGAGCGGCTTCGGGACGTCGTTCACCACCCGGACGCAGATCTCCGTCACCGTCTCGCCGTCGAACGGCAGCTGCCCGCCGAGGAGCTCGTAGAGGATGACGCCCATCGACCAGATGTCGCTCCGGACGTCCACCGCGCGCGCCGAGCGCATCTGCTCCGGCGGCATGTAGAGCGGCGAGCCGATCACCGCCTTCGAGTCCGTGAGCGTGACCTGCCCCACCGCCGCCGCGCCGACCGCCTTCGCGATGCCGAAGTCGAGCAGCTTCACGAGCGGCGTCCCGTTCATGCGCCGCGTGACGAAGAGGTTCTGAGGCTTGAGATCGCGATGGACGATGCCGGCGGCGTGCGCCTCGACGAGCCCGGCGCACGCCTGGAGGACGTACTCGATCGCGTCCGCTACCGGCAGCGGTCCCTTCTGCTTGTTGAGCCGCGCGAGGTCCTCGCCCTCGAGGAGCTCGAGCACCATGTACGGCCGATCGGCGGCGTCGCGGCCGACGTCGTAGACGCGCGCGACGTGCTCGCTCCGCAGCTTCGCGATCGAGCGCGCCTCGCGCAGGAAGCGCTCCACCGCGTCGTTGCCGGCGACGGCCTGCGGGAGGATGAACTTCAGCGCGACGGGCTGCGCGAGGTCCGTGTGCGTCGCCGCGACGACGAACCCCATCCCGCCGACGCCGAGCATGCGATCGACGCGGTACTTCCCGCCGACGACGTCGCCGGCACGAACGGGGAACCGGTCGGGCGCATCATCGGACACGGCAGGGCCCAAAGGTAGCATGGGAAAACGCGCTTCCCACCCCCCGGTTCGATCGCGATATGCTGGCCGCGATGCCGACGACGATCGTCGTAGCCGCTGTTGTCGTAGTCCTCCTCCTCGTCGTCGTCCTCCTCGTCGTCCGGGCGAAGAGCAAGACGGCCGAGGCCGAGCCGCCGCGTTTCGAGCCGCCCCGCGAGCTCGCACCGCAGCGACCGAAGGAGCCTGCGGCGTCGACCGCCCCCGTGCCCCCCGCGACCTCGCAGGCGCCCGCACCGCCCGCGACCTCGCAGGCACCCGTGCCCCCCGCGACCTCGCAGGCGCCCGCGAGCGGTCAGTTCCCCGCGCCGCAGCCGGCGCAGGAGCAGACCGCGGCGCTCGACGCGCCGCCCGTGGCGCCCCCGGTGGTGGAGCCGCCGAAGCCCGCGCCGACGCCGATCCCCGTCTCGCCGCCGCCGGAGCCGCCGAAGCCCGTCGCCGAAGAGCCGCGGCAGGAGCAGACCGCGGCGCTCGCGGCGCCCCCCGTCGAGCCGCCCAAGCCCGAGCCGTCGAAGCCCGCCGCCCCCGCGAAGCCGCGCACGCCGCTCCGCTCCTACTCGAGCATCAACGACCTCGATTCCGACGAGTCGAAGCCCGCACCGCCGCCCAAGCCCGAGCCGCCGAAGCCGCCCGCGCTGAAGGTCTCCGAGCCGAAGATCCCGACCGCGCCGAAGCCCGTCGTCGCCCCTCCCGCGCGGGTCTCCGAGCCGAAGGTCACGACGGCGAAGGTCGCGCCCGCGAAGCCGACGAGCGGCGAGCACGACTTCTCCGCGCTCAACGACGCGAAGCCGAAGCCCGAGCCCAAGCCGGCGGCCCCCGCCCCCGCGCCGACGCCCGCGCCCGTCGAGGCGAAGCCCGCCCCCGTCGAGGCGAAGCCCGCGGCGACGGGCGCCGCCGCGGCGATCGCGGCGAAGTACATGCAGCCGTCGAACCCGGCGACCGCGGAGCTCGAGAAGAACGACCCGCGTCACGCCGCGGCGCGCCGCCTCGCCCGCCTCTCCGTCAGCGAGATCAAGCTCTATCACGAGGACGAGGTGAAGGCCGGCCGCGAGGCGAAGGACCTCTGGACGCGCCTCCAGACGGACATCGGCCTCGCGCGCCAGACGTTCGAGTCGCGCGTCGTCGCCGAGGTCCGCGACCGCTTCGACTACCTCCTCGACGAGATCGTCCGCCAGCTCGCGGAAGGCGACGCCGCGAAGCTCGGCCCCGACGCGCCGAAGCTCAAGACGGACGCCGAGCCCTCCAAGCCCGCCGCCGCCGAGCCCTCCAAGCCCGCCGCCGCCGAGCCCTCCAAGCCCGCCGAGCCCGCGAAGCCGATCCCGGCCCCCGCGCCGACGCCGAAGCCGGAGGAGCCAAAGGCCGCGCCGCCCCCCGCCGCCGAAGCGCCGAAGCCCACGGCCACCGCCGCGGCGCGCCTCGCCCCGTCGAACCCCGAGACCGCGGAGCTCGAGAAGAACGACCCGCGTCACGCCGCGGCGCGCCGCCTCGCCCGCCTCTCCGTCAGCGAGATCAAGCTCTATCACGAGGCCGAGGTCAACGCGGGTCGCGAGAACAAGGACCTCTGGACGCGCCTCACCGCCGACATCGCGCTCGCGACGCAGACGTTCGAGAAGCGCGTGGACAAAGAAGTCCGCGACCGCTTCGACTACCTCTACGACGAGATCCTCCGCCAACTCGCCGAAGGCGACGTCGCGAAGCTCGGACCCGGCGCGCCCACGCCGAAGAAGGCGGAGCCCGCCGCGGCGCCCGCTCCCGCGCCAACCCCGGCCCCCGCAGCAGCAGCCGCCGCTCCCGCGCCTGCCGCCGCTCCCGCGCCGACCCCCACCGCCGCGGGCATCGCGGCGAAGTACATGCAGCCGTCGAACCCGGCGACCGCGGAGCTCGAGAAGAGCGACCCGCGTCACGCCGCGGCGCGCCGCCTCGCCCGCCTCTCCGTCAGCGAGATCAAGCTCTATCACGAGGACGAGGTGAAGGCCGGCCGCGAGGCGAAGGACCTCTGGACGCGCATGAGCACGGACATCGGCCTCGCGACGCAGACGTTCGAGAAGCGCGTGGACAAAGAGGTCCGCGACCGCTTCGACTACCTCTACGACGAGATCCTCCGCCAGCTCGCCGAGGGCGACGTCGCGAAGCTCGGACCGGGCGCGCCGAAGCCGAAGTCGGAGTAGCCGACCCGCCGCTCCACCACCGCGATCGCGCGCGCCGACGCCTCTTCCTCGAGGCAACGCCCGGCGATCCCCCATCGCTCCCACCCACCTTCGAGCGCGTCGGCGGGGAGGTCGCGGCGCGCCCGAGCGCCGAGGCGAAGCGCGAGCCGCGCCGCCTGCCGCGCCGCCGCGCCGCCCTCCTCGACGAGCCGGTCGAGCACGCACGCGAGGTGCGCGGCCCGCCGTCCTGCCTCGCTCGCCGCCGCCTCGATCGCACCGCGGAGCGACGGATCGATCACGCGCCGCGCGACCTTCGCGTGCATCGTCTTCGCGAGGACGGCCTCGTAGAGATCGAGCGCCACCGCCGCCGCCGTCTCGTCCGCGCGCCCCGGCGCGCTCGCGAACGCGCGCCACGCCGCGACGACCGCGCGCCGCGTCTCCTCGTCGGCGCCGTCGTCGACGAGGACCGCGTCGTCGGCCGCGAGCGCGACCGCGCCCCGCGGGCGCCTGCGCGCGAGCGTCACGAGCGCCGCGAGCGATCCACGAACCCAGGCCATCCACATGCCCGGAGAACGCCCCACCCGCGAGGGCTATTTCAACGGGCCTTCGGCGGCGCGCCGTACGCGGGCGCCTGGTTGCGCAGGCCGGCGTCGGCCTGTTGCGGTTGCGGTTGCGGCCCTCCAGCGTCCTCGAGCAACACCGGCTCGCCATAGATGGCGGCCGAGACGATGTCCTCCGGCGGCCCGCCGTAGGCCGGAGCGAGCGCGGTGTTGTCGGGCGAGGGCTTCGGCGGCGGCGCCGGTTCCTTCCCGCACGCCGCGAGCGCGGCCGCGCTGGCGAGCAGGAGCGCGGCGCGGGAGAGCCCGGACGGCAACGACGGCGCCGCGACGAGCTGCTGCGCGACCCGCGCCGCCCCGCAGAACGGGCACGCCGGCTCGCCGGCGCGGACGTGGCGTGCGCACGCCGAACAAGGGACGAGGACGTTCACCAAGGCTGGCTCCGGGAGATCATGGCGTAAGGATACGCCCAGTCGGGCGCCAGCGTCGCGATCCTACGCCCGTTCGATCGCGGCGCGAACGCCGAGGAGGATCGCGAAGACCTCGTCCGGCAGGAGCGCGCGCGGCTCGTACGACGATCGCCACGAGACCTCCGCGACGCCGCGATCGACCACGAGGTGGAGCCGCGTCGGCAGCGCCGCGACGAACGCCGCGCGCACGTCGGCCCCGATCGCGAGGACGGCGCCGGGGTGTCCCTCCATCACGTAGGCGCGGTCGAACGGCGCGTCCCCCGTCGCGACGTCGCGCACGAGGCGCAGCTTCCGCGCGATCGTGTGGAGCACGCCCTCCGCGTGCACCACGATCGGCGGCAGGCTCCGCGGCACGCTCGTGCGCGCCCAGTTCCGCGCGGAGTCGCGCACGTGCTCGACGGTGCGGTGGTAGCTGACGTGCCGCGATCGCACGACGAGCGGCGCGCCCGCGAGCTGGAACCGCGAGAGGTACGTCCAGTCGTCCCAGCGCACGATGAACGCGTCCGGCTCGATCTCGGCGAGCCGCCGCGTCAGCGCGGCGCGATGATCGAGCTGCGGCTCTTCTTCGATCACCCACGGCGGCGCGGTCGCCGGCCGCGGCGGATCCGGCACCTCGTCGGGGCACTCGCGGAGCTTGGGCGCGAGCGCGGCCGCCTCGTCGTGCGCGGCGAGCAGCGAGTCGAGCGCGGTCTCGACCCCGGCGAGCCCTTCGAGCGAGCTCGGGTCCACCTCCGCCGCGGGCACCTTGGCCGAGAGCTCCTTCACGAGCGCCGCGGGCAACATCGATCGAAGGAGCATCGGCAGCGCGCGCTCGCGGAGCTCGAGGAGCCCGCGCTTCGTCGCGATCTGGCTGCGGAGCCCCGCCAGCGGATCGCGATACATGTCCATACCCGCGATTGTAACGCCCTTTCCCCTGGCCCCTGGCCTGGCCCCGGCCGGCCCGGGCCATATGGTCACGCGCGCCAACCCTCGAAGATCGTTGGTGCGCGCTCGTGGCATGGCGCTGGCTTCAGGCGCGCGCATGCACGCGTCACCTTCCCTCTCGCTCTCCGTCTCTCCCCTCGCCGTCTCCGTCGCCGGCCGCGTCGGCCACGCGTTCGCGCCGCCGGCCATGCTCAAGGGCTTCGAGTGCCACACGCGCGGCGTGGAGCTGCTCGACACGAGCCGCGATCACGTCCGCGCCCGCGTGCGCGGCCCGCGCCCGCAGGAGGTCGACCTCACCGTCGACCGCGGCCGCCTCCTCATCAAGTGCACGTGCCCGTCGGAGTCGATGACCCCCGACCCGTGCCGCCACGCGTGGGCCGCGCTCCTCGAGATCGACCGCCAGGGCCTGCTCGACGATCTCCGCGAAAAACGCGGCCCCGCGCGCGTCGACACCACGCGCGACGAGCCCGCGCCGGCGAGGCCCGCGAAGAAGAAGGCCGCGGCGAAGAAGAAGCGGAGCAAGGCGCGATGAGCTCAGCGCCCCATCTCCGCGATCTCCTCGAGCGATCGCCGCTCGGCCGGCACGGCGAGGAACGCGGCGACGACGGCGGCGCCGACCATGAGCGCGGCGCCGAAGAGGTACCCGTTCAGCACGCCCTCGCGCGATCCGCTCCCCACGAGCCTCCCGAACAGCGCGGGCGCCGCCACGCCGCCGGCCCCGGTGCCGACGGAGTAGAACACCGCGATCGCCATCCCGCGGAGCTCCACCGGGAAGAGCTCGCTCACGGTGAGGTAGGCCGAGCTCGCGGCCGCGGAGGCGACGAAGAACACGAGGCACCACAGCGCGGTGAGCCCGACGGCGCCGACGACGTTCCACGCGAACGCCAGGCCGCTCACGGCGAGGAGCACGCCGGTGATCCCGTAGGTGAGCGCGATCATCGGGCGACGCCCGACGCGGTCGAAGAGCGGTCCGAGCATGAGCGGCCCCATGAAGTTGCCGAGGGCGAACGGGAGGAGGAAGAGCCCGATGTCGTCCGGCTTCACGTCGTAGAACTTCGAGAGCACGAGCGGGTACGTGAAGAACACGCCGTTGTAGGCGAAGGCCTGCGCGACCATCAGCACGAGCCCCAGGATCGAGCGCCGCCGGTGCACGACGAGGAGCACGCGGAAGATGCGCGCCCAGCTCGTGTCGGCGTGCGTGTCGACGACGTGCTTCGGCGCGTCGCCGACGGGGAGGGGCTTTCCCTCGTCTCGCACGTGCTGTTCGATCTCGGCGACGACGCGCTCCGCCTCGTCGAGGTGCCCGTGCATGATGAGCCAGCGCGGGCTCTCGGGCAGGTGCCGCCGCGTGAACAGGATGACGAGCCCGAGGCTCGCGCCGAGCCCGAAGCAGACGCGCCACCCGAGCCAGCGCGGGATCACCTGCGGATCGAGGAGCACGAGCGTCCCGAGCGCCCCGAGCGCGGCGCCGAGCCAGTAGGTCCCGTTGATCGCGAGGTCCGCGCGCCCCCGCACGCGCGCCGGCAACAGCTCGTCGATCGCGGCGTTGATCGCGGAGTACTCGCCGCCGATCCCCATCCCGGTGAAGAACCGAAACACGACGAAGAGCGCGAGCCCGTTCGCGAACGCGGTCAGGAACGACGCGAGCAGGTACACGGCGAGCGTGACGAAGAAGAGCTTCTTCCGCCCGAGCCGATCGGTCAGCCGCCCGAAGAACAGCGCGCCGATCACGGCGCCGACGAGGTACGCGCTCACGGTCACGCCGATCTCGTCGGCGGTGAAGTGGAGCGTGTCCGGCTCGCCGAGCACGCTCCCGACCGCGCCGACGAGCGTGACCTCGAGCCCGTCGAGGAGCCACGTGATCCCGAGCGCGATGACGACCCGCCAGTGCCACCGGCTCCAGGGCAACCGATCGAGCCGAGCAGGGAGGTCCGTGTCGATCAGCCGAGCGTCCGCGTGCATCGCCTCGACCCTGGAGCAATTCCGCCGCGCGCGCCTGCGGCGAAGACCCGCACCCCTCCGGCACGCCCGCTGCTTGTCCACTCCACATGCACGCGACGCAGCCGTATTCGATGGGAAATGTGGGGATGGGCGTCGTGAACCGCTTGAGCACAGGCACGTCGATGCTGCGCCGCGCCTCGCCGCACTCCCTCCCCTTCCTGGACCCGATTCCGGCCGACTGCCTCAGCGTGGGAGCGCGCCGTCCTGGTACAGCGAGAGCATGTGGCCGTCGGGATCCTTGAGCTCGGCGGACCAGCCGCCCGGAGCTTCGGTCACGGGCGTGACGATCTCGACGCCCGCGGCGGCGAGCGAGGCGACGAGCGCGTCGATGCCGCCTTTGGCGAGACCAAAGACCACCTGCGGGCTCGACCCGCGTGACGCCTCGCCCGGCAAGAACACGAACTCGACGTCGCCCGGAAGACGAGCCTGGAGGTAGCCATTTTCGAAGTCTTCGACCTCGAACGTGAGCCCGAGGGTCTTCGAATAGAAGCGGTGAGCGCGGGCGAGGTCCCCGACTATGAAGACGATGGCGAGGTTCTTGATCTGGGCGTTGAGCATGGGTCTCCTTTCACAGCGGACGTACCAGGAGTTGCCGTGCGACGGCCCGGTGTGAGCGCCTCGATGAAAATCAACCCGTGGCCGTCGGGATCGCCGGCAGCGAGGGTCCGCCGAGCGTGACCGCCGAGCGCCACCGTGAGCCGAGGAAGCAGCTTGACCTGACTGCGGCGTAGCTCCGAGAGCGCAGGAGTCCTCGTCGGAATCGGAATGTCGGGACGAGCAACGGGGCTGTGCTCCCGCAGGGCCTGAAACCGCTTCCGCAGCGCCGCATCGGTGACGCCGAGCGCCACGCGGAGCTCGGCCTTCTCGAGCCCCAAGACGAGCAGGAACAGCGTCGTCTGCAGCGTGGGCGACAGCGTCGACGGCGGAGCACCGTCAGCTCCGAGGTCATCTCCGGTGTCGTCGCCGCCCGCGACGTCCGCGCTGCGCATTTCGCGAGCCCGGCGGCGCCCGGCGGTGCGGGCGAGGAAGGCACCGTGTCTTCGCACCGCGCTCTGGACGTTGCAGAGAAAGGTCTCGCCGTCGAGCGGAGTCCCGCGTCGCAACGCAGACACGACGATGTCGTGCGCGAGGTCCTCCACTTCGTGCGCCACGCGGCTATGCCGGCGCGAGGCCTCGACGAGGGACTCGCGCACCGCTCTCAGCGTCGACATCGCGCGACGCATCGGCAAAGCCCCGCGCTTAGAGGCTGCCGTTGAGCGGGTCGAACTTGTCGCCGCCCTGGACGAGCTTCTCGTCCTTCGCGCTGGTCGCGCCTTCGCCGCTGTTGCCGCGGCTCCGGATGCGGCGCTTCAGGCCCTTGCCTGCCTTCTCGGCCTTCGCCTTCAGCTTCGCCTCGCGCTCCTTGTCCGCGTCGAGGAGCTTCTTCTTGAGGTCGTCGGCGAGGCCCGCGGGCTTCGCCTCTTCCTTCGTCTCCTCGGCCTTCTCCTCCGGCTTCGGCGCGGGCGTCGCCGCGGCGGGGAGGGTCTGCTCCACCGCCGGCGCGAGCGCGGCGGTCGCCGCCTCGTGGTGCTCGGCCGCGATGCCGCCGCCGAGCTTGCCGGTGGTGACGGCGAACGTGCACGCCGCGGCCGCGGCGGCGACGAAGAAGCCGAAGACGAGGCCGCGCTTGCGGCGCGGGGCGAAGTCCGGATCGTCGTCGCCGACGCCGAACGAGTGCATCGAGAGGCCCGACTGCTGCGGGATCTGCGGGAACGAGTACGCCGAGGGCGAGCTCGACGCGATCGCCATCGGCGAGAGGCTCGGCGTCTGCTCGACCTGAGGCTCGTCGAGGCCCGCCGCTTCGCCGAGCGTCGTCCAGTGGAACGAGCCCGGAGCGAGGACGTTCGTCCGCGCGTGGATGTAGCCCGCGTCGAAGGCTCGATCGAGCTCGTCGAGGGTCATGATGCGGACCTCGCCGGTACCCAACTGCACGCGCCAGAGCTCGGGGTTCATCATCGTGGGCGCGGACGTTAATGGTCGAGGCATGTAGGTTGATTGCGGTAAACCACGTTGAGACGCTCGGGTGACGGAGGCATTTCGACCGACGGCGCCGTATTCCGCCCGAAGCGGCCGTGTCCCCAGCCGCCGGCGCAGAGGCCTGATACGTTGGTCGCGTGCCGTCTTCTCATCATCCGCAGAATCCCGGCTGGTACGGGCCCTACGGCGGACGCTTCGTCTCCGAGACGCTGATCCCCGCCCTCGACGAGCTCACCGAGGCGATCGCCGGGATCGGGACGTCGGAGGCCTACAAAACCGAGCTCAACGCGCTCCTCACGAACTACGTCGGCCGGCCCACGCCGCTCACGGAGGCGCATCGCCTCGCGCGCGAGATCGATCCGTCGAAGAAGACGATCGGCCGCCTCTTCTTCAAGCGCGAGGACCTCTGTCACACGGGCGCGCACAAGATCAACAACGCGATCGGGCAGGTCCTCCTCGCTTCGAAGATGGGCAAGACGCGCATCATCGCGGAGACGGGCGCGGGGCAGCACGGCGTCGCGACGGCGACGGCGTGCGCGCTGATCGGGCTCCCGTGCGAGGTCTACATGGGCGCGGAGGACGTGAAGCGCCAGGCGCCCAACGTCGGCCGGATGAAGCTCCTCGGCGCGAAGGTCATCGCGGTCGAGTCAGGCTCGAAGACGCTCAAGGACGCGATGAACGAGGCGCTCCGCGACTGGGTCACCAACGTCGCGACGACGCACTACTGCATCGGCAGCGCGGCGGGCCCGCACCCGTACCCCGAGCTCGTCGCGAAGCTCCAGTCGATCATCGGCACCGAGGCGCGCGCGCAGCTGATGGAGCGGACCGGGCGCTTGCCGGACGCCGCGGTCGCGTGCGTCGGCGGCGGCTCGAACGCGATCGGCATGTTCCGCGGCTTCCTCGCCGCCGCGAGCGTGAAGCTCTACGGCGTCGAGGCGGCCGGGCACGGCGTCGCGACCGACAAGCACGCCGCGACCCTCACCGCCGGTCGCGTCGGCATCCTCCACGGCTCGAAGAGCTTCGTCCTCTGCGACGAGGGCGGGCAGATCAAGGAGGCGCACTCGATCAGCGCGGGCCTCGACTACCCCGGCGTCGGCCCCGAGCACTCGTGGCTCAAGACGTCGGGGCGCGCGCGTTACCTCTCGGCGACGGACGAGGAGGCCCTCGCCGCCGCGTCGCTCGTCGCGCGGACGGAGGGGATCATCCCCGCGCTCGAGACGTCGCACCCGATCGCGAAGCTCGGCGAGATCGCGTCCGAGGTGGCGAAGGGGATCGGGCGCCCCGCCACGATCGTGCTCTGCCTCTCCGGTCGCGGCGACAAGGATCTGGAGACGCTCCTCGCGCGTTGCCTCGGGAACGAGGCCAACTGATGGGACGGATCGACGACGTCTTCGCGAAGCGCGCGGCGGAAGGAAAGAAGGTCCTCGTCACGTACCTCTGCGTGGGCGACCCCGACGCCGAGCGCTCGATCGCGCTCGCGCTCGCGTGCGCGGAGGAGGGCGCGGACGTCCTCGAGCTCGGCTGCCCCTTCAGCGATCCGTCCGCCGACGGCGTCGCGATCGCCCGCGCGAGCCAGCGCGCGCTCGCGCGCGGCGGCGGCCTCGCCGAGACGCTCGAGGTCGCGCGCGCGATCCGAGAAAAGTCGGACGTGCCGCTCGTCCTGTTCGGCTACTACAACCCGCTCTTCGTGCGCGGCGAGCAGGACGCCGCGCGCGCGGTCGCGAACGCGGGCGTCGACGCGCTCCTCGTCGTCGATCTCCCGATCGACGAGTCGACCCCGCTCCGCGAGGCCTGCGCGGTGCGGAACGTCGGCGTCGTGCCGCTCGTCGCGCCGACGACGAAGCTCGATCGCATCGAGAAGATCGGGCTCTTCGCGAACCGCTACCCGGTCCCCTTCGTCTACTACGTCTCGATGACGGGCGTGACCGGCGGCGCGGGCGCGAGCGAGGTGCTCGGCAAGGCGGGCGAGGAGGCGAAGCGCGTGCGCGAGGTGACGAAGCGCCCGACCGTCGTCGGCTTCGGCATCGACTCCGCCGACCGCGCCCGCATCGCGGCGGAGCACGCCGATGGCGTCGTCGTCGGCTCCGAGATCGTCCGCCGGATCGAGAAGGACCCGAAGAGCGACGCCGCCGTCCGCGAGCTCGTCCGCGACCTCCGCGCCTCTTTGTGATGGGGCTCCGCCCCATACCCCGGTCGTTCGCCTGGGGCTCACGACGAACGGGGGCTTCGCCCCCCTCGCCCCCCATTTCCCACCACGGCGAAGGGGGTTTGGAGGGCTTTGCCCAGCGCGCTAAGCTGCGGCCGCTCCGATGCTGATGCTCTGCGTCTCCGACATTCACGGGAACCTCGACGCGCTGCGCGCCGTGCTCGCCACCGCGGAGCGCCGGTCGTTCCACAAGCTGCTCGTCGCGGGCGACATCGTGTTCCCGGGGCCGGAGCCGCTCGAGACGTGGCGCCGCCTCACCGCCGCGGGCGCGGTGATGGTGCAGGGCGTCTCGGACAAGGCGCTCGCCACGCTCGACCCGAGCTCGCTCCACCCCCGCAGCGAGCACGAGCGCGTGATGCTCGAGCGCATGAAGCAGGTCCGCGCCGAGCTCGGCGACCTCGTGCTCGAGCGCATCCGCCGGCTCCCGACCCATCAGCGCGTCCCGCTCGAGGACGGCGGCGAGCTCGTCCTCGTGCACGGCTCTCCGCTGCACCCCGACGAGGCGCTCACGTTCGACATGACGGACGAGGAGATCGACGCAGAGCTCGGCGACGATTGCGGCGACGTCGTCGTCTGCGGCATGAGCCACACCCCGTTCCAGCGCGACATCGGCGGCGTCCGCGTCGTGAACGTCGGCAGCATCGGCGAAGCCCCCGACGGCCTCAAGCAGCCCCTCTCGTACGGAGGCGACGATCACCCCCAGGTCGCCCACGCCACCTGGATCGAGTCGACCCCGCAAGGCGTCCTCATCGAGCCCATCACCGTCCCCCTCGACCCGCCCGCCCGCCACCTCCGCGCCGCTTACTGAGGTCCTTAGAGGCTGACGCTACCGCGCGCTCAACGCCGACGGCGACGGCGACGGCGACCCAACCCTCCCAGTCGAAAGCGAGCGCGCGGCGTGCAGGGGCGCAGCCCCTGCGTTGACAGAAAGTGGCGAAGCCACGATCCGACTTGCGACGATCGTCATGTGACGAACGCACGTCGTGGGCCCGGGCTTGCTCGTACGCGTCAGCCGCCGCTCGTCGAGCGCAACGGCTCGATGATCCGCACCACCGAAGGGCGTTGGCGCGAGCTCTTCGCGAACGCCGACGCGATGAGCGAGGGCGCGCCGCGGGACGAGGACGACGAGCGCGTCTGGTACGGGTCGACGAGCCTGATCCTCGAGCTTCCTGTGGAAACCTCGTTGGAAGATCGTGCAGAGCTGCTCGCGATCGCGCGAAAAGACGTGCATGCGCACGTGCATGCGGTTCGGTATGCGCATCGTGAAGCGGCGAGCCGCGCGCCCGGGATGCTCGGTCGCGTGGCGTGCGAGCTTCACTTTGCGGACGATCCGCGCGGGTTGAGGATTGACGTCGACGTCCAGGCGCCTTTGATAGAGCGCCGGAGGGTCACGAGGACTCTGCCATGAACCTCGTCATCGACGGCATGCCGACCTCGAAGAAGCAAAAGGGCAACACCAAGGGCGGGCAGAAGAAGCCGGACGCGAAGAAGGGTGGCCAGGTCATCCACGTCGCGTTCGGTCCCGGCGGCGGGCGCATCCAGCACGCCGAGCCGGTGGCGCCGCCGGCGCCCGAGCCCACTCCTCCCCCGCCGAGCACGGGCGAGCCCGTCACCGACGTGTTCTCCCCGCGTGAGGTCGCGAAGCTCCTCGGCGTCACGGTCGCGCGCCTCCGGAACCTCGACAAGTCGAACGTCGTCTCGCCGAGCGCCACGCGCAACGGCCGCAAGGCGTACACGTTCCAGGACCTCATCGCGCTCCGCGCCACGCGCGGGCTCCTCGATCAGAACATCCGCCTCAAGGACGTCGTCCAGGCGATCGGCGCGCTCCGCCGCGCGCTCCCCCGCGTCACGCGCCCGCTCCAGGAGCTCCGCATCGTCTCCGACGGACGCAAGGTCGTCGTGAAGGCGGAGGACGGCGCGTTCGAGCCGGTGAGCGGACAGATGGTGCTCGACTTCCGCGTCGACGGCCTCCGCGACGACGTCGTGCGCGTGCTGCGGCAAGAGCCCGACGGCCTCCGCGCCCGCTCCGCCTACGACTTCTACATGCGCGCGAGCGCGCTCGACGAAGACCCCACCTCCTTCGATCAAGCCGAGGAGCTCTACAAGAAGGCGACCGAGCTCGATCCGAACCTCGCCATCGCGTACACGAACCTCGGCAACATCCGCTTCCGCCGCGGCGACGAGGCCGGCGCGGAGCAGCTCTACCGCAAGGCCCTCGCGATCGACGAGCGCCAGCCCGAGGCGCACTACAACCTCGGCTACGTGATGCTCGAGCGCGGCTATGCGTCGCGGGCCGTCACCTACTTCGAAGCTGCGATCAAGACGGACCCGCGCTTCGCCGACGCCCACTTCAACCTCGCGATGGCCTACGAGGCCCTCGCCGACAAGGCCCGCGCGCGCGTCCACTGGAAGCGCTACCTCGAGCTCGAGCCCACCGGCACCTGGGCCGACATCGCACGCGACCACTTGTAACGGTGATACGCTCACCGCGTGAGTGAGCGGGCACTCCTCGTGATCGCCGACATCGGCGGGTACACGAAGTTCATGAAGCTTCATCGCGTGAACCTCGCGCACGCGCAGGTCATCATCGCGACGTTGCTCGAGGCCGTCATCGACGGCGCGGAGCCGAAGCTGAAGCTCGCGAAGCTCGAGGGCGACGCCGCCTTCTTCTACGCGAAGCTCCCCCAGCAGCAGAGCGACAAGGACGCGCTCGCGCAGTTCGCGAGCATCGCGGGCCGCATCCGCCGCGCCTTCCTCGAGAAGCAGGCCGAGTTCGAGTCCGACCGCCTCTGCAACTGCGACAGCTGCGTGCAAGCCGCGCAGCTCACGCTGAAGTTCGTCGCCCACGTCGGCGAGGTCGCCTTCCAGCGCATCAAGCGCCTCACCGAGCTCGCGGGCGTCGACGTCATCTTCGTCCACCGCCTCCTCAAGAACAACGTGCCGATCCCCGAGTACATGCTCATGAGCGAGCCGGTGTTCGAGCGGCTCGATCCGGACCTCAAGCCGCTCGGCAAGGAGAGCAAGGAGGACCTCGAGGGCCTCGGCGAGGTGAAGACGATCTACATCGACTTCACCGAGATCGCGAAGGAGCGCCCCGAGATCGTGCAGCGCTCGTTCTTCCAGAAGCTCTCGGCGTGGTTCAAGCTCACGCTCCGCGCGATCCCGTTCTTCGCGAACAAGCGGAAGTCGTGCGAAGGCTTCCGCAACTTCCCCGGCATCGAGCCGCCGCCCGACTCGCTCGTCCTGCCGGCCGGCGTCCCGTCGATGACGCCGCCGTCGATGATCGTCGAGTCCGACGACAAGCTCTCCGTCGCCCCGCCGACGAAGCCGTCCGAAGACCTGCCCGCGGCGACTAAAGCCGACGGTGCGTGAGGCACGGCAGCGACGCGCGCACGCGGTCCTGCGCCGCGAAGTCGAGCGTCGCGGCGGCCCAGCCCTCGCCCTCCGCCGCTTGCGCGAGGACGTCGCCCCACGGATCGACGATGAGGCTCTTGCCGTAGGTCTGCCGGTTCCGCGGATGCCGCCCGTGCTGCGCCGGCGCGAGGACGAAGACTTGGTTTTCGATCGCGCGCGCGCGGAGCAGGACGTGCCAGTGGTCCTTCCCCGTCGTGAGCGTGAACGCCGCCGGCACCGTGACGATGCGGACGCCTTCGCTCGCGAGGCGGCGATAGAGCTCGGGGAACCGGAGGTCGTAGCAGATCGTCATCCCGAGCTTCCGCTCCGGTTCGAGCGTCGCCACGTTGGGCTCGCTCCCGGCCGAGGTCGCGCCGCTCTCGAGGAGCTTCGTGCCGTCGGGGAGGTCGACGTCGAAGAGATGGATCTTCCGGTAGCGCGCGACGACGGCGCCCTCGGGCGAGACGAGGAGCGACGTGTTGAACGGGCGCGCGGGGTCCGCCGTCTTCTCCGGCATCCCGCCCGCGACGAGCCAGACGCCGCTCGCGCGCGCCGCCTCCACGATCGCCTTCGTGATCGGCCCCTGACTCCCCTCCTCCGTGCTCTCCGCGATCTCCCGTTTGTGCGACTCCTCCCCCATGAACGCGAAGTTCTCCGGCAGCGCGATGAGCGTCGCGCCCGCGCGCGCCGCCTCCGCGACGAGCGCCGTCGCGCGCTCGAGGTTCTTCCGCACATCGTCCTGGCTCGAGAGCTGGATCACCGCCGCACGCATCCTCCGATCATAGCCGCGGATCGCGTAGGCTTGGGGTGTGCGTCGCGTCGCCGTGCTCGTCGTCGTCTCCGCGTGCGGCCTCGACCTCCAGGGTCCGACGCCCGTCGCGTCCGACGCCGGCCGCCCGTCGTCGACCTCGTCGTCTTCGTCGTCCTCGACCTCGAGCACCGGCGGCGCGTCGACCACCAACGCGAGCGCGCCCTTCTGCAGCACCGTGCGCGCCACGAAGTGCCTCGACTTCGACGCGCCGGCGGCCTCGCCCTTCGGCTTCGACCTCCTCTCGCAGAGCGGAGACTGGTGGAAGGCCTCCGTCGCCGGCGGCGCGTTCGCGATCGACGTCTCCGACACGAGGCAGGGGCAGAACGACCATGGCGGGCACGGCACCGTCCACCTCGTCGATTACCCCGCGAAGACGACGATGACGCTGGAGCTCGACTTCGTCGTCGACACGATCGCGATGGAGTACGCCGTCATCGCGGGCTTCGTCATCCGCGGCGAGGACTGCGCCGCGACGCTCGGGCTCGCCGTCGACGCGACGAACAACCTCAAGCTCGTCGGCGGCGCGCGGCCCACCGACGTCGGGACGTTCGAGCCGAAGCGCCGCCACCACCTGCTCCTCGAGAGCTCGGCGCCGCCGAACGCACGGGGAGTCACCACCCTCACCGTCGACGGCCGGGCGCTCGGCGACGTCCCCGTCACGTTCGCGCCGAGCTGCGACGTCGCCGATGCCTACGTCGGCGCCTTCTACACGAGCCAGCGCACGAGCGAGACGATCGGCCTCCGCTACGACAACGTCGTCGTCCGAATACGATGATCGATCGCGCGTTCTTCGACGCCGCCCGCGCCCGCGTGCGCGACCGCATCCTCACGACGCGCGTCGTCGACGTCGTCCCCGGCGTCGTGCCGGCGGGCGCCGGCGCGGAGGTCACGCCCGCGGTCGACGATCGGCTCGACGCGCCGCTGCGGCTGAAGCTCGAGTGCCTCCAGGTGACGGGCTCGTTCAAGGCGCGCGGCGCGCTGAACCGCGTCCTCGCGCTCCCGCCCGAGGTCGCTGCGCGCGGGATCGTCACCGCGTCGGGCGGCAACCACGGGCTCGCGGTCGCGTTCGCGGGGCACGCGGTCGGGACGCCGACGACGGTCTACCTCCCGAACCACACCTCGGCGGAGAAGGCGCGGCGGATCGAGCGCTGGGGCGCGACGGTCGTGCGCGCCGGCGACGTCTGGGACGACGCCCACGCCGCCGCGATCGCGCGCGCCGAGCGCGACGGCCTCACCTACGTGCACCCGTTCGCCGATCCCGACGTCGTCGCGGGCCAAGGCACGATCGCGCTCGAGCTCTTCGAGCAGGCGCCCGACACCGACGCGCTCGTCGTCGCGATCGGCGGCGGGGGCCTCGTCGCCGGCGCCGGCAAGGCCGCGCGCCTCCTCCGCCCGGGCCTCCGTATCGTCGGCGTCGAGCCCGCCGGCGCGCCGACGCTCTACGAGTCGCTGCGGGCGAACGACGTGATCGAGCTCCCCGCGATCGCGACGAAGGCGGGCACGCTCGCGCCGCGACGATCGGAGCGGTACACGTTCGAGATCGTGCGCGAGGTGGTGGACGAGATCGTGCTCGTCACCGACGACGAGATGCGCGACGCCGCGCGCTGGCTGCTCGCGAACGTCGGGGTCGGCGTCGAGCTCTCGGGCGCGGCCGCCGTCGCGGCGGTGCTCGCGCGCCGCGCCCCGCTCGCCGGCGCGCGCCGTCCCTGCGCGCTCGTGTGCGGCGCCGGGACCGACGCGGTGCCGACCTGAGCGGCTTACGCCGCCTTCTCCTTCTTCTTCTCGTAGAGCGACTCGATCACGTCTTTGTACTTGTCGGTGACCTGCCGCCGCTTGACCTTGAGGCTCGGGGTGAGGAGCCCGTTCTCGGTCGTGAAGTCGTCGCCGATGAGCGCGAAGTCCTTCACGCCCTCGAAGCCCTTGAACTTCTCGCCGTAGGTGTCGATCTCCTTCTTCATGAGGCCACGCACCTTCGTGTGGGCGAGGAGCTTGTCGGGGTCCGACTCGCCGAGGCCGTTGTCGGAGGCCCACTTCTTCAGCGCGTCGACGTTCGCGACGACGAGCGCGACGTTGTACGGCTTGTTGTCGCCGTAGACCATGCAGTTGAGGACGAGCGGCGAGAGCTTGAGCTGCTCCTCGAGCGGCGTCGGCACGACGTACTTGCCGTTCTCGAGCTTGTACTGCTCCTTGAGGCGGCCGGTGATGAAGAGGAAGCCGTCCTTGTCGATGCGCCCCATGTCGCCGGTCTTGAAGCCGCCGTCGGCGGTGCGCACGGCCGCGTTCTCGTCGGGGCGGTTGTGGTAGCCCTTCATCACGTTCGGGCCGTGGACGACGATCTCGCCGTCGTCCGAGATCGACACGGAGACGCCCGGGATCGCCTTGCCGACGCTGCCGATCTTGCGGTTGTTCGGCCAGTTCGCGGTCGCGATCGGCGACGTCTCCGAGAGGCCGTAGCCCTCGTAGACCGTGACGCCGAGGGAGTCGATGAACTCGGCGACCTCGGTCGAGATCGCCGCGCCGCCGCTGAACGCGTACTTCAGCTGACCGCCGAACCGCGCGCGCACCTTCGAGAAGACGACCTTGTCGGTGATCGCGAGGACGAGCCCTTCGACGACGCCGACCTCCTCGCCTTTGCGCTGCTTCGCCCGCGACGCGAGCGCGGACTTCACCATGTTCTGGATGATCGGCGGTTTGCTCGAGATCTGCTTCTGCACCGCGGCGTACAGCTTGTTGAAGATGCGCGGGACGCTGAAGAGCAGCGTCGGCTTCGTCTCGGCGAGGTTGTCGAGGATCTTCTCGACGCTCTCGGCGATCGCCATGCTCGCGCCCATCGAGAGGAGCCCGTGCAGCTCCACCGTCTGCCCGAACACGTGCGCCCACGGCAGGAACGAGAGCGACCGGTCCATCGGGCTCATCGGGAAGACGGCGTGCATCGCGCTCACGTTCGACGCGATGTTCGTGTGCGAGAGGATGACGCCCTTCGGGTTGCCGGTCGTGCCGCTCGTGTAGATGAAGCCGGCGGTGTCCTCCGGATCGGGCTTGATCGAGGGGACCTTCTTCGCCGTCGCGCGGAGCTCCTTGAACGACTTCACCTTGTCCGTCGTCTTCGTCGCCGGGTCCATCGACACGACGTGCTGCACCGACGGGATCGCGCCCTCGAGCGCGAGGAGCTTGTCCGTGATCCCGTCCGTCGCGGCGAGGACGATCTTGGCGTCGCAGTCCTTGATGATGAACTCCCAGTCCTTCGCGGTCTGGGCCTCGTACATCGGGACGAACGCGGCCCCGAGCCCGTAGCAGGCGTAGGCGGCGATCGCCCACTCCGGCCGGTTGTTCGCGATGCAGACGACGCGATCGCCGCGACCGACCCCGAGCGAGGAGAGGCCGGCGCGGAACCCGTCCACCGCCTTCCCGAACTCCAGGTACGTCATCCAGCTCCAGGTCCCGTCCTTCTTCGTGCCGAAGAGCGGGTTGTCCGGATACGTCTTGACGGCGTCCGTGAAGATGTCGACCAGCGTCTCGAATTTGGCCATGGCGCCCCGAGGATACCGCCGATGCGCCGGACGTACGACCTCGTTCGACGGCTCAGCCGCGCGTCAGCCGCGCGCGACCTCCATCGCCATGATCTCCTTCACGAGCTCGACGAAGACGCGAGATTTGCGCGGAGGGGTCGCGGTGCCCGCCTGCGCGTAGAGCACGTAGATCGGGACGCCTCCGTGGCGCGGGTGATCGCACGACCAGGGCGCCATCACCTCCACGAGGGCGCCGCGCGCGAGCTCGTCCTTGATCAGCCACTTCGTCGTGCGCACGAGGCCCATGCCCGCGACCGCGAGCTGCCCCGCGAACGTCGCGCTCGACGTCTCCACCACGCCTTCGATGCCGACCCGCTCCTTGCGCGCGCCGCGATGGAAGGTCCAGTCGGTGGGGCCGAGGTGAGGGCCCACCGTGATGCAGTCGTGCTTCGCGAGATCGCGCGGGCGGCGCGGGACGCCGCGGCGCTCGAGGTAGGCCGGGCTCGCGACGAGGACGATGGGGATGCGGCCGAGGAGCAGGGCGCGGAGCGAGCTCTCCGGCGGGCGTCCGACGCGGATGGCGAGGTCGAAGCCTCCTTGCACGAGCGCCACGTTGCGGTCCGAGAGATCGATCGCGAGGCGGAGCTCCGGGTGCCGCGCGCGGAACGCGGGGAGGTGCGGCGCGAGGAGCCGCTCCCCGACCGAGACCGGCATCGCGACGCGGAGGTGTCCGCGCGGGACCGCGCCGCGCAGCTCCGCGAGCGCGTCGTGCGCCGCCCGGCTCGCCGCGACGAGCGCCTCCGCGTGCGTGCGGTACAGCGCGCCCGCCTCGGTGAGGTGGAGGCTCCGCGTCGTCCGCGTGAACAGCTGCGAGCCGAGGTGCGCCTCGAGCCCGGCGATGACGCGCGAGAGCGAGGACGCGCTCCGGCCGAGCGCGCGCGCGGCGCCGGTGAAGCCGTTCGAGCGGACGACCTGGAGGAACACGTTCGCCGATTCGAGCTCGTTCATCGGATTGATGCAGATCCTGCAAAGGTGTTTTTCGATTATGCCACTCGATCGCTTGACAGTGTCTGCTACCTCGATCGTATGGACGTCGAGATCACCGCGAACGACGGATACGCCCTCGCCGCGCGCCTCTTCCCCGCGGAGCGACCGATCGGCGCGGTGCTCGTCGTCGGGGCGATGGGGGTGTCGCAGCGGTTCTACGAGCCGCTCGCCGAGCGCCTCGCCGAGCGCGGCTTCACCACGATGACCTTCGACTTCCGCGGGATCGGGGCGTCGCGGCGGGGGTCGCTCGCCGATCTCGACGCCGACATCGTGCGCGACTGGGCGGAGCGCGACACCGCCGCCGCGCTCGACGCGCTCGCCGAGCGCGCGGGCGGCCTGCCGATCACGTGGCTCGGGCACAGCCTCGGCGGCCAGATCGTGCCCTTCGTCCCGAACCGCGCGATCGCGGACAAGATCGTCACGGTGGCGACCGGGAGCGGCTACTGGCGCGAGAACGCGGCCCCGACGCGGCGCAAGGTGTGGCTCTTCTGGTTCGGCGCGGTGCCGCTCGCGACGCCGCTCTTCGGCTACTTCCCGGGGCGGAAGCTCGGGATGGTGGGCGACCTCCCGCGCGGCGTCATCGAGCAGTGGCGGCGCTGGTGCCTCGATCGCGACTACGCGGTGGGGGCGGAGCCGCGCGCCTCGACGCTCTTCGCCGACGTGAAGACGCCGATCACGTCGCTCTCGTTCACCGACGACGAGATGATGTCGGAGAAGAACGTGGCGTCGATCCACGGCTTCTACACGAGCGCCCCGAAGGACATGCGCCGCTTCGAGCCGCACGACCTCGGCGTGAAACGCGTCGGGCACTTCGGCTTCTTCCGGCGGGAGATGGCCCCGCTCTGGGACGACCATCTCGTCGATGAGCTCGCGCGCGCTTCGTGATACGCCGCCTGGATGGCACCGTACGCCGAGGAGCTCGCCGCGGTCCGCCGCGAAGAGACGGAGGCGCACGGCCGCCTGACGCACGACCTGCGCGTCGCGTTCGCGACGTGCGCCGCCTGCGCGCGGACGCTGCCGCTCGCGATCGATCCGATCGAGCAGCCGCCGTACGCGTCGCTCGACGCGCTCGTCGCCTCCGCGACGCGGCTCGCGGCGGAGATCGCGATCGAGCTCGCGCGCGAGACGTGCCCCGACTGCGACGCGACGCTCGCGCTCGATCACGTCGCCTACCACGCGTACCACGCGACGCTCCGGCGCGACCTCGTCGTCCGCTGGCGGCAAGGACGCGCGCCGGAGCTGTTCGCCTGGGACTTCGCGCGCGCCCCCACGCCGTGGACGCCGAGCGCCGAAGAGGCGGAGCGCCTCGTGCGCGACGCGGCCTTCCGCGCGGACCGGATGGCGATCGAGGTGTACCTGTTCGTGAACGACGAGGAGGTCGCGAGCTTCCACCTCGGCCCCGAGCCCAAGCTCGCGCACGTCGTCTTCGACGGCGCGCTCCACCTCCTCTTGAACGAGATGATCGAGCCCGGCGGCGCGGCGCTCGAGCTCCGGATCGGCGACGTGCTCGGGATCGAGGTCGCGCACCCCGAGGCGTCCGGCCGCCGCCCCGCTCCGCCCCCGCCCCGCGGCGGGGCCGCCGCCTCGGCGGGACCGCGCTTCGAGGTCACGATCAACGGCGGCGTCGTCGCGACGGTCGGCAACCCCGGCGGCGGCGACCTCGCGGTCGAGCTCTCGCTCCACGATCGCGACGAGGCGGTCGCGATCGCGCTGAACGCGACCGGCGAAGGCGCGCGCGCGTGGGCGCTGCCGCGCCTGCGTCCCGGCGATACGGCGGCCGTGACCGTGCTCGGCGCCGGACCGATCGACGAGCCTCGATGACGGTGCTAGAGACGCCGCGGTGTCGGGCAAATACCTGGTCCACACGTTCGGCTGCCAGATGAACGCGCACGACTCCGACCGGATGGCGGAGGTGCTCGAGGCGCACGGCTGGACGACGGCGGCGTCGGTCGACGAGGCCGACCTCGTCGTGCTCAACACGTGCAGCGTCCGCGAGAAGGCGGAGCAGAAGCTGCGGAGCGAGGTCGGCAAGCTCGCGCGCTACAAGGAGGCGAAGCGCGGAGGGATGGTCCTCGCCGTCGCCGGCTGCGTCGCGCAGCAAGAGGGCGAGAAGCTCCTCGCGCGCGTGAAGCACCTCGATCTCGTGGTCGGCCCCGACAACCTCGCGGAGCTGCCGCGCCTCGTCGCCGATCAGATCGCAGGCGCGCCGCCGCGCGCGCACACGGTCTTCGACGTCGACACGCCGCGCTTCCTCGCCGCCGCGCCCGCGCCCGGCGCCGCGCCCGTCAGCGCGTTCATCACGACGATGAAGGGCTGCGACGAGCGCTGCTCCTTCTGCATCGTGCCGTACACGCGCGGCCCCGAGCGCTACCGGCCCGCGGGCGAGATCCTCGCCGAGGCCGAGCGCTGGGTCGCCGCCGGCGCGCGCGAGATCACGCTCCTCGGTCAGACGGTGGACAGCTACCGCGACGCGAGCCTGCCGCCGCCGGCGTCGGACGATCCGGACGAGAGCCAGTTCCCTTCCCTCCTCCGCCTCCTCGCGCGCGTGCCGGGGCTCCGGCGCGTCCGCTACACGAGCCCGCACCCGCGCCACCTCACGCCGGCGCTCGTCGACGCGCATCGCGAGCTCGACGTGCTCGCGCGCCACGTCCACATGCCGGTCCAGTCCGGGAGCGACCGGATGCTCAAGCGGATGATCCGCCGCTATACGCGTGCAGAATACACCGAACGCGTGCGCCGCCTCCAGGGCGCGCGCCCCGATCTCACCGTGTCGACCGACGTCATCGTCGGCTTCCCCGGCGAGACGGAGGCGGACTTCCGCCAGACGCTGGAGCTCGTCGAGGAGATCGGCTTCACCGGCCTCTTCGGCTTCAAGTATTCGCCGCGCCCGTTCACGCCGGCGCTCAAGCTCACGGACGACGTCACGGAGGAGGAGAAGAGCGAGCGCCTCGCGCGCCTGTTCGAGCTCTCGGAGGCGCTCGGGAAGGCGCACCTCGCTCGCCTCGTCGGCACCACCGCGTCCGTCCTCGTCGAGGGCCGCGGCAAGACGGGGGCCTGGGAGGGGCGGACCGATCGCAACGAGATCGTCCACGTCGACGCCGGCGACGAGCGCGATCTCTCCGGCGAGGTCGTCGCCGTCACGATCACGGACGCGTTCAAGCACTCGCTCGCCGGCGAGCCCACCGCCGAGGCGCTCCGCGCGCTCCCTGCACCAGGGCCGCACGTCATCCGGCCGCTGCGACGCCGCCTTCCTCTTGTCTAGTCGAGAGGGGCTCTGCCCCTCTCGAGCTCTCCCCGCCGGGGCCGGTCGCGCGAAGACGCGCTCCACGCCCCGGACCCCCCGAGAGGGTTGGCCTGAGGGGGTGGGCGCGAAGACGCGCTCTACGCGCCGGACCCCGAGAGGGTGTCCTGAGGGGGTGGGCGCTGGGCTATATAGCGGCCATGCCGATCTACTCCCTTAACGGCGTCATGCCTCAGCTCCACCCAAGCGTGTGGATCGCACCGAACGCGACCGTCATCGGCGACGTCGTCATCGGCGAAGGCTCGAGCGTGTGGTTCGGCGCCGTCCTCCGCGGCGACGTGTTCCCGATCCGGATCGGCGCGCGGACGAACGTGCAGGACAACGCCGTCGTCCACGTGACGAACGGCCGCGCCGCGACGACGATCGGCGACGACGTGACGATCGGGCACTCGGCCATCATCCACGGCTGCACGGTGGGGAACCGCTGCCTCGTCGGAATGGGCAGCACGGTCCTTGACAACGCCGTCATCGAGGAGGACGTCTTCGTCGCAGCTGGCTCCCTCGTCCCCCCCGGCGCGCGGATCGAGTCGGGTGGCATGGCGATTGGTCGTCCGGCGAAGCGCGTTCGTCCGCTGAACGACATGGATCGTATGGAGGTCGCCGGTGCGGCCGCGCTCTATGTGCAATATGCACAAGACCATCGGCTGGGGCTGTGCGACGTGACCGAGCAGCTGAAGCAGAAAAAATAGTGACCGAAGTTAGCTCCCGTTAACGCGAATGGACCTAGGTTGTACCTGCGTGGGACAGGACGATCAGCGCGTCCGCCGCATCAAACAATACGTGTTGGCGCGGCTGCGAGAGGAGCTAGCTCTTGCCCCGAGGGGGGCTCAGGCGAGGCTGGCGAAGCGTCTCGGCGTGTCCGGCGCTCATCTCAGCAACATGCTGTCGACCACGCCGACGCGGCAGCCGGGCGAGGACTTCCGCCGTAAAGTGGCCGCGCATTGGGGGGTCTCGTACGCGCAGCTCGAGGCGCTCGCGCTCGGCGAGGACATGCCGTCGTCGTTCCCCTCGTCCCCGCCGGCCTCGGGACCGATCGAGAGCCTCCCCCCGAACCTCGCGCGCGCCGCGGCGGAGTACAGCTGGATGCACGAGCTCCCGCACGAGATGCGCGTGATCGTCCGCGAGCAGGCCCGCCAGCACTTCGTCTACTCGCGCGAGGACCTCACGCGCGCCGAGTGGCAGCGCGTCCTCACCGGCCTCGAGCGTGAAGCGCTCGCGTTCCTGGCGAGCCGATCGCAGACGACGCCGCCCCCGTCGCGTCAGGCCGCGACGCCGAAGAAGCGCCGCGCGACCGAGCCCAGCCTCAAGGTCCGCTGACGACGCGCACCTCGACGCGAACGACCCCGCGTCGCACCATGTCGAGCTCCTCCGCCGCGCGCCGCGACAGATCGATGATGCGTCCCGCGACGTGAGGCCCACGATCGTTGATCCGAACGCGCACCGTCGCCCCCGTGTCGACGCGCCGGACCTCGACCCACGTCCCGAGCTTCAGCGTCCGATGCGCCGCCGTGAACCCCTGCGGATCGAACCGCTCCCCGCTCGCCGTCTTCCGCCCCGCGAGCGCCTGCCCATACCAGCTCGCCTCCCCAACCTGGCCCCCCGCCCGCACCGACGCATCACTAGCCCCCCGCCCACACCCCCCAAGCACAACCAACACCACAAATAAGAACCGACAAATCACGGGCCATCCGGGGCCCCAGAAGCGGCCGCGCAAGCGGGCGCGAAGCGCCCCGAGCGCGCAGCGCGAGGGCCGTGTCTGGGGTGGGGGTGTCGGGGGCGAAGCCCCCGACGTTGACAAGCCTGACCGTAACACTCGGGCCGAACGTTACGCCTGTTACGCCGACTGTTACGCACTGTTACGGCGCGTGACGGCGACGCCTTCCCTGGGATTTCCGCAATTTGCGCCGGGAGGCGGCGGGCTCGACCGCTGGCACGTCGGGTGCTCCTGAGGTCATCGCCGGACGAGAGACCCGGCGCTTAGTTACGGACGAGACGCGGAGCCACTCATCATGAATACGGTCACCGAGAGCGGAATCTTTCCCAAGCTTTCTTCCGAGGTCGTCGCTTCCCTTGCCTCTGCTTCCGATCGCTTCGCTTCCGACGAAGACCTCGTCGCTGGAATGCTCGCCAACGAGCGCGCCGCCTGGAGCGCCTTCCAGGCTCGCTTCGATCGCTTGATCCTTCGCTGCATCACCAAGGTGACGCGGCGCTTCGCTTCGATCGTCTCCGCCGACGACGTCCGCGAGATCTACGCCACGCTTTACGTCTCCTTGCTTGCTTCGGACATGCACAAGCTTCGCTCCTTCGACCCCGCCCGCGGGAACCGCTTCTCTTCCTGGATTGGCTTGCTCGCGATCAACGCCGCTTACGACTACCTTCGCTCGCTCAAGCGCGAGCCGCAGAAAGAGTGCATCTCGGAGGCGCTGGACCTCGTCTGCGAGCTGCCCGATCCCTTCGAGCTCACCTGCGAGCACGAGCGCGCGAAGATCGCGCAGAACACGCTCGCGGAGTTCAGCGACAAGGACCGCACCTTCGCCGCGCTCTACTTCGGCGAGGGCCTCGACCCGCAGCTCATCGCCGACCGGATGAACATCAGCGTGAAGACGGTCTACTCGAAGAAGCACAAGATCCAGTCGCGCCTCGAGTCGGTGCTGTCCCGTCGCATCGCGGCGTGACCTGACTTTCCGCGCTGGAGCTGGTAAGCAGGAGTCGTGCGTTTCGCGCGGCTCCTGTTTGCGTTGGGCGTCCTCGGCGCGTGCGACTCCCAGTTCGGAGACACGCCGGCCACGATCGTGGTCCCGCAGCCCGAGGGGAAGGACGCGCGCATCCGCGAGATCGCGGACCCCGACAGCGAGATGAAGGTGGCCCACGGCACGCCGGTCGCGGTGAGCGGCGCGGTCGTCGTCGCGGTCGACGCCTACGACGAGACGAAGGACGGACGGAGCACCGGCACGATCTACATCGCCGACCTCGGCTCGCAGGAGCCGTACTCCGGGATCAGCCTCTTCAATCCGTCGTTCGTCCCCGGCAACCTGCGCGTCGGCGCCGGCGACACGCTCGACCTCCGCGGCACGTACCAGGAGAACACCGAGGTCCCGCTCAAGTTCGCGGACGGCACCGCGCTCGTGCAGATCGCGAGCCCCATCGCCTACTTCCGGTACGAGGCCAACACCCCTCCGCCGGTCGAGATCGACATCGAGGACCTCGAGACCTACGAGACCGGCCGCAAGTGGCTCAACATGATCGTGACGGTGAAGAACGTCACCGTCCGCCGCGACATGACGAGCGACCCGGCGTCGGGTCGCAACTCGGCGGGGCTCCTCGACGACAAGCCCCCGCCGGAGGGCCTGGAGCGAAACGCCTGCACGCCCTTTCCGACCGCGCCCCAGCTCGTGAACGAGCTCATGGACCTCAAGCCGCTCGAGATCACGAAGGACACGAAGCTCAAGTCGCTCACCGGCATCGTCACGTTCTTCTGCAACCTCCACATCGCTCCGCGGACGCCGGCCGACATCGTCAAGGACTGATGCTCGGAGCGCGCGCGGGCCTCGGACGCATCACCTTCACGGCGTGCGTCGCGCTCGCGGCCGCGTGCGGTCCGCCCTCCCCCGCCGAGAACGCGCGCCACCCCGCGCACCCCGACGTGCGCTTCGCGAGCGGGAGGCCGCCCGTCGTCGTCGTCGGACGCGAGGGCGATCCCGCCGCCGCGATCGCGGTCGCGGTCACGACCACCGGCGTCGGCTGGGACGGCGCGGGCGACGATCCGGAGCCGCCGACCGCGCTCGCCGCGCTCGTCGAGACGCGGCTCCGCGCGCGCGCGATCGACGTCGCCGTCGTCCCGGCGTGGGACGGGTTCCGCGCGTCGGCGCTCGTCTCCGGCGAAGCGGAGGGCGTTCGCGTCGCGGACGCGATCCGCGACGCGCTCTCCGCGCCGATCACCGACGTCGACCTCGGGCCCGCGCGGAGGAAGCTCGCCGCGCTCGGGCAGCGGCCGCTCCACGACAAGTCGCTCGAACGTTACGCGCGCTGCGTCGGCGAGCCGTGGGGGATCCCGGAGCGGACGAAGGACTACGAGGCCGTCGACGCCGCGCGGCTCGAGCGGTGGCGCGCGGGCGCGTTCGGGCTCAGCCGCGTCGCCCTCGCCGCGACCGGGCGCGCCGCGATCGGCGAGGCGGTCGCGCGCGCGATCCTGAGCGGACCGGCGTGGAAGATCGGCGCGCCGATCGGGACGCGGAGCGAGCCCGCCGAGACGATCGTCGACGCCTACGAAGGCCTCGACGCCGCGTCCCCGCCCGGGGTCTTCGTCACGCTCGACGTCGGCCCGAGCAGCGCGGCGATCGCGGCGGCGGAGGCGCTCGGCGATCCGAAGGGCCCGCTCGCGGCGCGCCTCGCCGAGCTCGATCCGCCGTTCCGCGTGCGCGAGGTCACCGGCGCGGCGCACGCGCGCGGCGGCTGCGCGGGGATCCTCCTCGAGGCGACGACGAGCTCGACTACCTCCTCGAGCGTCGCGGACGCGGCCGCGCTCGTGAAGCTCGAGGCGTCGGCGCGGCTCGCCGAGCTCGGGCCTACCCCCGCCGACGGGCGCGTCGTCGCGCGGCGATCGGGCGACGCGCGCGAGGCGGCGGAGCGCGCGGCGTGGTGGGCGCTCGTCGATCAAGGCGCGCCGCCGAAGCCGGCCGGCGGCTCCGTCACGCTCGTGCTCCCGTCGAAGCGCGGGACGAAAGAAGACGCGTCGGCGGTCCTGCGCGACTCGCTCTCGGCCGCGGTGACGAAGGCGACCGCGGCGTGGACGCAGCCGGTGGTGGAGGCGAAGACGCGCGTCGAGGCGGGTCAGGGCGAGGCGTGGGTCCTCGTCGGATCGCCGTGCGGCGCCGACGGCGAGACCGACGCGGAGGCTGGCCTCAGCGCGATCTTCGCGAGCGCGGCGGCGGACATGGCGACGTCGGCGCGCGGCGCGGCCGACGTCGCGATCGAGCCGTGGGTCGCGATCGACGGCGTCGGTCTCCTCGCGCACGGAGCCCCGCGCGCGAACGAGCCGCCCGCCTCCCTCGCGCGGCGCCTCGCCGACGTCGCGACGCGCGCGCTCGCCGCGGAGCCGATCGACGGACGCAACATCAGCCGCGCGCGCGCGGACCTCCTGCGCCGCGACGCGAAGGACGACGGACCCGTCATCGCGCTCCTCGCGTCGCAGCTCGCGCCGACCCACTCGTCGTGGATCGATCCGTGGGGATCGAGCGAGCCGATCGCGCGCTCGTCCGACGCGTCGGTCCTCGCCCGCGCGCAGTCGCTCCGCGCGGGGCCGCTCCGCGTCGCGGTCCTCGCGAACGCGGACGCTTCGCAGGCCGAGGCCGCGGTGCGCGCCGCCGATCGCTGGGTCGCGCGCCGCGCCGGAGAGCCGCGCGTGTGCCGCGCGCCGGCCGCCGCGCAGCCGCCGCGTCCGGGCACGTACCTCGCGCCGCTGCGTCCGGGCGCGA